>RBWT01000056.1 GCA_004010275.1 Streptomyces huasconensis
CGCGGAGTTGGGTGGCGCGGGCTGAGCCGGCGCGGGCTGTGCGGCACGGGTTGGGTGGCGCGGGTTGTGCGGCGGGGGCTGTATGGCGCGGAACCGTGTCGATCGGCGGCTCCGGCGCGTGGGGCGGCCGGTCGCGTGCGGCCGCGGGAACTCAAGGCAGCAGCAGCACCTTCCCGACCTTCGGATCGCCCCCGCCGACCAGCGCGACGGCCTCCCCGAACCGCTCCAGCGGGAACTCGTGCGTGATCAGCGGGGCCGGGTCCAGCAGCCCGAGCCCGAACGCCCGCACCGCCTCCGACCACGCCGACGACGGCGCCCCGAACACGGACCGCACCTCCAGCTGACTCAGCGACAGATGCACCGGGTCGATGCCGGTCGCGCCCGGCGTGAACATGCCGGTGAGCACGACCCGGCCGCCCCGGCGGGCGAGCAGGCAGGACGAGGCGGCGGTGGTCGGCGCGCCCGCCGTCTCCACGACCAGGTCGAAGCGGCCGTGCGCCGACCGGGCCTCGTCGGGGGAGAGGGCCGCGGTGGCCCCGAAGTCCCGCGCCTGCTCGCCGCGGGCCGCCCGCGGGTCCACGACGGCCAGTTCGGCGGGGTTCGACGCGGCGAGCAGCTGTACGGCGAGGAGGCCGAGGGTGCCCGCGCCGACCACCGCGACGCGCTCACCGGGCGTCGGGCGGCCCGCCCGCACCGCGGCGGCGATCACCGCGGACGGCTCCAGGAGGGCCGCCGCGCGCAGGTCGGCGTCGTCGCGCAGCGGGTGCAGGAGCCGGGCGGGCACGGTGAGGTGGTCGGCGAAGGCGCCCGGCTCGGTGAACCCGGTCTCGGCGTAGCCGCCGGTGCACAGGCTGGTCTCCCCGCACCGGCACCGCTCACAGACACCACAGGCCCGGAATCCCTCCGCGACGGTCTTGCGCCCGACGAGGCCGGGGTCGACGCCCGCGCCCACCGCCGCCACGGTCCCGGACCACTCGTGGCCCGGCGTCACGGGGTAGCGCACGTACGCGGCGACGAGACGACCGTCGTACACCTCGCGGTCGCTCATGCAGACCCCGGCGGCGGCCACCCGCACGAGGACCTCACCGGGGCCGGGCTCCGGGACGTCGCCGCTGACCAGCCGGTGTTCACCCGGCCGTCGACGACGACGGTCGACCCTGCGGGCTTCTGTGCCCGGCCCGTCGCCGCGCGTCGTACGGCTGCTCACTTCCCCGCCCCGCCAGGAGACCGCTTCTCCCAGCCCTCGGCCCACAGGTCGAAACGGGCCTGCTGCTGCGGGAACTCGGCGGCCGCGTCGGTGTCGAGTTCGACGCCGAGGCCGGGTGCGTGGGACAGCTCGAAGCAACCCGTCTCCGGGTCGACCTGGGGCGCGCCCTTGACGACCTTCTTGATGTCGGCGTCCGCGAAGTCGTTGAAGTGCTCCAGAACCTTGAAGTTCGGTGCGGTGAAACCGACTTGGAGCGAGGCGGCGGTCAGGACGGGCCCGCCCACGTTGTGCGGGGCGACCAGCATGTAGTGCGTCTCGGCGGTGGCCGCCAGCTTGCGGGTCTCCCAGATGCCGCCGATGTGGCCGACGTCCGGCTGGATGATGTCCACGGCTTGGCTCTCGAACAGCTCCCGGAACTCGATCCGGTCGTGGATGCGCTCACCGGTGGCCACCGGCATGTCCACCTTCGCGGCGACCTTCTCCAGGGCCTTGAGGTTCTCCGGCGGCACCGGCTCCTCCAGCCAGGCCGGGCGGAACGGCGCGAGATCGCGGGCCAGGCGGATCGCCGTGGCGGGCGAGAAGCGGCCGTGCATCTCCAGCATCAGCTCGGCGTCGGGGCCGATCGCGTCCCGCACGGCCTCGATCAACGACACGGCGTACAGGCTCTGTTCGTGGTCCAGCTCGTAGTGGCCGGTGCCGAAGGGGTCGATCTTCAGCGCGCGGTAGCCGCGCTCCATGACTCCCTGGGCCGCCTTGTGGTACGCCTCCGGGGTGCGCTCGGTGGTGTACCAGCCGTTGGCGTACGCCTTGACGCGGTCGGTGACCTTGCCGCCGAGCAGCTGCCAGACGGGGACGCCGAGCGCCTTGCCCTTGATGTCCCAGCAGGCCATCTCGATGACCGCGATGCCGGACATGACGATCTCACCGGCCCGGCCGTAGTCGCCGTACTTCATCCGGCGCACGAGGTCCTCGACCGCGAACGGGTCCGACCCCTTGATGTGGTTGGCCTCCGCCTCGCGGAGGTAGCCGATGAGCGCGTCGGTGTGGCCGAGCATCCGCGTTTCGCCGACGCCCGTCAGGCCTTCGTCGGTGTGGACCTGGACGTAGGTGAGATTACGCCAGGGCGTTCCGACCACATGCGTGCTGATTCCCGTGATGCGCAAGGCAGTTGTCCCTTGACTTGTTCGGTATTTCGTCACACGTTCGAAATGCTGGCGTGACGTTATTTGTGGTGGCCGGAAGGTGTCAATGGCTCGGGCGGAATGGTCTTGAGGCGGCCCCTGCGGCGACTTGGTGCCAACCGCCCGGCCGCCGAGTCCGACGCCGCCGCTCCGCCGGGCCCCGGCGGCCATTGCGCCGCGAACGGCGCCATGCCTAACCTGTGTTCGTCATACCGATCAGCGGCCGAAGTTTCGGACGCACGGGTTCACGCTCAGGGTGGGAGGCCTCATGGGACGACTGGTTCCCGCGGTGACCAGGTCGCTGGACATACTCGAACTCTTCCTGGAAGGGGACGGGACGCTCTCCGCACCCGAGGTCACCCGCAGGCTGCAACTGCCGCGCACCACCGTGCACGAACTGCTCACCACCCTGGCGGCCCGCTCCTACCTCACGCAGATCCCCGACCAGCCGGGCCGCTACCGCCTCGGCGTACGCACCTACCAGCTCGGCAGCCGTTATGCAGAACAGCTCGACCTCGCGGCCGAGGGACAGCAGGTGGCCCGCGAGGTCGCGGAGACCTGCGACGAGACCGTCCACGTCGCCATCCTGGAGGACACCGACGTCATCTACATCGCCAAGGTCGACTCCACCCACGCCGTGCGCATGGTCTCCGCGGCGGGCCGCCGCCTCCCGGCGCACTGCACCTCCGTCGGCAAGATGCTGCTCGCCTCGCTGCCACAGCCGGAACTCGAAGCGCGCCTCCAGGGGCGGGAGTTCACGGCGATGACCCCCGCCAGCATCACCGACCCCGACGAGCTGGCCGCCGCGCTCGCGGACATCCGGGAGCGGGGCATCGCGGTCGAGCACCGGGAGTCCAACCCCGACGTCAGCTGCGTTGCCGCGCCGGTGCGCGACAGCGCGGGCCGGGTCGTCGCCGCCCTGTCCATCTCCGTGCCGATGATCCGCTGGAGCGAGGAGCGCGAGCGGGAACTGGCCGACCTCGCCGCCAAGGGAGCCGGAGACCTCTCCGTCCGCTTGGGCCACCGGGGCGCATGATGACGGCCTCGCCCAAGAGGTACGCGTACGAGGTGGCGGTGCGCGAACACGCCCTGCTCGGCGAGGGTCCCACCTGGGACCCGGCGGGCGAGCGCCTCGTCTGGGTCGACATCCTCGGCTCCCGCGTCCATACGTACGCCCCCGGCGACGGCCGCCGCACCGTCATGGCCACCGAACAGCACGTCGGCGCCGCCAAGCCCCGCGCGGGCGGTGGCCTGGTGGTCAACCTCCGGGACGGGATCGGCCTGTACGGGCCGGGCGGCGCGTCCTTCACCTGGCTGGTGCGCGACCCCGTACCGGGCCGCCGCGGCAATGACGCCGCCGTCTCACCCGACGGCGCGCTCTGGGCGGGCACCATGCGCTACGACGAGGCGCCGGGCGGCGGCGGCCTCACCCGCGTCGCCCCCGACGCACCGTCACCCGAACAGTCCGGACCGCTCGGCGACGTCGCCGTCAGCAACGGCACCGGCTGGAGCCCCGACGGGCGGCTCATGTACTACGCCGACAGCCCCACGCGCCGCGTCGACGTCCTCGACTTCGACGGACGGCACGCGCGGAACCGCCGCCCGTTCGCCGTGATCGAGGACGGCGCGGGCGACCCCGACGGACTCACCGTCGACGCCGACGGCTGCGTCTGGATCGCCCTGTGGAACGGCGGAGCCGTCCGCCGCTACGCCCCCGAGCGACGCTCGACCGCGTCATCGCCCTCCCGGTGCCCCGGCCCACCGCCTGCGCCTTCGGCGGCCCCGGCCTGCGCGACCTCTACATCACCACGCCCGCCGCCGGCCAGGAGCGCCCGCACCCGCTGGCGGGGTCGGTGCTCGGTGGTGCCGGACAGCGGGCCAGGGACTGCCGGGCACGCCCTTCGCGGGCTGAACCGGCAAGCCGCAACAGGGTCAGCGCTTCAGCTCGCGCAGGTACTTCCCGAACTTCTCCAGGCCGTCGATGTTGCGGGGCCCGCTGATGCCCTCGTTGTAGTCGAGGACGAAGAAGTTGTTCTTCTTGACGGCGGGCAGCTCCTTGGTGTGCGGGGACTTCTTCAGGAACTCGATCTTCTTCTTCGCGGGCTGGTCGCCGTAGTCGAAGATGATGACGACCTCGGGCTCGGCCTCGGTGACGGCCTCCCAGTTGACCTGCGTCCAGCGCTCGTCGAGCCCGTCGAAGATGTTCCGGCCGCCCGCCGTCTTGATGATGTCGTTCGGCGGGACCTGGCTGCCGGCGGTGAAGGGCTGGTCGGTCCCGGAGTCGTAGAGGAAGACCGGCACCCGATCACCCTTGGGCGCCTTCTTCTTGACGGCCGCCACGCGCTTCTTCAGGTCCCCGACGACCTGATCGGCCTTCTTCTCGACGTGGAAGATCTTCCCGAGCCGCTCCAGGTCGCTGTAGAGCGCGTTGAACGGCGTGACCTTCTGCGGATATCCGGGGTAGTTGAAGCAGCTCTCCGTGTGCATGAAGCTCTGGATGCCGAGCTTGTCCAGGATCTTCGGGGTGATGCCGCGCTGGTCGCTGAAACCGGAGTTCCAGCCCGCGACGACGAAGTCGGACTTGGCCTCGACGACGATCTCCTTGTTCAGCAGGTCGTCGCTGAGCATCTTCACCTTGGCGTACTCCGATGCCCACGGCGACTCGGTCACCGGCGGGTTGGCGGGCGGCATCACGTACCCGTGGACGTGCTTCGTCAGGCCGAGGCTGAACAGCTTGTCGGCGCTGCCGCCCTCGTAGGCCACGGCGCGCTCGGGCACCGTGTAGGAGACGGGCTCACCGCATCTCTTGACGGTGGTCTTCTCGGACGCCTTGGCGTCGCCGTCCGCCTCGACCTCGGCGCCGCAGCCGCTCAGCAGCAGCGCGGCCGCGAGCGCGGACCCAAGGGCGATGGACCGGGTGTGTGACATGGGGATGTGGTGCCTTTCAGAGGTGGCCCCGCGGAGCGCGGGGCATGGGGTGCGGGGCGTGGAGTGCCAGGCCGGGTCAGAGGGAGGGGTGCAGCGCGTACAGCAGTTGTGGATCACCGGTCAGCGGATGCGGCACGACCGTCGCCTTCACGCCGAACACATCGGCGACCAGGCTCTCCGTGAGTACGTCGGCGGGGGGCCCCGAAGCCACCAGGCGCCCCTGGGACAGGACCCCGATCCGGTCGCAGGCGGCGGCCGCGTGGTTGAGGTCGTGCAGGACGACCAGGACGGTCAGTCCGGCGCCCCGCAGATGCGAGAGCATCGCGATCTGGTGGCGCACGTCGAGGTGGTTGGTCGGCTCGTCGAGCACCAGGACGCGGGGCTCCTGGACGAGGGCGCGGGCGAGCAGGACGCGCTGACGCTCCCCGCCGGAGAGGGTCAGGACGCCCCGCTTGGCGAGGTGGAGGATGTCGAGCCGTTCCATGGCCCGTTCGCACAGCTCCCGTTCGCGCCCGCTGAGCGCCTGGTTGCCCCCGCTGGTGCGGGGCCCGGCCGAGCGCGACGACCTCCTCGACGGTGAAGTCCAGGTCGACGGCAGCGTCCTGCGTCATCGCGGCGACGAGCTGCGCGCTGCGGCGCATCGACAGGCCCGCGATGTCGTCGCCGCCGACCCGCACCGTCCCGGTGGCCGGGCGCAGCGCGCGGTAGACGCAGCGCAGCGCGGTCGACTTGCCGCTGCCGTTCGGGCCGACGAGGCCGACGACCTCGCCGCTGCCGCGTCGAGCGACAGGTCCCGCACCAGGCTCCTTGCCGTCGATGACGACGCCGAGCCCCTCGATTCGCAGCTCCATCTCAACGGCCCCCGAACACATAGCCCTTGCGGCGCATCAGCGCGATGAACACCGGCACTCCGACGAGCGCGGTGATGACACCCAGCGGCAGTTCGCGCGGCGCGACCACCGTCCGGGACAGCAGATCGACCCAGACCATGAAGAGGGCGCCGACGAGCGGGGCGACGGCGAGGACCCGGGCGTGCCCGGCGCCGACCACCATGCGCACCAGGTGCGGCATGACGAGCCCCACGAAGCTGATGGCGCCGCTCACCGCCACCATCACGCCGGTGACCAGCGAGACCAGCACCAGCAGCGACCTGCGGTGCCGGTCGGGGCTCAGGCCGAGGCTCGCCGCGGTCTCGTCGCCGAGCGCCAGCACGTCCAGGGCGCGGCCGTGTCGGTACAGCACGGCGAGGCCGAGCAGGACGACCGCGGCGACGACGGGCAGCGCGGCCCAACTGGCGGCGCCGAAGCTGCCCATGGTCCAGTACAGGACCATGCCGGTGGCCTCGCTGTCCGGCGCGAAGTAGATGATGACGCTCATCACGGCCTGGAAGCCCAGGGACATGGCGACGCCGGTCAGGACGAGCCGCAGTGGCGAGAGGACACCGCCGCTGGACGAGGCGACGTACACGAGGAACGACGCGACGAGCGCGCCGAGGAACGCTCCCGCCGACACCGCGTACACCCCGAGCGCGGCCAGACCTCCGGTGACCGTCACCGCGACGGCGCCGACCGACGCCCCGGAGGAGACGCCGAGGACGAAGGGGTCGGCGAGGGCGTTGCGCACCATCGCCTGGATGGCGACGCCGACCGCGCTGAGCCCGGCGCCCACCAGCGCGGCGAGCAGCACGCGCGGGGTGCGGATCTGCCAGATGATCTGGTACGTCGTCGTCTCGTCGCCGCCGATGCGCCCGCCCGTGAGCGCCGCCCACAGATAGCGGGCGGTCTCGGCGGGCGTCACGAAGGCGGCGCCCAGACCGATGGCCACGACGACCGACGCGACCAGGACGAGGAAGAGCGCGACGCAGGTCAGGGCCAGCGCCCCGGGCGAGGCGAGCCGGTCGCGGACGGCGGCGCGGGGGCGCGCGGGCACCGCCTCCGTGAGGGTGCTCATGCTGATCCGGCCTCCGTCTCGGCATCGGCGGCGTCGGCTCCGTCGTCACCGTGGGACGCGCGCCGCACCAGGACCGTCGCGCCGAGCGCGGCGACGACCAGGGCGCCGAAGACGGCGGCGGTGCCGGGGTAGCCGGCGAGGCCGAGGCCCGCGCCGCCGAGTGCGCGCCGACGAACACGCCGAGGCTCTGGCCCGCCGCGTTGAGACACAGCGCCGAGCCGCGCAGCGAGGTGCGCAGGCGCCGCACGATGAGGCTGAGCCACGGCACGCGGCGACGATCGCGTGGCTCGCCGCGTGCAGCGCGGTCATGGCGAGGGCGAGCGGCAGCCAGTGCGTGAAGTAGAAGCCGACGACGGAGACGAGGGCGGCGGCCAGACCGATGCCGAGCATGCGTTCGGTGGCGACGCGCGGCGCGGCGGAGTTGGTGACGCGGCCGGTGAGGAGGTTGCTGACGAAGAACGACGCGCCGCTGAGCGTCCACACGAAGGCGAACAGCCCGGCGTCGAGGTCGAACCGCTCCTCGTAGAAGGCCGCGAGGTACGACAAGTAGCCCATGAACACGGCGGTGCGCAGGAAGCCGATGAGCAGCAGCGGCACCACCCCGCGCACGGCGGCCAGCGCCTTGAACGAGGCGAGGTAGCCGAGGCGTCGCGCGTCGGGGGCGTCTTCCGGGGACGCGTCTTTCTTGCGGCGGGCCACGCACCGCCGCGAGCAGCAGCGACACCACCGTCACGGCGAACAGGTCGCCCTGCCAGCCCCAGAACAGCGCGGGCAGCGCGATGACGGGCGCCGCGAGCATGGCGGTCATCGACTGCGTGGCGGTGACGAGGGTCGCGGCGCGCCCGGCGGCCTTGCCGGTGCCGAAGCGGTCGGCGGCGGCGGCCGTCAGCGCCGGGTTCAGGACGGCCGTACTCGCGCCGACGAGCAGGCAGAACACGGCGAGCAGGATGAAGTCGCCGCTGGCGCCGAGCGCGGCGGACGCCCCGAGGGCGACGAGCGTGCCCGCCGCGCCCGCTCCTTCGGCACCCGGTCGATCAGCGGGGCCAGGGCGGTGCCCACCAGCAGCGCGGCGAGACCGCCGAGTCCGCGCAGGCCGCCCATCGCGGCGACGCCGCTGCCCGCCTCGTCGGCGATCGGCACGAGGTAGGTGCTGAAGACGGTGAACGGCAGGAGGCCCACCGCCGAGGCGAGCAGCACCGGCCACAGGGTGCGGGCCATGCGCAGATCGCCCGGGACCGGCTCCTCCGCCTTGTCCGTCGCGGGGCCCTTCACGGCGTCGACGCTCACGCACCCGCTCCGTTCGCGAGGGTGGCGCGGTAGCGGTACATCGGCGTGGCGTCGGCGCTGAACTGGGAGAACGTGAACGGCTCGGCGTTGAGTCCGGTGACGCCCGCGCCGAGGAAGGCGCGGGCGACGGCGCTGCCGCTCTGGGCGTAGACGGTCAGCGGGACGCGGTGCTCGACGCAGTGCCGCAGGATCAGGTCGAAGGTGCCGTTGCTGAGCGTCATGCCGGTGGCGACCACCGCGTCGGCCTGCGCGAGGACCTCGGTCATGTCGTCGGTCACGGGGTCGCCCCACGCGGTCGTCCGCAGGTTCAGGTCGCAGGGCAGGCAGACGCCGCCGCGCTCCCGGATCGCCGCGACCAGCGGGTTGACGACGCCGATCAGGGCGACCTTGGCGCCGGGCTCGATGTCGAGCAGCCCCGCCACGGCGGCGTCGCGCGCCTCGGCACGGACCTCCGGCGTGCCGGTGGGCAGCATGACGCGCTCGGCGTCGTCGGCGTCGCGGTGCGGGCGCACCCGGGAGAGGTAGGCGTCGAGGGCGGCGGTCCGTACCGGCGCGGACTCGTCGCGCAGCAGCTTTTCGAGGGAGTGGCCCGAGGCGTTCTCGCAGAACTCCGGGGCGAGTTCGCCCGCCTCGAAGGAGCACGCGCCGAAGGAGTCACCGACGCGCAGCAGCAGGTAGTGGTTGTGGTAGGTGACGTCACCGCCGGCCAGCCGGGTGGTGTGGTAGAGCCAGAAGGCGCTGGTGACGGTGAGGTCGGCCGGGTCGGGGCCGTGCTCGCCCGCGAGGACGGCCTCCGTCAGCTCCGCGACGGTGGTGTGGGGCGGGGGTATGGGACGCGACATGGTGTTCTCTCTTGATCTGCGGGGGTGTTGAGGGGGCCGAAGCGGCCGGCGGTCAAAAGGGTCAGGGGGTGGCGGGCCAGGCCGTGGTGGACCAGGGGTGGCGCAGCCGGTCGAGCGAGGTGATCTCGTGCGGCTTCAACGTGTCGATGTCCAGGGCCTGTTCGTGCCGGGCGTAGGCGCTGTCGACGTAGCGGTGGCCCGTGTCGGCGGCGATGAAGACGTATGTGCGCGAGCCGTCCCCGCGCCGCTCCCACAGGGCGCTCAGGTACGCGGCGCCCGCCGAGAGCCCGGCGAAGATGCCGCTGGTGCGCAGCAGGGCGACCGCTCCGGAGACGGCGCAGTCGAAGTTGACCCAGTGCACGCGGTCGTACAGGTCGTGCCGGACGTTCTGGAACTCGATGGCGCTGCCGATCCCGGCGATGATCATGTCCGGGTCGGCGACGTGCTCGGAGCCGAAGGTGACGCTGCCGAAGGGCTGTACGCCGACGAGTTTCACGTCCCGCCCGGCCTCGCGCAGATACGTGGCGATGGCCCCGGTGGAGGCACCCGACCCCACGCCGCCGACGAGCGCGAGGGGGCCCGTCGGGATGCCGGCGTCGATCGACGCGGCGACCTCGCGGTAGCCGTAGTAGTGGATGGCGTCGTGGTACTGCCGCATCCAGTGGTACGAGGGGTTGGCGGCCAGGATCTCGGCGATGCGCCGCACCCTCAGCTCCTGGTCCAGGCGCAGGTTCTTGGTGGGCGCGACCTGTTCCAGCGTGGCGCCGAGTATCTCCAGCTGGACGCGGGTCGAGCGGTCCACGGTGGTGGAGCCGACGATGTGGCACTTCATGCCGTAGCGGTGGCAGGCCAGCGCCAGGGCCTGGGCGTAGATGCCGCTGGAGCTGTCGATCAGGGTGTCGCCGGGTTGGACGGCACCCGTGTCGAGGAGGTGACGGACGGCTCCGAGAGCCGAGTAGATCTTCATGGTCTCGAACCGGAGGCAGGCCAGATCGGGTTCGAGGGATATGAGATCCGGCTTCTTCACCGCTTCGGCGATGTGTGGATGCATGGCGTGGGTCCCCCCGTTGGGACGTCGGAGCGGAAGACGCCGAGAGCATCACACTAGATGAAAATGATTGTCAAGACCGGGTAGAGTCGGCACACTGTCCGGGAGAGGCGGGGCGCCGAGTCGCGGCCCGCCGTGTCGAGAGGAGTCGCGTGAAGCTGTCCCAGGAGGCCGGAGCCAGGGCCCGTCTGCCGCGCCAGGGGCCGCCGAGGGGGGCCGGACCAGGGGTGGCGACCGGTGTCGGCACCGCCTTCGGCACCTTCGGGGAGCTGCTCCAGGGCGTGCTGCCCGAGGAGGACGGGGACTTCCTCGTGACGCTGCCCGTCGCCCGCTGGAGCATGGCCACCTACCGCCAGGAGTCCGCGTCGGGCGAGCTGGAGGTCTGGCCGCCGCACAAGACGAAGGCGCTGCGACTGGCCCGCATGATCGCCGACCTGGCGCCGCGCGGCGCGCGGTCCGCGCGCGGCGGGACCCTTCACCGTGAGCAGCGTCATCCCCGAGGGCAAGGGGCTCGCCAGCTCCTCCGCCGACCTGGTCGCCACCGCGCGGGCCGTCGGCCGGGCCCTCGGCGTCCCCATGCCGCCCGCCCGCATCGAACGGCTCCTGTCCCGCATCGAACCCACCGACGGTGTGCTCTACCCCGCGATCGTCGCCTTCCACCACCGCAGCGTGCGGCTGCGCGCGGTCCTCGGGTCACTGCCCGCCATGGCCGTGGTCGGCGTCGACGAGGGCGGCTCGGTCGACACCGTGGACTTCAACCGCATCCCCAAGCCGTTCACCGCCGCGGACCGGGGGACGTACGCCGCCCTGCTCGCGCGGCTCACCGACGCGGTGCGCGCGCGGGACCTCGCGGAGGTCGGCCGCGTCGCCACCCGCAGCGCCCTGATGAACCAACGCCTGCGCCACAAAAGGCTGTTGGAGCCGATGCGGGCCGTCTGCCGCGAGGTCGGCGGCCTCGGCGTGGCGGTCGGGCACAGCGGCACGACTCTCGGCGTCCTGCTCGACGCCACCGACCCCGCGTACACCCGCCGGGTGACGGCGGCCTCCCAGGCGTGCGCGGAGCTGGCGGGCGGCGTCTCGGTCTACCGGACGCTCAGCTTTCGGGGCGCCGGCCCGGGGGGCGCCTCGCGCGCGACGGTGACGCCGGGGGAGGGGGTGCCGTGAGCGTGGGGGCCACCGAGCCGCAGGGGTCACCAGGTGGCCGCCCCGGGCCGGCGGGCGGGCGAGCGGTGGCCGGTGTGCGCAGGACCCGCAGCGCGCCGAGGCGCTCGAAACGCTGGGCCGGTGCCGGGAGTTCGTCTCCGCCCAGGAACTGCACGCCCTGCTCGCCGGGCTCGGCAGCGGGGTCGGACTCACCACCGTCTACCGCGCGCTGCGGGAACTCGACCGCGCCGGACTCGTCGACGTCGTACGGGACGAGTCCGGCGAGCGGCTCTACCTGCGGCGCCCCACCGACGAGCACCGCCACTACCTCATCTGCCGCCGCTGCGGCCGCAGCCGGCCGGTCGACGCGCACGACGTCGAGGCATGGGCCGCGCGCCTCGCCGAGAGCACCGGCTACGCGGAACTGGAGCACACCCTCGAACTCAGCGGAGTCTGCGGACGGTGCCGCCGCCCCGCCGACGCCGCGCGGACGCGGAGCCCACCCGGAGGGCCGGACGTGACGGGCGGGGTGGTGCGCCCTGCCCGTCGACTCCGGCGAGTCAGCCGCGTCCCCCGGCCGCGGCGCCACCCTGCCGCCAGGCCGAACCCCGCAGCAGCCGCAGGCCGTTGAGGCCCACCAGCACCGTGGACCCCTCATGCCCCGCCACCCCCAGCGGCAGCGGCAGGTGGCCCGCCAGGTCCCAGATCACCAGCGCGCCGACGCACACGGAGGCGATGACGAGGTTCTGCACCACCACGCGCCGGGCGCGCCGGGAGAGCGCCACGACGGCGGGCACCGCCGTGAGTTCGTCCCGCACCACCACCGCGTCGGCGGTCTCCAGAGCCAGGTCGGAGCCCGTCCCGCCCATCGCGACACCGGTGTGCGCGGCGGCGAGCGCGGGCGCGTCGTTCACACCGTCCCCGACGACGAGGACCCGCTCGCCCCGCTTCTCCCACTCCCGTACGGCCGCCACCTTGTCCTGGGGCAGCAGCCCCGCCCGGACGTCCTCGATGCCCGTCTCCCGCGCGAGGCGCGCCGCGGCGTCGGCGGTGTCGCCGGTCAGCAGCACCGGGGACGAGCCGGTCAGTTCACGCAGGCCCGCGACCGCCTCGGCGGCCCCCGCGTCGCGCAGGTCGGCGAGCGCAGCAGGGCCGCGGGGACGCCGTCGACCACCACCAGGACGGCTGTGCGGGCGGCGTCGTCCGCCGCGGCCCGCGTCATCGCCTCCACCGCCATGACGTCGTACGAGAAGCCTCGTCGGCGGCGAGGAGCCGGTCCGGGCTGCCGACCCGGACGGTGCGGCCCGCGACGACGCGCGGAACGCCGTGCCCCGGGGCGGCGGCGAAGTCCCCCGCGTCCGCCAGGGCGAGACCGCGCTCGCGGGCGGCGCCGACCACGGCGCGCGCCAACGGGTGTTCGCTGGGGTGCTCGGCGGCCGCGGCCAGCGCCAGCACCTCGTCCTCCGTGAGATCCGAACCCGGCAGCGTCCGGATGTCGGTGAGGCGGGGCGCGCCCTCGGTGAGCGTGCCCGTCTTGTCCAGGGCGACCTTGGTCACCGCGCCCAGCCGCTCCATCACCACCGCCGACTTCACGAGCACGCCGTGCCGCCCCGCGTTGGCGATCGCCGAGAGCAGCGGCGGCATCGTCGCGAGCACCACCGCGCAGGGCGAGGCCACGATCATGAAGGTCATGGCCCTCAGCAGCGTCTCGGTCAACGCGGCGCCGAAGGCGAGCGGCACCGCGAAGAGCGCGAGGGTGGCCACCACCACGCCCACCGAGTACCGCTGCTCGACCTTCTCGATGAACAGCTGCGTGGGCGCCTTGGTCCCGCTCGCCTCCTCCACCATCGCCACGATGCGGGCGATGACGGAGTCCGCGGGGTCCCGGCCGACGCGCACGCGCAGCGCGCCCGTGCCGTTGAGGGTGCCCGCGAACACCTCGTCGCCCGCCTCCTTCGCCACCGGCAGGGGCTCCCCGGTGATGGTGGCCTGGTCGACCTCGCCGCTGCCATCCAGCACGGTGCCGTCGGCGGCAGCCGCTCGCCGGGCCGTACGAGCACGGTGTCGCCGACCCGCAGCGCGGCCGCCGCCACCCGCTCCTCGCCGCCGTCCGCGTCGATCCGCAGCGCCGTCGCGGGCGCGAGATCCAGCAGGCCGCGCACGGAGTCCGCCGTGCGCCGCGTCGCGAGCGCCTCCAGCGCGCCGGACACCGCGAAGATGACGATGAGCAGGCCACCGTCGAGGAACTGCCCGATGGCCGCCGCGCCCAGCGCCGCCACACCAGCAGCAGGTCGACGTCAAGGCTCCGCTCCCGCAGCGCCCGCAGCCCCGCCACGCCCGGCTCCCAGCCGCCGGCCGCGTAACACAGGGCGTAGAGGGGGCCCCACGTCCAGGCGGGCGCCCCGGCGAGGTCCAGCGGGAACCCGAGCAGGAAGGCGGCCGTGGCGAGCGCGGCCCAGCGGACCTCGGGCAGGGCGGTCAGCCGCATGCGGCGCGCCGGTGCGGGAGCGGCGGTGGCGGAGCCCGGGCTCGGCCGGTCGCCCACCAGGGCGGAGGACATGGAGGGGCACACCTCGTGTTCGGGGACGCTTCGGGGGACGGTCCGTCCACCATAGCGGAACACATGAAGACCTCTTCAAATATACGACGAGTAAGATTGCCGCATGGGACACGGAGTCGACAGCGAGATCACCCCTGCCGCGCACCTGGACGCGGACTCCGCCGCCACGATCGCCGCCACCCTGCAAGCGCTCGCCACGCCGTCCCGGCTGATGATCCTCACCAAGCTGCGCCAGGGACCGTGCGGCGTCGGCGCCCTCGCCGAGGCCGTCGGCATGGAACAGTCCGCGGTCTCCCACCAGTTGCGCCTGCTGCGCGCCCTCGGCCTCGTCACCGGCTCCCGGCAGGCCGCCGCATCGTCTACAGCCTCTACGACAACCACGTGGCCCAGCTCCTGGACGAGGCCGTCTACCACATCGAGCACCTGCGCCTCGGCGCGCGGGACCTCCCGCAGCGGGACGCCCTGGACTAGCCGGCCCGGCGGGACCCGCGGGCCCGCGACGCCGCCCTCAACGGTGGACGCCGACCCCTGACCGCCCCCGGCGCGAACCCGGGCCGCAGCACCAGATCCGCGTCGTACGCACCGCCGTTCTCGTGGCGGTAGGGCAGCGGGCGCGCGGTGGCAGCGTCCGCAGGCGTTCGCGCAAGCCCTCCGCGGCGCGGGCGTGGCCCGTCGCCGTCAGCCGGTCCGCGCCGTAGACCGCGAACGGCGGCAGCGCGGCCATGCCGGTGTACCAGAACGTCCCGTGCAGCAGCGGGAACAGCACCTCCTCCAGGTGCCCGTGGATGCCGCGCGGCCCGAAGCCCGACTCCCGGGCGCCGACCGACGTGACGATCAGCGCGCTTCCCGGCCAGGCCGCCGTCGCCGTACCGCGGCGTGCGGCCGTCGGGCCCCGCCAGACCGAAGCCGAAGCCCTGGACCAGGACGCGGTCGAACCAGCCCTTGAGGATCGCCGGCGGGCCGAACCACCAGAGCGGGAACTGGAAGACGAGCGCGTCCGCCCAGACGATCTTCTCCTGCTCCCCGACGATGTCCGCGCGCAACGCCCCCGAGGTGTGGGCGCGTTCCTGTGCCGCCCCCACGAAGAGACGCTCGCGCGAGGAGCCCCCGAAGTCGTCGGTGTCCACGGTGGCCTTCCAGCCCATGGCGTACAGGTCGGAGACGCGGTGCTCGTGCCCGAGCGCGTCCAGGGTGCGCAGGCCCTCGGCCATCAGGGAGCCGTTCAGGGAGCGCTGTTCCGGGTGGGCGAAAATCCAGAGAACCTTCATGCCCCGATCCTGCGGGGCCGCCCCCGGCGGCAACGAGTGGCCAGATGGCCAGGGCCTGAAAGGATCTGGCCACGGAAACGCACGGCCGGCGGCCGCCTTCGCGTCTGTGCCGCGGGCCCGCGGGAGGCCCTGGTTAGGGTTGGTGTTCGACCGGCAGCTTCCACCTCCCGGGCCGGGAAGAAGAGAGGGACTGTTGAAGATCCTCATCAGCGCCGACATGGAGGGCGCGACCGGAGTGACCTGGCCGGCCGACGTGCTGCCGGGCACCGCGCAATGGGAGCGGTGCCGGGCGATGTTCACCTCGGACGTGAACGCCGCCGTGCTCGGATTCTTCGACGGCGGCGCCGACGAGGTGCTCGTCAACGAAGCGCACTGGACCATGCGCAACCTCCTCCTGGAGCAGCTCGACGAGCGGGCCCAGATGCTCACCGGGCGGCACAAGGCGCTCTCCATGGTCGAGGGCGTGCAGCACGGCGACGTGGACGGCGTCGCCTTCCTCGGCTACCACGCGGGCGCCGGCATGGAAGGCGTCCTCGCGCACACCTACCTCGCCAACCAGATCACCGGCGTCTGGCTCGACGGCGTACGCGCCAGCGAAGGCCTGCTCAACGCACACGTCGTCGCCGAGTACGGCGTCCCCGTGGTGCTCGTCACCGGCGATGACCTGGCCTGCGAGGACGCCCTCGGCTACGCCCCCGGCGCTCTGAAGGTCGCCGTCAAGGACCACGTGTCGCGCTACGCCGCCGTCTTCGCACCCCCGCCCGCACCGCCGCCGACATCCGGGCCGCCGCGAAGGACGCCGCCGTGCTCGCGGTGCGGCACGAACCGGTGGCCGGCGGGCCGTTCACCGTGGAGGTCGAGTTCGACGCCGAGCACCTGGCGATGGCCTCGACCGTCGTCCCCGGGGTGCGCCGTACGGGGGAGCGCAAGGTCGCGTACGACAGCGGGACGATGTACCAGGGGATTCGTACCTTCAAGGCGGTTACGACGATCGCCTCCGCCGCCGTGGAGGAGCAGTATGGCTGACCAGCAGCAGGAGCCCGGGGAACCCACCGACCACACCGACCACGACCCGGTGGACGCGCGGGCGCTCGACGAGGTCGTCGCCTTCACCTCCGAGCTGATCCGCATCGACACCACCAACCGCGGCGGCGGCGACTGCCGGGAGCGGCCCGCCGCCGAGTACGCCGCCGAACGCCTCGCCGACGCCGGCCTCACCCCCACCCTCCTGGAACGCGCCCCGGGCCGCACCAACGTCGTCGCCCGCGTCGAGGGCACCGACCCCGGCGCCGACGCGCTGCTCGTCCACGGCCACCTCGACGTCGTGCCCGCCGAAGCCGCCGACTGGAGCGTGGACCCGTTCTCGGCGAGATCCGCGACGGCGTCGTCTGGGGCCGCGGCGCGATCGACATGAAGAACATGGACGCCATGATCCTGGCGGTCGTCCGCGGGTGGGCGCGGGCCGGGGTGCGGCCCCGGCGGGACATCGTCATCGCCTTCACCGCCGACGAGGAGGCCAGCGCCGCCGACGGCTCCGGGTTCCTCGCCGACCGGCACGCGCCGCTCTTCGAGGGCTGCACGGAAGGCGTCAGCGAGTCGGGCGCCTTCACCTTCCACGACGGGCGCGGCAACCAGCTGTACCCGATCGCGGCGGGCGAGCGCGGCACCGGCTGGCTCAAGCTGACCGCGCGCGGCAAGGCCGGTCACGGCTCCAAGGTGAACCGCGCCAACGCCGTGAGCAGACTGGCCGCCGCCGTCGCCCGCATCGGCGAGCACCGCTGGCCGGTCCGGCTCACCCCCACCGTGCGCGCCTCGCTCGTCGAACTGGCCGCGCTCTACGGCCTGGAGAGCGACCCCGAGGCACCCGGCTTCGACGTCGACGCCTTCCTGGAGAAGCTCGGCGCGACCGCCGCGCTCGTCGAGCCGACCGTCCGCAACAGCGCCAACCCGACGATGCTCCAGTCGGGTTACAAGGTCAATGTGGTCCCCGGGGAAGCCGTGGCCTACGTGGACGGCCGCTTTCTGCCCGGCGGCGAGGAAGAGTTCCGCCACACGCTTGACCTGCTCACCGGCCCTGACGTGGACTGGGAGTTCCACCACCGCGAGGTGGCGCTCCAGGCGCCGGTCGACTCGCCGACGTACGCGAAGATGCGGGCGGCCGTCGAGGAGTTCGCGCCCGAGGGACACGTCGTGCCCTACTGCATGTCGGGCGGGACGGACGCGAAGCAGTTCTCGCGGCTCGGCATCACCGGCTACGGCTTCTCGCCGCTGAGAACTCCGGAGGGCTTCGACTACCAGGCGCTCTTCCACGGAGTCGACGAACGCGTCCCCGTCGACGCGCTGCACTTCGGCGTCCGTGTCCTCGACCGCTTTCTGCGCACGGCCTGAGAAAAATGGGGGAAGTAAAGGACATGATGCAGACCCGGGCGTACGGATCATGGCCGTCGCCGATCGACGCCGAGCTGGCCGCCGCCCACGACGGCGCGCCGGGGCACGTGGGCTTCGTCGGCGGCGAGGCGTGGTGGACCGAACCGCGCCCCACCGAGGGCGGCCGCCGCGCCCTGGTGCGCCGCCTCCCCGACGGTGAGGAGCGCTCGGTGCTGCCCCCGCCGTGGAACGTGCGCAGCCGCGTCGTCGAGTACGGCGGCCGCCCCCTGGGCCGGGGCGGACCGCCCCGAGGGCCCGCTGCTCGTCTTCGCGAACTTCGCCGACCAGCGCCTGTACGCGTACGAGCCCGACGCCCCGGACGCCGCCGCGCCCCGCCCACTGACGCCGGCCGGTGTGCTCGGCGGCGGCCCTGCGCTGGGCCGAACCGCTGCTCCGCCCCGACCGGGGCGAAGTGTGGTGCGTCCTGGAGGAGTTCACCGGGCCCGAGCCCACCGACGTGCGCGCGTCATCGCCGACGGTGCCGCTCGACGGCTCGGCGGCCGATGACCGCGGCGCGGTGCGCGAACTGTCCGACGGCGCCCACCGGTTCGTCACCGGGCCGCGCCTGTCGCCGGACGCGCCCGCGCGCCTGGATCGGCTGGGACCACCCCCGCATGCCGTGGGACGGCACGGACCTGGTCCTCGCCGACGTGCGGGACGACGGCACCTTCGGCGCGGCCCGCGTCTTCGCCGGCGGCCCCGAGGAGTCCATCGCACAGGTCGAATGGGCGCCGGACGGGCGCCTGCTGTTCTCCGGCGACCGCACCGGCTGGTGGAACCTGTACCGCGCGAGCGCCGACGACCCGTGCGGCGTGCACGCGCTCTGCCCCCGCGAGGAGGAGTTCGCCGGACCCCTGTGGCAGACCGGCCTCACCTGGTTCGCGCCGCTGGGACAGCGGGCGGATCGCCGACGTGCACGGCAAGGGCGCGACCGCGCTCGGCATACTCGACCCCGAGACCGGTGAGGTCGTCGACGCGGCGGGCCCCTGGACGGAGTGGGCCTCCACCGTCGCCGCGCACGGCCCCCGCGTGCTCGGCGTCGCCGCCAGCCCGCGCAGCGCGCCCGAGGTCGTGGAACTGGACACCGGCACCGGCCACGCCCGCGTCGTCCGCGCCGGCCACGGCGACCCGGTGGACCCCACGTACTACCCCGAACCCCAGATCCGCGCCTTCGCCGGCCCCGCGGGACGCACCGTCCACGCCCACATCTACCCGCCGCACCACCCCGGCCACGTCGCACCCGACGACGAACTGCCGCCCTACGTGGTGTGGGCGCACGGCGGCCCCACCGGCCGCGCACCCCTCGTCCTGGACCTGGCCATCGCCTACTTCACCTCGCGCGGCATCGGCGTCGCCGAGGTCGACTACGGCGGCTCCACCGGGTACGGACGCGCCTACCGCGAACGGCTGCGCGAGCAGTGGGGCATCGTGGACGTCGAGGACTGCGCCGCCGTCGCCCTGGCCCTGGCCGACGAGGGCACCGCCGACCGCGACCGCCTCGCGATCCGCGGCGGCAGCGCGGGCGGCTGGACCGCCGCCGTGTCGCTGGCCACCACCGACGTCTACGCCTGCGGAACCCTCATCTATCCGGTGCTCGACCCCACGGCGTTCGCGGGGGAGACCCACGACCTGGAATCGCGGTACCTGGAATCCCTCCTCGGGCCGTGCGACGAGGTGCCGGGGCGGTACGCGGAGCGGTCGCCGCTGCGGCACGCCGAGCGCGTCACCGCGCCCTTCCTGCTCCTCCAGGGGCTCGACGACGTCATCTGCCCGCCCGCCCAGTCCGAACGGTTCCTCGCCGAGATGGCCGGGCGCGGCATCCCGCACGCCTACATCGCCTTCGAGGGGGAGGGGCACGGCTTCCGCCGCGCCGACACGATGGTCCGCGCCCTTCAGGCCGAACTCTCCCTCTACGCCCAGGTGTTCCGCATCGACCTCGCCGGACCCCCGCCGACCCTGGAGCTCGGCAAGTGAAACCCCTCGTACGGCCCGCCCGCCTGGCCCCCGGCGCGCACGTCGCCGTCGTCGCGCCGAGCGGCCCCGTCCCGGAGGAACGTCTGGCGGCGGGCCTCGACATCCTGCGCGGCTGGGACCTCGACCCGCTCGTCATGCCCCATGTACGGGACCGCCACCGGGAGTTCGACTACCTCGCGGGGACGGACGCCGACCGCGCCCGCGACCTGGAGCGGGCCTGGTGCGACCCGTCCGTGGCCGCCGTGTTCTGCGCCCGCGGCGGGTACGGCGCCCAGCGCATGGCGGACCACCTCGACTGGGCGGCCATGCGGGCGGCCGGGCCCAAGGTGTTCCTCGGCTACAGCGACATCACCGCGCTGCACGAGGCGTTCGCCACGCGGCTCGGCCTCGTCACGCTGCACGGCCCCATGACCGCCGCGGCCGACTTCCTCAAGAACGCGGACGCCCAGAACCACCTGTGGGCCACCCTGTTCACCCCGGAGGAGGTACGGGTGATCACCGCATCCCCGCGGGCCACGCCCCTGGTGGGCGGGCGGGCTCGCGGCGTCACGCTCGGCGGCTGCGTGTCGCTGCTCGCCGCCGGACTCGGCACACCGGAAGCGCGGCCCGGTGCGCGCGGCGGGTTGCTCTTCCTGGAGGACATCGGCGAGGAGGCCTACCGCCTGGACCGCATCCTCACCCAGCTGCTGCGCGCCGGCTGGCTGGACGGGGTCGCGGGGATCGCCCTCGGCTCCTGGGAGCAGTGCACGCCGTACGACATGGTGCGCCGCCTCTTCGCCGACCGGCTCGGCGGTCTCGGGGTGCCCGTGGTCGAGGAGTTCGGGTTCGGGCACTGCGACGGGGCGCTGACGATTCCGTTCGGCGTCGCGGGCGAACTGGACGCGGACACGGGGACCTTGACGCTGGACGTCCCGGCGCTGGCCTGACACGTGTGCTCCCGCGGGGACCTCCCGGAAGAAACGTCTGTCACGGTCGTTGACCTCGCTCTGACACGTGTCACAACATGAGCGGGGCCGGTAGTACCGGTCAGTGGACGTCAGGCCGGTACCAGCTGCCCAGGCACCGCCGGGCTCCGGCCGTCAGCTGCCGGAAGTCCTCAGCGTGGAGGTCCCCTTGTCCCGTCGCCGTGCCCTG
The DNA here is from genome assembly GCA_004010275.1 of Streptomyces huasconensis. Classification (GTDB taxonomy): domain Bacteria; phylum Actinomycetota; class Actinomycetes; order Streptomycetales; family Streptomycetaceae; genus Streptomyces; species Streptomyces huasconensis. Next base: position 20,950 of record RBWT01000056.1, read on the forward strand.
ACCCTCGCCGCAGCGGCGGTGCACGCCGCGCCGCTCGCCGTCGCCGCCGCCGCCCCGGCCGGCGCGGCGGGGCAGTACACCGTCACCGAGCTGAAGTTCACCGTCCCGGCAGGCGGCAGGAACTGCACCGTCGACGCCGACCTGTACCGGCCCGCCGGGGTGGACGCCGCGCACCCCGCTCCCGCGGTGCTCTCCACCAACGGCTTCGGCGGCAGCAAGTCCGACGGCTCGACCGCCGCGGTCGGCAAGGCGTTCGCCGAGCGCGGTTACGTAGCTCTGGTCTACTCCGGCCTCGGCTTCGGCAGGTCCGGATGTCTGATCTCCCTCGACGACCCGGGCACCGACGGCAAGGCCGCCTCCGGGCTGGTCGACTTCCTCGCCGGTCAGCGCGCCGCCGACGACGGCACCACGGCCGACTACGTCACCGCCGACGGCGCGGGCGACCCGCGGGTCGGCATGATCGGCGGTTCGTACGGCGGCGCCGTCCAGCTCGCGACCGCCGCCGTGGACCACCGGGTCGACGCCCTCGTCCCGATGGTCACCTGGCACGACCTGGCCTACTCCCTCGATCCGAACAACGCCGCCGACCGCTCCGTCCCCGGCGCCGCCAAGTGGCAGTGGATGAACGGCTTCTACCTCATCGGCGAGGGCCAGCCGCTGCTCGTCCCGAACCTCGATCCGTCCCGCGTCAACCGCCTCGGCTGCCTGCACTTCGTCACCAAGGCCTGCGAGACGATCCGCACGCTCAACTCCGGCCGCTACCCGGCGGACAGGACCAAGTCCCTCCAGGAGTACGCGCGCGGCGTCTCCCCGGTCTCGTACCTGCACAAGGTGAAGGCGCCCACGCTCCTCGTGCAGGGCCAGGCCGACACCCTCTTCAACCTCAACGAGGCCGAGGCGACGTACCGCACCCTCACGGCGCAGGGCACCCCGGCGAAGATGATCTGGCAGTCCTGGGGCCACAGCGGCGGCGTGCGGGACGCCGCGTCGGGCGAACTGAACCTGGACGAGGGGAACTTGGAGACCTCCTACGTCGGCAGGCGCATCCTCGCCTGGTTCGACCGCTACCTCCACAAGAAGAAGGGCGTCGACACCGGCCCCGCCTTCGCCTACCACCGCGACTGGATCGGCGACCCGGACCGCACCTACGCCACCGCCTCCCAGGTGCCCCCGCGCAACCGCACCCTGTATCTGTCCGGCGACGGCAAGCTCGTCGACAGCCGCGCCGAGGTGGCGCGCGGCAGCCGCGAGTACCGCAACCGGCTGGTGCCGACGAGCCATTCGGAGTCCTCCCTCGCCGGGCTCATCGGGCTGCCCGACCCCGCCCCGTACGACACCAAGGGCACCTACCTGGACTGGACGACCGAGCCCCTCACCGAGGCGATGGACGTCGTCGGCGCCCCCAGGGCCACGCTGAAGGTGACCTCGCCGCGGACCGAGCGGGTGCAGCACTCGGGTGACGCGGCCGACAAGCTGGTCCTCTTCGCCAAGCTCTACGACGTGGCGCCCGACGGCAGGAAGACCCTCGTCCACCGGCTCGTCTCGCCCGTCCGGGTGCCCGACGTGACGAAGCCGTTCACCGTGTCGCTGCCGGGCATCGTGCACCGCTACGAGAAAGGCCACCGGCTGCAATTCGTGGTGGCGGCGAGCGACGGCGCGTACCTCGGCAACAAGGGCGTCAAGCCGGTCACGGTGACCAGCGCCCCCAAGGACACCGGTGTCCTCGACCTGCCCGTGGTCCGCCACGGACGCCACCGGTGACGGTGGTGGCGGTAACGTGACCCGATGCCCGACCCGCACACCTGTGACCACGCCCGCCGCCATCTTGCCGAAGGCCCCCGCGTAGGCCTGCGCCACTTCAGCCTCGCGGACGGCGCCGAGTTCACCGCCCGTGCCCGCGCGAGCCGGGAGCTGCACCGCCCCTGGCTCTTCCCGCCGACCACGGACGACGCGTACCGGACCTACGCCGCGTCGCTTCTCGAGGACCCCGCCAAGGCCGGTTTCCTCGTCTGCGAGCGGGACAGCGGTGCCATCGCGGGGTTCATCAACATCAACAACATCGTCCACGGCGCCTTCCGCTGCGGGGCGCTCGGTTACGGGGCCTTCGCCCACGCGGCGGGCCGCGGACTGCTGAGCGAGGGGCTCGGCCTTGTCATGGCGTACGCCTTCGGGGAACTGAGGCTGCACCGCCTGGAGGCGAACATTCAGCCGGGCAACGCCGCCTCCATCGCCCTGGTGCGCCGCCACGGGTTCCGGCTGGAGGGTTTCTCCCCGGACTTCCTCTATATCGACGGCGCCTGGCGCGACCATGAACGCTGGGCGATCACCGCCGTCACTCCGTGACGGCGCGGCGGTCCACGTACTCGAAGACGGAGCCGTCCGGGTGCATCGCGATGAGGTTGCGCCCGGCGGGGGTCGGGACGGGGCCCGCGATGACCCGGGCACCGGAGGCGTTCAGCACGGCGTACGCCTCGTCGACGTCCCGCACCGCGATGGTCGCCGTGACCTTGCGGAGCACTTCCAGTTCCTCTTCCGGGCCGCTCATCAGCAGGAAGCAGCCGACCGCGGCCACGGACACGCCACCGCGTTCGAAGCGCATCGCCTTGCCGCCCGCGAGGCGCTCGTAGAACGCGACCGAGGACTCCAGGTCCTCGACGCACACGCGCAGCGTGGTTCCCAGGATCTCCATGATTGGCAACGCCCTCACCTCTGTGACCGGCCAACGGCTCCGCAACGATTTCATGATTGCCCGCCCCCTCGCCACCGCCTCCGGCGAGGAGGGCACCTCAACTCGGCGGTGCGGCAAGCGCGATGGAGGGCGGCACCGTGCGGTGCCGCCCTCCGGCCGTTCGCGTGCCCGCCGTTCAGGACTGGGGACGGCGGCCGTGGTTCGCGCCGTTCTTGCGGCGGGCCTTCTTCTTGCGGCGTCGCTTCGAGGACATGGATACCTCCGTGTATCTGGTGGTGCTTCCCGGGCGCGAACCCGGGCGATCACGCGCCGCCTACCCAAGCGGCGAACCCGCCAAGGTGTGCGCTGCGTCACACCTTCCCGCCCTCGCGGCGGCCGGGTCCGTTACCGGCCGGTGCCCTCGGGTACCCGGCCGCCATGACTGGTCCCGAGAAACCTCTGACCGGCCTCGACAAGCAGCCGTTCGACAAGGCCCTGACCGACGAGCTGGTCCGCACGATCCGTGCCGAACTGCGCGAGGAGTTCCGCGAGCAGACCAAGAAGCAGCGGCGCAAGGCCACGCTGTACGCCGCGTCGGGCGCCACCGCGCTCTACGCGGGCGCCGCCGTCGCGCTGGCCGCCGGGCTGGCCCTCGACCTCGCCCTGCCGGACTGGGCGGCGGCCCTGATCGTGGCCGCGCTGCTCGTCGCCGCGGCGCTGCTGCTGCGCATGCGGCCCGCCCGCGGGCGGGGCGGTCCGGCGCTGCCGACCGGTACACGGCTCCTGCGGCTCCTGCGGCTCCTGCGGCCGACGTGCCGCCTGCCCCCGCGGCCCCGCCGATGCCGCCCACCGCGCCTGCCGCACCCGCCGCGCCTTCCGCTCCCGCCCCGCCCGAGGCCGCCCCTCGCGTGGGTGAGGGAGAGCGCGGGGAGCACCGGGAACACTGACGCAGGCGAGGAGGAGCGGGCTGCGGCCCTGCTGGCCCCTCACCTGGTCAGGCGGCCGGTCGGCCAGTCAGCCAGGCAACCAGCCGGTCGTCGCCACCACCTCTGCCGCGATGGCCGCGACGTCCCGGCCGTCGGTGGCGACACGATGGGTGGCGGGGGCCGCGTGGGTGTCCAGTGGCGGGCCACGAACGCGCTGCGGCGCAGCTGCCGGGCGAGTTCCGAGCCGCGTTCGCGTGCCCGCAGCCGCTGCTCGGCCGTGGCGTCCGTCGCGGTCAGGAGGACGCGGATGAGGCGCGGCCCCGTGCAGCGCGCGCGTGAACAGCGACTCCTCGTCGGCGAGCACGCTCGCGGTGTTCGTGTACACCAGCCGACGGCAGCCGAGTTCCGCGTACGTGGCCCAGAGCGCCGCGAGGTTGCGCCGCGTGATCGACGAGCGGTGCGGTCGTCCGGCGGCGCGGGGTGGACCGCGTCCAGGAGGTCGCCCTCGATCAGGGCGTGGCCGACGTCCGCCGCCCGGAGCCGAGCGGCGACCTCCAGGCCGACCGATGACTTGCCGGCTCCGGACCGGCCCCCGATGAGCAGTGCTTCCACGGTCTCCATGCGGGGAGCGTGCCAGCCTGTACGGCTCCCGCGCGAGGGAGATTCTCACACCACCCGGAACTCCTCCACCTCGTCCGTGCGCAGCTCCAGGCCGAGCCCGACACCTCCCTCGGGGCGGACCACACCACCGGTCGGGTCCAGCGCCCCGTCGAAGAACATCGACTCGATCCGCACATGGTCGTGGAACCACTCGATGTGCCGCAGATTGGGCACGCACGCGGCGACCGCGGCGTGCGCGTGCGGCGCGCAGTGCGCCGAGACCTCCAGGCCGTGCGCCTGGGCGAGGGCCGCCGCGCGCAACCACTCCGTGAGGCCGCCGCAGCGCGTCGCGTCGACCTGGAGGCAGTCCACGGAGGGGATCATGCGCGCGAAGTAGGGCAGGTCGTAGCCGTATGCGCCCGCCCGTCACGTCGCACACCAGCGCGTCCCTGACCTGTGCGAGCCCCCGCAGGTCGTCCGAGGAGACCGGCTCCTGGAACCAGCCCACGCCGTGCTCGGCGAGCACTCTGCCCACCCGTACCGCCTGCTTGCGCGTGTAGCCGCCGTTCGCGTCGACGTACAACTCGGCCTGGGGGCCGATGACTTCGCGTGCGGTACGGACCCGCGACACGTCACGGGCCGCCGCCCGGCCCCAGCGCTCCCCGATCTTGATCTTGACGCGTGGAATGCGCTGACCGTGCACCCAGCCGTTGAGCTGCGCCGCCAGATGCGTGTCGTGGTACGTCGTGAAGCCGCCGCTGCCGTAGACGGGCACCTCGTCGCGGGCCGCCCCGAGGAGGCGTACGAGAGGGAGTTCGAGGAGGCGGGCCTTCAGATCCCACAGGGCGATGTCGACCGCCGAGATGGCGCAGCCGGCGGCGCGCCGGGGCGGCCGGTGTTGCGGACCGCCTTCGTCATCGCCTCGTGCGCGGCGGGCACGTCGTGGGCGTCGCGCCCCATGATGACCGGGGTCAGCTGCTCATCGACCAGGGCGGCGACGGAGGCGGGCGCGTAGGTCCAGCCGGTGCCCGTCGCGCCGCCCGCGGTGATCTCGGCGATGACGACCGTCGTCGTGTCCCAGGCGAAGGTGCCGTCCGCCTCGGGGGCGTCCGCGGGCACCGTGTACGCGGAGACGGCGGGTCGTTCGATGGAGACTGCGTCCTTCATCTGGACTTCCTCGGTTCACGGTTCGCGGTTCACGGTTCGCGGTGCAGGGTCCACGGTCATCGTTCACGGCGGGCAGGGCGCGGCTGCCGAGGGCACGGGAAGGTGCCTCCGGTGCGCGGTGCGACGGGGAGTAGCTGGTCGGATACAGCTCCGGGTAACCCCGAGGGGTGGTGACAAACGGCGTCCGGAGGGTGTCGGGCCCCGGATTTCGGCCCCCGCGCATGGGCCCGTACGCCCGTCGCCCCGTGCCCCGGGTGCCCCCGCGCCCCGGAGTTTGGTGCCCGCCGGGCCGGGCACGCGGGAGGTTCCGGCCTTGGCCACCCCGTCGGCGGAGCCGTCACCCGGCCCGAGGCCACCACCTGGGCGGCACGCCGGGCGAGCGTGTGAGCGCCCCCGCAGACTGGCTCCTGGACGCCGTACCTCCGCGCCCAGGAGGCCGCCGCACACCAAGGAGACCCCCCATGACCAGCAGCGCACCGGACAACAGCGCACAGGACAGCAGCGCACCGGACAACAGCGCACAGGACAGCAGCGCACCGAACAACAGCGCACGGGACAGCCACGAACTCGCCGCCCTCGGCCAGCAGCTGCGCGTCGACTCGGTCCGCGCGGCGGCGGCCGTCGGCTCCGGGCACCCCACCTCCTCGATGTCCGCAGCCGACCTGATGGCGGTGCTGCTCGGCGGTCACCTCCGCTACGACTTCGACCGCCCCGACCACCCGGGCAACGACCGCTTCATCCTCTCCAAGGGCCACGCCTCACCGCTGCTCTACGCGGCGTACAAGGCGGCCGGCGCCCTCACCGACGACGAACTGCTGACCTTCCGCAAGGAGGGCAGCCGCCTCCAGGGGCACCCCACGCCCCGCGCCCTGCCCTGGGTCGAGGTCGCCACGGGTTCGCTCGGGCAGGGCCTGCCCGTCGCCGTCGGCATGGCCCTCTCCGGCAAGCGGCTCGAACAGATCCCCTACCGCGTCTGGGTGATGTGCGGCGACAGCGAGCTGGCCGAGGGCTCCATCTGGGAGGCGGCCGAACACGCCGGGTACGAGCGCCTCGACAACCTGACCGCCGTCGTCGACGTCAACCGCCTCGGCCAGCGCGGCCCGACCCGCCACGGGTGGAACCTCAAGGCCTACGCGGACCGCTTCAAGGCCTTCGACTGGCACGTCATCGAGATCGACGGCCACGACGTCGACGCCATCGACCACGCCTACCAGGAGGCGGCCTCCACCGCCGGGCAGCCGACCGTGATCCTCGCCCGCACCCGCAAGGGCAAGGGTGTGGCCGCCGTCGAGGACCAGGAGGGCAAGCACGGCAAACCGCTGCCGGACGCAGACGAGGCCATCGAGGAGCTGGGCGGCGTACGCGACGTGCGCGTGCAGGTGCGCAAGCCGGCCGCCGCGCGGATCATGCACACGATCCGCAGCGGCCACCTCGAACTGCCCCGTCACGACGTGGGCGAGGACATCGCCACCCGCGACGCCTACGGTCAGGCCCTCACCGCGCTGGGCAGCGCGCGCGGCGACGTGGTGGCCGTCGACGGCGAGGTCGGCGACTCGACGCGCACGGAATACTTCGCCGAGGAACACCCCGAGCGGTACTTCGAGTGCTACATCGCCGAACAGCAGCTCGTCGCCACCGCGGTCGGCCTCGCGGCGCGCGGCTGGGTGCCGTACGCGACGACGTTCGCGGCCTTCCTCACCCGCGCCTACGACTTCGTGCGGATGGCGGCGATCAGCGGCTCGGGCATCAACCTCGTCGGCTCGCACGCGGGCGTCGCCATCGGTGAGGACGGCCCCTCCCAGATGGGCCTGGAGGACCTGGCGCTCTTCCGCGCGGTGCACGGCTCCACGGTCCTGTACCCCTGCGACGCCCATCAGACCGGGCGGCTCATCGCCCAGATGGCCGAACTCGACGGCGTGCGCTACCTGCGTACGACGCGCGGTGCCACGCCCGTCATCTACGGCCCGGGGGAGGAGTTCCCCATCGGCGGCTCCAAGGTGCTGCGCTCCAGTGACGCGGACCGGCTGACGCTCGTCGCCGCCGGGGTGACCCTCCACGAGGCGCTGTCCGCCGCCGAACTGCTCGAGGGCGAGGGCATTCCGGTGCGCGTCATCGACCTGTACTCGGTCAAGCCCGTCGACCGCCGCACCCTGCGCGAGGCGGCCGAACAGACCGGCTGCCTGGTGACCGTCGAGGACCACCGCGAGGAGGGCGGCCTCGGCGACGCGGTCCTCGACGCGTTCACCGACGGCGCCCCCCGTGCCGCGCCTGGTGCGGCTCGCGGTACGGACGATGCCGGGCTCGGCGTCGCCCGAGGAGCAGTTGCGCGCGGCGGGCATCGACGCCCAGTCGATCGCGGCGCGGCCCGCTCCTGGTCGAGGAGGCGGTGGTGCGCTGACCCGGCGGCGTGGTCAGCGGGGCCGCCGCGCCGCCCTGAACCACGCGTTCGCCGAGGGGCGGAACATCAGGGCCACCGCCGCGAGTACGGCCGCCACGTGCAGGGCCCGGCTCGCGCCGAACAGTACGTCCACGGCCCCCAGGTCGCGGAAGGCGGCGCCGAGCGGATGCCCGTCCGCGAGCCACCGGACGGGCTCGATGAGCAGGGAAAGCGTGCCGAGGCCGCCGAGTACGCCCGCCAGGGCCAGGCGCGCGCCGTTCCCGCCGCGCCGCATCCGCACCGCGACCAGCACCACCGCCGAGTAGACGGCCACACGCAGCGCGAGGCCGCCCGAGAGGTCACCGAGGGACGCGTCGTCGTCGGCCGCCGCCCCGATGAGCGCGAGCACCGTCTCGAAGACACCGGCGGCGACCGCGGCGAGCCAGAGCGCGAAGGCCGCCCTGACGGACGCGGGGGCCGGCGGCTCGTCGGTCCCCGGGAGCGTCGGGGGCAGCGTCCGCGGCTCCTGGGCGCGCGGGCGGGGCGGGAGGGCGCGGCGGGTCGGCGTGGAGGGGGCGCGACTTGGAGATGTGTGTCATGGCAGGCCTCACTGCGAGGTCGCTGAGGGGTGCGGCGGTTGCCGGACCGGGACGCGACGACTGTGCTGGGTACACGGAAACGGAAGCGGGAACGGGAACGGACGACTGGCTCTTCGCTTGCCGTCGATCCTTCCGGACCCGCGGGCGCGGGGCACGCCCGCCATCCCCCGGCTTCCGGGTGGTGCCAGCCACCCTCCCGACGGCCCTGAATACCCAACGGGTTTGGCCAAGGGTCGTCGGGACACACGTATCGGGAGGTGGACATGGCCAATACGTCACGTAAGACAACAGACAACGAGAACGACCAGAAAGACCAGCAAGAGAAGGAAGAGCAGGACGAACTGCCGGGCCCCATGGCGGTTCTGCGGGCCGCCCAGACGCAGCTCGCCGAACTCACCGGCATGACAGCCGAATCGGTGTCGTCCTTCGAACGCACCGAAGAAGGCTGGCTGTTGGAGATCGAGGTCCTCGAGCTCGCCCGTGTCCCCGACACGATGAGTCTGCTCGCGAGTTACGAGGTGCGGCTCGACCCGCACGGTGAACTCACCGGCTACCGCCGCGTCCGCCGCTACGAGCGCGGACGTTCGGACCCGCACAACAGGTGACCCGCACAACAAGTGACCCGCACAACAAGTGACCCGCAGAACAAGTAGGGAAAGCAAGCCAGACCAGCCCGAGCAAGCCCAGACAAGCAAGGAGGCACAGTCGGCATGACCGTAGTCCCGGCACAACAGTCCGGCGGCGGAGGCGGCTCCAGTGGCCTGTACGACGTCGTGGAGCTCATCCTCGACCGAGGACTCGTCATCGACGCCTTCGTACGCGTCTCACTCGTCGGCATCGAGATCCTGAAGGTCGACGTCCGTGTCGTCGTCGCGAGCGTCGACACCTACCTGCGCTTCGCCGAGGCGTGCAACCGCCTCGACCTGGAATCCGGGCCGAAGAAGGACCCCGGCCTGCCCGACCTGGTCGGCGAGATCACGGAGTCCGGCGCCAAGGGCAAGTCCAAGGGGGCGCTCTCCGGGGCGGCCGAGACCATATCGGACGCCTTCAAACAGTCCCGTGAGGACGGCCAGCGCCAGACCGAGGAGCGCCCGCGTGCCCGGCGTTCCACGACCTCTCGCCGGAAGGAGGAGAAGGAGTGACGACCTACGTCTACGGCATCGCCGCCGGCACCCACCCGGGCCTGCCGGACGGCATGGAAGGCATCGGGAAGCCGGCGTGCACCGTGCGCATCCTGAAGCAGGGTGACCTCGCCGCCATCGTCAGCGACGCCCCCGAGGACCTCAAGCCGAAGCGGCGCGACCTGCTCGCGCACCAGAACGTGCTGTCGGAGGCGGGCGCCGCGGGCTCCGTGCTCCCCATGCGCTTCGGCAGCTCGCACCGGATGACGAGACCGTCATCAGCGTGCTCGGGGAGCGGGCCGACCACTACACGGAGCGGCTGAGCGCACTCGACGGCAGGGTCGAGTACAACGTGAAGGCCTCGCACAACGAACAGGCCGTGCTGCACCAGGTCCTCGCGGAGAACCCGGAGCTGCGCGCCATGGTGGAGGCCAACCAGCGCCAGGGCGGCGGCAGCCACGAGCAGAAGCTGAAGCTCGGCGAGGCGGTCACCTCGGCGGTGCGTGCCCGGGAGACGAGCGACGCCGTCGAGGTGCGGCGCGCGCTGGAACCGGCGGCCGAAGCGGTCGCCGAGGGCCCCGAGGGCACCGGCTGGCTCGCCAACGTCTCGTTCCTGGTGAGCCGCAAGGCGGCCGACGGCTTCGTCGCCGCGGTCGAGGAACTCAAGTCCACGCAGCCGCACTTGGACCTCAAGGTGCACGGACCGCTGCCGCCCTACAGCTTCGTCGACCCGGGGCCCGCCAACCCCCCGGCGTGACGGGAGTGACGGCATGGGACTGCTCGGAGAACTGCTCATGCTGCCCCTGGCCCCGGCCCGCGGCTCCCTCTGGGTGCTGAGGCAGGTGGTCGACGAGGCGGAGCGGCAGTACTACGACCCCTCGGCCATCCGTCGTGAACTCGCCCGGCTCGAGGAGCGCCGCGTCGGCGAGATCGACGAGGACGAGTTCGAGCGGGCCGAGGACGACCTCCTCGACCGGCTGCAACACAGCACAGGACAGGACTTCAGACAATGAACCGAATGGCAATGGGCCTTGCCGTGGGCGCGGGATATGTCCTCGGCCGCACGAAGAAGGCGAAGTTCGCGTTCGCCGTGGGCACGATGGTCGCCGGCAAGAAGCTGAACCTGAGCCCGAAGGCGCTGGGGTCGCTGGTGACGCAACAGCTGGAGAACAACCCGCAGTTCAAGGAGATCGGCGACCAGCTGCGGCAGGACCTGCGCGGCGTGGGCAAGGCGGCCACCGGCTCGCTCCTCAACCGGCAGCTGGAAGGTCTCGCCGACCGGCTGCACGACCGCACGCTCGACGTCCAGGACCGCATCTCCGGCGTGGTGCCGGACAAGGCCAAGGGCGCGGCCAAGGACGAGGACGAGGACGACGACCCGGACGCGAAGTCCGAGCCGTCCGGCCGGCGCGGGAGGGCCGCGGCCAAGACGGGCACGCGGACCGCCGCGAAGAAGACGGCCGCGAAGAAGACGGCGGCGAAGAAGACCGCCGCCAAGAAGGCCCCGGCGAAGAAGACGGCCCGCAAGACCGCCCAGAAGACGGCCCAGAAGCCCGCACGGAAGGCCGCCCAGAAGAAGACGTCATCGGCGGCCCGCACGGGCGGCAGGGCGAAGGGAGGCCGCGACCATGGCTGAGTCACCGCTGAGCAACATCACACACAGCCCCGCCGCCGACCGCCTGAAGGAAGAGGCGCAGGCCTACCTCATGGCCCAGGTCGAGCGCATGCTCGTCGGCGTCGGCCACCGGCTCGGCGACGCCACCGTCAAGCTGAACGACATCGCGGACGGCAAGAGCCCCGGCTTCGCCAAGCTGGCCTCGCAGGCGGGCAAGAAGCTCGCCGAGGGCAAGGGCCCGGTGCGCGGCGCGCTCGAAATGGGCGGCGGCCACCTCAAGGACAAGGTCACCGACGCCGTCAAGGGCCTCGGCGGCGGCAAGCGCAAGAAGGGCGGCGCGGGCCAGAAGCCCACGGTCATCCTGGAACACGTCGACGTGGGCGTCCCGGTCCGCGAGGCGTACGACCAGTGGACCCAGTTCCAGGAGTTCTCCACCTTCGCCAAGGGCGTCAAGAGCGTCACCCTGGCGAACGACACGGAGTCCGACTGGAAGGCCAAGGTCTTCTGGTCCAGCCGCAGCTGGAAGGCGCACATCACCGAGCAGGTGCCGGACCAGCGGATCACCTGGACGTCCGAGGGCGCCAAGGGCACGACCAAGGGTGTCGTGACCTTCCACCCGCTCGGCGAGAACCTCACCCGCGTCCTGCTGGTCATCGAGTACTACCCGAAGGGGCTCTTCGAGAAGACCGGCAACATCTGGCGCGCCCAGGGCCGCAGGGCACGCCTGGACCTCAAGCACTTCGCCCGGCACATCTCGCTGCTCGGCGAGGCGAGCGACGGCTGGCGCGGCGAGATCCGCGACGGCGAGGTCGTCCGCAGCCACGAGGACGCGGAGGCCGAGGAGGAGAACGAGGGCCGGGACGAACACGACTCCGACGCCGAGTACGAGGCAGAGGACGACCGTCCCGAGGACGAGGAGTACGAGGACGAGCCCGAGGGCGAGTACGCGGACGAGGCGGATGACGAGGCCGGCGAAGAAGCCGGTGAAGAGGCCGAGGACGCGTACGAGGACGACACCGAGGCCGACGAGGAGGCCGACGAGCCGGACGCCGACGCTGAAACCGACGCGGACGCCGATGCCGAGTACGACGACGAGTACGAGGATGAGGACGACGCCGAGGCCGAGGGCGCCGAGGCTCCCGATGCCGAGGCCGACGACGACAGCGGCGAGGAGACGACCCGCGAGTACGCCGATGCGGCCAGTTCCGGACGGGGGCGTCGATGAGTTCGCCCGCAGGCGGGCTCCCCGGCCCCTACGGCGGCGGTGGCAGCGGGGCCAACCTCGCCGACATCCTCGAACGCGTCCTGGACAAGGGCGTCGTCATCGCCGGTGACATCAAGATCAACCTGCTCGACATAGAACTGCTCACCATCAAGCTGCGCCTCATCGTCGCCTCCGTCGACAAGGCCAAGGAGATGGGCATCGACTGGTGGGAGCAGGACCCGGCGCTCTCCTCCGGGGCGCGCCACAAGGAGCTCTCCCAGGAGAACGCCGAGCTGAGGCGGCGGCTGGAGGAACTGGAGTCGCAGGCGGCCCTGGACCCCGCCGCCGAGAAGGAGACACGTGAGCCTCGCAAGTGAGGAACTGCGCTACGTCTACGCGGTCTGCCGCCCGCTGGACGCGCGCTCGCCGCCGAGCTCACCGGGATCGGCGGCGAGCCGCCCCGGCAGCTCGCCCACGAGGGCCTCGTCGCCGTCGTGGGCCCGGTGCCGGAGCGGGACTTCGCGGAGGAGCCGCTGCGCAGGCACCTGGAAGACCTGGACTGGCTCTCCGACACGGCCCGCGCCCACCAGCGGGTGATCGCCGCGCTCACCAGCGTCACCTGCCCGCTGCCGCTGCGGCTCGGAACCGTGTTCCGGGACGACAGCGGCGTACGCACCATGCTCCAGGAGGGTGCGGACCGTTTCGGGCGGGTGCTGGAGCGCATCGACGGGTGCGTGGAGTGGGGCGTCAAGGTCCATCTGGAGAGCGAGGAGCCGGCGCGGGAGCGGTCCACCGGGGCGGTGGCGCAGGACAAGCCGCTCTCGGGACGCGACTACCTGCGTCAGCGGCGCAGTCGGCGGACGGCGCAGGAGGAGGGCCGGCAGCGGGCCGAGGCCTTCGCCCAGAGCCTGCACGAGAGGCTGTCCGAGCGCGCTGACGACTCCCGGCTGCACGCCCCGCAGGACTCGGCCCTCTCCAAGGCGCCGGGGGTGAACATCTTGAACGCCGCCTATCTGGTGCCCCGTGTGCACTCCGAGGAGTTCGTCGAACTCGTGGACCACACGAAGGACGAGGAGCACGATTCGGCGGGCCTGCGGGTCGAGCTGACGGGCCCCTGGGCGGCCTACTCCTTCACCGCCGACGACCCCGAGCCGGCGCCCGGGGAACGGAGCGTTCGCGATGACGGTCGTCGAGCGCCGCGAGATAGCCCTGGTCGACCTGCTCGACCGGCTTCTCTCCGGCGGGGTCGTCATCACGGGCGACATCACGCTGCGGATCGCGGACGTGGACCTCGTACGCATCGATTTGAACGCACTGATCAGCTCGGTGAACGAGCAAGTGCCCTCACCGTGGCCGGAATTGGAGTGACCATGGAGTCCACTGAGCCCGAGCCCGGGCCGGAGCCCGGTGCCCTCGCGGACGCGGGCGGCGGTGGCCGTACCCGCATGGACCTCGACCCGGACACCGTGGAGCGGGACCTGGTGAAGCTGGTCCTGACCGTCATCGAGCTGCTGCGGCAGCTCATGGAGCGTCAGGCCGTGCGCCGCTTCGACACCGGTGACCTGACCGAGGACCAGGAGGAGCGGATCGGGCTGACCCTGATGCTCCTGGAGGACCGGATGGCGGAGCTGCGCGACCGGTACGGGCTGCGGGCCGAGGACCTGAACCTGGACCTCGGCCCGCTGGGCCCGCTGCTGCCCAGGGAGTAGCGGCCGGGGCCCCGGCGCGTCATGCCCGGCACAGGACCTCGCCGTGCAGCACGACGAACCACCCGTCCTGCTCGCCGCCCCACGTCCGCCACGCCGCCGCGATGTCCCGCAGCTGCCGCATGTCCGCGTGGCCGCGGAGACCGCGCGTTCGGCGTAGGAGGAGGCGACGGTGCGGTCCGCCCACAGCTCGCTCCACCAGGCGCGCTCCTCGTCGGAGGAGTAGCACCACGTGCCGCGCTCGCGGTGACGTCCGTCGGACCGGCCTTGAGCGCCCAGGACTTGAGGCGCCGCCCGGCGTCGGGCTCACCGCCGTTGGCGCGGGCCACCCGCAGATAGAGGTCCAGCCAGTCGTCCAGGGCGGGCGGGTTCGGGTACCAGGTCATTGCCGAGTAGTCAGCGTCGCGGACCGCGATGAGGCCGCCCGGCCTGCAGACCCGCCGCATCTCCCTCAGCGCCCGCACCGGGTCGCCGACGTGCTGGAGCACCTGATGGGCGTGGACGACGCAGAAGGTGTCGTCGGGGAAGTCGAGATCGTGCACGTCGGCGACGGCGAACTCCACGTTGTCCAGGCCGCGTTCGGCCGCCGTCGCGCGCGCCGTGCCGAGGATGCCCGGCGCGCGGTCCACGCCCGTGACATGGCCGTCCGGGACCAGCTCCGCCAGGTCGGCCGTGATGGTGCCGGGGCCGCAGCCGATGTCCAGGACCTTCATGCGCGGTTCCAGCGAACCGATGAGGTACGCGGCCGAGTTGGCGGCGGTGCGCCAGGTGTGGGAACGCAGGACGGACTCGTGGTGCCCGTGCGTGTAGACGGCGGTCTCCTTCGGCATGGCGGAACTCCTCCAGGTGCGCTGTGAGCCTGCTGCGGTACGCCGCACCGTACGCCGCCATGCCGAAGAGTGAGACGCGCGTATCAGTATGTGGTCAGTCGGTGGCCGGAAGCGGACGGTAGACCGTCAGCGCCTCCGGCAGCTTGTCGAGCACCAACGCGCCCCCCACTTCGGCGACTTCACCGTCGTACGCCACGACCGTGCCGGGGGCGATGCCGTCCACCCGCAGGCCGCGCAGCCGCACCGACGCCTGGGCGGAGGAGTGGACCGCCGGGCCGGTGAGCGCGGCGGTGAGCAGCCGCGCCCGGGGCCGGTGACCGCCGTGCACGAGCCGCAGGTCGAGCAGTCCGTCCGCCAGGTCGAGCCGGCGGCCCGGGCCGAGCCCGTGGCGGCGATGGGTGCCGTTGCCCGCGACGAGCAGCCACAGCGGCCGCCTGCGCCCCCGGAACTCGGCGATCATCGGCTCCCGCGCGGCCCGCCGTACCCGGAGAGCGGCCAGGACGGCGGCCGGCCGGTCACCGAGGCGCTGGGCCCAGCGTGCACGCGGTGCCGCACGAGTTCCGGGTGGGCGGCGATGCCGAAGGTGTTGAGGAAGATCCCTTCTGCCCCGCCGCCAGTGGCACCCGCGTCGTCCGGCGACGTGAAGCGCCCCACGTCGACCGCCACCGCACCGCCCTCCTCCACGGCGCGGATCAGATCACGCGGCTCCGCCACGCCGATGTCGTACGCGAAATGGTTCACGTCGCCGCCCGGCAGCACCGCGAGCGGCAGCCCGTGCCGCAGGGCGACCCCGGCCGCGGCGTTGACGCAGCCGTCGCCGCCGCACACCCCGAGGGCCCGCGCGCCGGCCGCCGCCTTCTCCAGCTCGGTGGCCATCGCGTCCCGCTCGCAGGTGATGACCTCCGCGAGCGGCAGAGCCTCGCGCAGGGCTTCGTACACTCGTCCGCTAGGTCCCCGGCCTCGGCGACCAGGACCAGGCCCTCGCCGCCCGGCAGCGCGGGGGGCGTCGGCGCGCGGCCCTGCCGGGTGCGGGGCAGCCGGGTGTCGGGCCGGGGGCGAGGCCGCGCACCGCGAAGGCGGCGCCCACGGCGAGCAGCCGCGCCCGCGAGGACGTCGCTCGGGAAGTGCACGCCGGTGTAGACACGGGAGAGCGCCACCGCGCCCGCGACGGGCGCGACCCCGGCGCCCCAGCCCCGCGACTCCAGCGCGACCCCGGTCGCGAAGGCGGCGGCGGAGGCGGAGTGCCCCGAGGGGAACGACGTGGTGATGGGCTGCCGCTTCAGCTGCCGCATCAGCGGCACCGAGTCGAGCAGCGGCCGCGCGCGGCGCACCGAGCGCTTGCCGACCGTATTGATCGTCAGGGAGGCCAGCGCGAGCGACGTGACCCCGCGTGCGGCGGCGCGGCGGGCCCGCGCGACGGTCGCCGCGATCGCCCCGGCCGCCGCGAACCACAGCACCCCGTGGTTGGCGCTGCGGCTGAGCCGGGGCAGGAAGCGGTCCGCGCCCGGCCAGTGCCGGGAGGCGACGGCTTCAAAGGCGGCGCCAGGTCGAGCGCGAGCAGCTGGCCCGCAGACTGTCCTGACGTGGGGCAACGACATCAGTGGTCATACGGTGCGGGTACCCCGGGGCGGGCCCCGCCACCACCGCGGGGAAACCGGTTTGCCGTGGCGGGGGCCCGGCACGGACAATCCGGCCCATGGGACATCTGGAAGCCGCGCACCTCGAGTACTACTTGCCGGACGGGCGGGCGCTGCTCGGTGATGTCTCCTTCCGGGTCGGCGAGGGCGCGGTCGTCGCCCTCGTCGGGGCGAACGGCGCGGGCAAGACCACCCTGCTGCGGCTGATCTCCGGCGAGCTCCAGCCGCACGGCGGCAGCGTCACCGTGAGCGGCGGACTCGGCGTGATGCCGCAGTTCGTGGGCTCCGTGCGCGACGAGAGCACCGTGCGCGACCTGCTGGTCTCCGTCTCCCACCCGCGGATACGCGAGGCGGCCAAGGCGGTGGACGCCGCCGAGCACGCGATCATGACGGTCGACGACGAGGCCGCCCAGATGAGCTACGCCCAGGCCCTCTCCGACTGGGCGGAGGCACAGGGGTACGAGGCGGAGACGCTGTGGGACATCTGCACCACGGCCGCTCTCGGCGTCCCCTACGACAAGGCCCAGTTCCGCGAGGTCCGCACCCTCTCCGGCGGCGAACAGAAGCGCCTCGTCCTTGAGGCCCTGCTGCGCGGCTCCGACGAGGTCCTGCTCCTGGACGAGCCGGACAACTACCTCGACGTGCCCGGCAAGCGCTGGCTGGAGGAGCGGCTGCGGGAGACCCGCAAGACCGTGCTCTTCGTCTCCCACGACCGGGAGCTGCTCGCCCGCGCCGCCCAGAAGATCATCAGCGTGGAGCCGAGCCCCGAGGGCGCCGACGCGTGGGTGCACGGCGGCGGCTTCGAGACGTTCCACGAGGCCCGCAAGCAGCGCTTCGCCCGCTTCGAGGAGCTGCGCCGCCGCTGGGACGAGAAGCACGAGCAGCTGAAGAAGCTGGTGCGCACGCTGCGCCAGGCCGCCGACGTCAGCCATGAGATGGCCTCCCGCTACCACGCGGCGCAGACCAGGCTCCGCAAGTTCGAGGAGGCCGGACCGCCGCCCGAGCCGCCGCGCGAGCAGGACATCACCATGCGCCTCCAGGGCGGCCGTACCGGCGTACGCGCCGTGACCTGCGAGAACCTTGAGCTGACCGGCCTGATGAAACCCTTCGACCTGGAGGTCTTCTACGGCGAGCGGGTCGCCGTCCTCGGCTCGAACGGCTCGGGCAAGTCGCACTTCCTGCGCCTGCTCGCGGGCGACAGCGAGAACCCCGTGGCGCACACCGGCACCTGGAAGCTCGGCGCGCGGGTCGTGCCGGGCCACTTCGCGCAGACCCACGCCCACCCGGAGCTGGCCGGCCGCACCCTCCTGGACATCCTGTGGCGCGAGCACGCGCAGGCCCGGGGCGCCGCCATGTCCCGGCTGCGGCGCTACGAACTCACCGGTCAGGCCGAGCAGAAGTTCGAGCGGCTCTCCGGGGGCCAGCAGGCCCGCTTCCAGATCCTCCTCCTGGAGCTGGAGGGCTGCACCGCGCTGCTCCTCGACGAGCCGACGGACAACCTCGACCTGGAGTCCGCCGAAGCCCTCCAGGAGGGCCTCGAAGCGTTCCAGGGCACGGTCCTCGCCGTCACCCACGACCGCTGGTTCGCCCGCTCCTTCGACCGCTATCTGGTCTTCGGCAGCGACGGCCGGGTCCGGGAGACGCCCGAGCCGGTCTGGGACGAGCGCCGCGTGGAGCGAGCCCGCTAGGCGCGCCGCGCGCCCAGGACAGGCGCGGTGCATCCTGGGGTGGGACGCGCCGAGAGGGTACCCGGGGGGCACCGGAGCGACGCGACAAGGAGCGATCCATGAGCAACGGAGTCGACCCGGGTCAGCTGGACGACCAGCAGCTCGCCAAGGAGCTGGAGGCGATCCACCGGACTCGGCACACCACCTTCCTGCACGGCTCGGACGACGCCCTGCAGACCCATGACGAACGGATGGCCGAACTGGAGGCCGAGTACCTGCGCCGCCACCCGCGCAGGTCCATCGCCCCAGGACGGACCCGCTCGGGGGCGCGGGAGAGGGGAGGGACGGAGTCGTGACCGCCGACCGGCCACCCGTACTGGCCCGGCACGGCGAGGCGCTCGACCTCTTCACCCAGCGGGTGCACGCCGTGCGCGCCGACCAGTGGGACGCGCCCACCCCGTGCACCGACTGGACCGTGCGCGACCTGGTCAACCACCTCACGGCCGAACAGCTGTGGGTGCCGCCGCTGCTCCGCGACGGCGCGACCGTCGACTCCGTCGGCGACGCCTTCGACGGCGACATGCTCGGCCCCGACCCGGTCGCCTCCTGGGACACCGCGGCGGCCGCGTCCCGCGCCGCGTTCCATGAACCGGGCGCCCTGGACCGCGCCGTCCACCTCTCCTTCGGCGAGACCCCCGCCCCCTTCTACTGCGGCCAGATGACGACGGACCTGGTGGTGCACGCCTGGGACCTGTCCCGGGCGATCGGCGCCGACGAGACGCTGCCCGAGGCCCTGGTCGAGTTCTCCCTGGGCGAGATCGCGCCGTACGCGGAGGAACTGGAGAAGAGCGGCCTCTTCGCCCCGCCGATCCCACCCCCGCCGGGCGCGGACGCGCAGACGGAACTGCTGTGCCTGGTCGGGCGCCGGGTGTGACGCGCCCCGACCCTTCGGTACGCGACGGCCGCTGCTCACACGGTTCGAACGGCGCCCCCGGCGCGGCGGACCGGCGGCTGATTCCTTTCGCGCCCAGCCGGGTACCCCACCCTGCATGAGAGTGGGCGTGGTGGACGTGGGGTCGAACACGGTGCGGCTCGTGGTCGCTGATGCCGACGGGCAGGTGCCGCTGCCGGTCCACACGGTGAAGCGGCGGCTGCGGCTCGCCCAGGACGTGGACCGTGACGGGCGGCTCGGCGAGGAGCCGGTCCACCGGCTCACCGAGGCGGTGCGCGACGTACAGGAGGAGGCTCACCGCTGGGGAGTGACGGAGCCGTTCGCCTTCGCCACGTCCATCGTGCGCGACGCGCCGAACCGGGCCGAGGTGCTCGACGCCGTGGAGAGCGGGACGGCTGCGGCTGCGCACGCTCTCCGGTGAGGCCGAGGCGGAGCTGACGTTCCTCGCCGCCCGCCGCTGGATGGGGTGGCGGGCGGGGCCGCTGGTGCTCTTCGACATCGGCGGCGGCACCTTCGAGGTGGCGTTCGGCCGCAGCAGGCTGCCCGACTACGCGGCCTCGCTGCCGCTGGGCGCCGGCCGGCTGACCCGGGAGTTCTTCGACGTCCAGGACCCGCCGCGCCCCCGGGACATCAAGGCCGTACGCCGCCAGGTGCGCCACCAGCTGCGGGACGTGGCCGCGCGCATCCGGTGGGAGATGCCGCACACGGCGGTCGCCACCTCGCGTACGTTCCAGCAGCTGGCACGCCTGTGCGGTGCCGCGCCGGGGCGCCACGGCCCCTTCGTCCAGCGGGAGCTGGGCCGCCGCGAACTGGGCGTCGCGCTCCAGGAACTCGCACGCCTGCCGCCGAGCACCGGGGCGCAGCTGCCGGGGATCTCGGCCGCGCGGGCCGGGCAGTGCCTGGCGGGCGCGGTCGTCGCCCATACGGCGATGAAGCTGACCGGCCTCGAAGTGCTGACCGTCTGCCCCTGGGCCCTGCGTGAGGGCATCCTGCTGCGCTACATCGAGGACGGCGACGGCCGCCTGGTGGGACCGGGAGGGCGACAGCGGTGCCTTTGCCGGCGGTACACGCGGCGGCACACCCCTGCGCCTGGCGGGCTCGCCCTGACCCGGGCCGGACCCGGCCGGGCCCGGCCGTGACGCGCCCGGCCCGTGACGCGCCCGGCCCCTGACGTGGACGGTCAGGCCTGGTGGATGCCCGGCCAGCTGTCCGGGTCGGCCCGGCTGATGTCGGCCAGCGCCGACGACGGGTCCTGGGAGAGCGCCAGGTCGCCCAGGCTGACCATCCCCACCGGGTGACCGTCCTCCACGACGGGCAGCCTGCGCACCGCGTGGTCCCGCATCAGCCCCACCGCCTCCGACACCGGGTCATCGGGGGCGACCACCACGGGGTTGGGCGTGCAGACGGCCTCGGCGCTGACCGTCAGCGGATCGGCCCCGTCGGCCACGGCACGCAACGCGATGTCCCGGTCGGTGAGCACGCCGACGACCTGCCCGTCGGCGGCGACCAGCACATCCCCGATGTCCTGGGCGCGCATGAGCTGCGCCGCTTCGACGAGCGAGGCGTCGGGGCGCACCGCCACGACTCCCGGGGTCATGACGTCCCTTACGAAATCGGCCATGGCAGAGCCTTTCCTGGATGCGTGCTGCGTGCGTTCGCCTGAGAGGTTCGTCCGTCGGTGGAGGTCCGTCTTCCTCCGGGGTGACTTCACCCGCAGTACCCCTGTGGGGCGGGGCCATACCTCGCCGCTAGTCGCCGTCGCGCCTGCGCCGCTCACCCACCCCCGGCAGGAACTCCTGCACCTTCGCCTTCAGCCCCTGCTTCAGCACCGAGGCCCGGTCGGCGTCGCCCTTGAGGATCGACTCCGCCGTCGACTCCATCTGCTCCCACGTGGCGTGCGGCGGGATGGGCGGCACCGCCGGGTCGGTGCGGAAGTCCAGGACCGCGGGGCCCTCCGCCGCCAGGGCGGCCCGCCACGCGCCCTCCACGTCCTCGGGCCGCTCCACCCGGATGCCGGTCAGCCCGATGGAGCGCGCGAAGTCGGCGTACGGCACATCGGGCAGCGACTGCGACGGCAGGAAGGACGGGGAGCCGCCCATGGCCCGCAGCTCCCATGTGACCTGGTTCAGGTCCCCGTTGTTCCACACGGCGACGATCAGCCGCGGGTCGTCCCAGCGGTGGCGGTACTTGGCGGCCGTGATCAGCTCCGCCATGCCGTTCATCTGCATCGCGCCGTCCCCGACCAGGGCGATGACGGGCCGGTTGGGGTGCGCGAACTTCGCGCCGATGGCGTACGGCACCCCGCACCCCATGGTGGCCAGCGTCCCCGAGAGCGAGGCGCGCATGTCGCCGCGCATCGTCAGGTGACGCGCGAACCAGTTCGCCACCGAGCCGGAGTCGGAGGTGATGAGGGCGTTGTCGGGCAGCAGCGGGTCCAGGGCGCGCGCCACGTACTCCGGGTTGACCGGGTCCGCGGACTGCTGGGCCCGGCGCTCCATCACCTCGTGCCAGCGCCTGACGTTGGCGCAGATCTCCGCCTGCCACTCGCGGCTGACCGACCGGCGGTCCTTGTCGATCAGCGGGATCAGCTCGCGCAGCGTCGCCCGCGCGTCGCCGACGAGGTTCACCTCGTACGGATAGCGCATGCCGACCATGTGCGGGTCGATGTCGATCTGCACGCCCCGCGCCGAGCCGAACTCCGGCAGGAACTGCGCGTAGGGGAAGCTCGACCCGATCGTCAGGAGGGTGTCGCAGTCGCGCATCAGCTCGTACGAGGGCCGGGTGCCCAGCAGGCCGATGGAGCCGGTGACGTAGGGCAGTTCGTCGCTCAGCGCGTCCTTGCCGAGCAGGGCCTTCGCGACGCCCGCGCCCAGGATCTCCGCGATCTCCTCGACCTCGGCGCGCTCGCCGCGGCGCCCTGGCCGATGAGGATCGCCGCCTTGTCGCCGGCGTTGAGGACCTCCGCCGCCCGCTCCAGGGCCGTGGGCGAGGGCAGCGCCGTCCAGCCGCTGCGGTCCAGGCTGGAGGGGACCATCTTGAACGCGTGCGACGGCGGGCTGTAGTCCAGCTCCTGCACGTCACCGGGGATGATCACGGCGGTCGGGCAGCGGCGCGCGTACGCCGTGCGGATGGCCCGGTCGAGGACGTTCGGCAGCTGCTCGGGCACCGTCACCGTCTCCACGAAGTCGGACGCCACGTCCTTGAACAGCGTGTGCAGATCGACCTCTTGCTGGTACGAGCCGCCCATCGCGCTGCGGTGCGTCTGCCCGACGATGGCGAGCACCGGCACATGGTCCAGCTTCGCGTCGTACAGGCCGTTGAGCAGATGAACGGCGCCCGGCCCCGACGTCGCCACGCACACCCCGAGGCGCTTGCCGAACTTGGCGTACCCCACCGCCTCGAACGCCGACATCTCCTCGTGCCGGGACTGCACGAACCGGGGCTGGTCCTCCGCCCTGCCCCACGCGGCGAGGAGGCCGTTGATGCCGTCCCCCGGATAGCCGAAGACCTGCTCGACGCCCCAGGCGCGCAGCCTCTCCAGAATGTGGTCGGCGACCTTGACGCTCATGACGTGGCCTTCCGGGTGCTCTCGGGTTCGACGGGTACTCCCCGGGTGTCCGGCGGGACCCGGGGGAAACCTACGGCGGGAGCGGGGGCGTTTGGCCCAGCACACGCGGGGCAGGCGGAGGAACAGTGCTTCGGACCGGAGGCACGTCCGTGGGAGCGGCCGCACCGCTCGCCCCGGGTGTGCCTCGCTGCGCTTCGAACTGCAGTGCGCACTCCCACGGTGACCGTCCATCCCCCGGCACCCCCATAGGGAGTTGCGAGGCACCATGCGATCCCACCCGAACACCGCGGTACCCACCCAGAGCAAACGTCACACACACGACGACGCCCCGGACACCACCGCCGCCTTCGAGCGTCTGGTCGAGCTGGCGGAGGGCCCCGAACGGGACACCCTGCGCCAGGAGATCGTCAAGGCCTGGCTGCCCATGGCCCACCGCCTCGCGGGCCGCTTCCGCAACCGCGGGGAGTCCCTCGACGACCTGCGCCAGGTCGCCGCCCTCGGCCTCGTCAAGGCCGTCGACCGCTACGACCCGCGGCGCGGCACCGCCTTCGAGAGCTACGCCGTACCGACCGTCACCGGCGAGATCAAGCGGCACTTCCGCGACCACATGTGGACCCTGCACGTGCCGCGCCGCGTCCAGGACCTGCGCAACCGCGTGCGGTTCGCCCGCCAGGACCTCTCCCAGACGGTCTCCGGGCGCGCCCCCACCACCGCCGAGATCGCCGAGCACGCACAGATGAGCGAGGAAGAGGCCAAAGCCGGCCTGGAAGCGCTCGACAGCTTCACCGCGCTCTCCCTCGACGCGGAACTCCCGGGCAGTGAGGACGGTTACTCGCTCAGCGACGCCCTCGGCGGCCCCGATCCCGCGCTCGACATCATCGTCGACCGCGAGGCCGTCAAGCCCCGCCTCGCGCAACTGCCCGAGCGCGAACGGACCATCCTCTACATGCGCTTCTTCGGCGACATGACGCAGAGCCGCATCGCCGACGAGATGGGCATCTCCCAGATGCACGTCTCACGGCTCATCAGCCGCTGCTGCGACCGGCTGCGCGACCAGGTGATGCGGGACGCCGCCTAACGCCCGGCGGCCCGGCGGCGCCGCCCTCGCGCCGCATGGCCAGCGCCATGTGCCGGGAGAGCACGTCGACCGCCCGCGCCTCGGCCAGCGAGAAGGCCAGCCGCGCACCGCACCGGAACAGCGTCAGGACCCCCTCCACGGGAGCGTCCGCGCGGGCGGCCAGCGGCACGCACAACAACGACGTGACCTCGGCGCGCACCAGGACGTGCGCCCAGCTCGCGTCCCGCCCGAAGGCGTCCGGGTCCTCCGGACGCACCTGCAGCGAAGCGGCCCC
>RBWT01000057.1 GCA_004010275.1 Streptomyces huasconensis
ATCCCCCCAACCTCCCGACCCAAAGGTCCCCCCATGAATTCGATCCCCACATCGAAAAAGCGTCAGAAACAGCACAGCAAAACCCAATGGAGAAAACGAAGATGGCTACCCGCAGAGGGTTCATAGGCAGCGCCACCGGTATCGGTACGGCGACCCTGCTCGGCTACTCGGCATCCCCGAGCCACGCGGCCACCGCTGGAGCGGACACCGCGGCCGCGGAAGCGGTCAGCCAGCAGACGGCGCGGTCGTCGTTGCTCGCCGTCAACGCCGGAATGCGCGCCAACTACGCCGTTCTGAAGTCAGAGTTGATCAAGCACCTCTCCCCGGTGGTCGTCGTGCAGAACGACGCCAAGGGCGGCCGGTTCACCCTGGTGACCAAGGACGGCCAGCAGTCCGCCAACCCCGTGTCGGAGACGTTCGAGCTGGCCAAGTCCATCGCTCACGTCCCGCTCGGCATCTTCTCCGTGATCGCCCCCTACCTGGCGAACAAGGTGCCGAACCTGCCCAACGCCAACCGCATCGACGCGCACGACCTCGTCATGGTGGCGTTCAACGGCAGCACGTCCACCGCGTGGATCGAGCCGCTACAGGCGTACGCCGCCAAACTCGCCACGGCGCGCCGCCAGCTCGCCTCCGCCGGTCTGCCCGCGGCGCTGACCACGTCCTGCGGCAACATCCTCGACGGCGGCCAGAAGTTCATCAGCGCCTCGGTCGCGGCCAAGAAGTTCGACATGGCGTCCTTCGAGACCTTCTCCGGCAGCGTCTACCCAGACATCCGCACCAACATGGAGCACGCCTCGCAGGCCCAGATCAAGGGCGTCCAGGACATCATGAAGACCTGGCGTGCCAAGGTCGGCGAAGAGGCGTGGACCGACCTGTACTGCGTGGTCCTGTCGCAGTGGACGACGAGCGTCCTCAACCAGAACACCATCATCATCAAGGACTGCATGAACGCGGCGAAGGTCGCCACCCACTTGATCGACCTGCCCGGCCTGGAGCCGCCGGCGGACCCGATCTTCACCGCGCTGGACAACCTCGCGCGGATCGTGCAGGACAACATCGCCGCCGAGATGGTCTTCCCGAAGGACACGAAGGTCGCCGACGCGCTGAAGGGCCAGCAGGACCTGCTGTCCGACGAGATCCTCATCCAACTGGGCAGCAACACGACGACTCCGATGGCCGCGCCCAACTACAACTCGGTCGCCTCGGGCGTGTGCCCGGTCCCGCACTAGCGTCTGCCGAAGGCGGCCCCCGCGGGTGGAGGCGCAGGGTTCCCACTGCTGGGCCCGCGGGGGCCGCTGGGATTACGCGTACCCCGCCGCCCATCCCATATGTCCCATACAGGGAACCCCGGCTCGAAATCGTCCCTTTATTGCACACCGATACTGCGCACCGGTACTGCACACGGATATTACGCACCGAAAAGGGGTGGGCCCAGCCGTTGTCGGCTGGGCCCACCCCTTCATGCGCGTGTTCCGTTCACGGCATGCTCGTCACCATCGGTACCAGCGGCCCTTGCGGCCGCGCTCGCAGCGGGCCGGATGATGAATCCGAGAATCCATACGACCAGCACGATGACGGCGATCCACCACAGAGCCTTCAGGGCGAAACCGGCACCGAAAAGGATGAGGGCGAGCAGAAGAACCAAAAGCAGGGGAACCATGTGTATCAACCTCCTGACCACCGTGTGCTCTTGAGTTCGCCACACAAACGCGGAAGCGTCACGTTTCTTTCACAGAGTGCGGGGAACGCGAGCGCGCCGCGGGTAACCCCTTAATGGCCGAGCCCCAAGGTCAACCCCTCGGAAACCCGGCACGCATGGCCGGGTCGGCGCAGGGCAAGCTGACCGTCTGGGAAGTGGAGGATGCCATGACCATGACGGAGCAGCCAGTGGTGCCGAAGGGCGACATGGCCTGCTGTCCGCGCCACGACGGCCGCGGGCAGGGGCCCGGCGGGGAGGAGCCGGAGGCGGCGCACGAGCGGGTCAACCGCCGCTGGCACGAGTTGCTGCAGGAGACGAGGGTCGCCCAGACGGGCGTGCAGATCCTCTTCGGTTTCCTGCTCAGCGTGGCCTTCACTCCCCTGTTCCGGCAGTTGGAGACGTTCGACCGCGTCACCTATGTCGTCACCGTGGTGCTCGGCGCGACGGCCACCGGAGCCCTGATCGCGCCCGTCTCCCTCCACCGCTTCCTGTCGGGGCAGCGGATGAAGGACGACCTCGTGGCGGTCGCCGGCCGCCTGATGATGTGCGGCATGGTGCTCCTCGCGCTCACCATCGGCTGCACCCTTCTGCTGATCCTCCGGGTCACGGTTCCCGGTGTCCTCGCCGAAGTGCTCGTCGGCGGGGTCATGCTGTGGTTCGGTGTCTGCTGGTTCGCGTTGCCGCTCGCCCTGCGGCGCCGCGCCGCCCGGCGAGACCGTACCGACGACGCGTAGCGCGTGGTCACGGCGGGTTCGTCACCCACGTTTCCCGTGCAGACGGAGGCGGAGGCATGACGTCGCAGGACGGAGGCAGAGGCATGACGTCGCAGACCGCCGCCGGGCCCGCCGGCCGACCGCTCTACGGGTGCATGGGGCTCGGCGGGGCCTGGGACACCGCGCCGTACACCGCCTCGGACATCGCGCACGCCGAGGCCGCCGTCGAGGCGGCGTTGGCCATCGGCATCACGGTGTTCGACCACGCGGACATCTACCGGCACGGCAAGTCCGAGGCGGTCTTCGGTGAGCTGCTGGCCCGCGCGCCGGAGCTGCGGAGCCGTGTCACCGTGCAGACCAAGTGCGGCATCCGGCAGGCCGCGGACGGTCTGCCCGGCATGTACGACCTGCGGGGGCCGACCATCGTGCGGCGCGTCGAGGAGAGCCTCACCCGGCTGCGGACCGACGTCATCGACGTACTGCTCCTGCACCGGCCCGATCCACTGGCGGACCCGGCGGAGATCGCGGAGGCGTTCGACTCGCTGCACGGGCAGGGCCTGGTGCGCCGCTTCGGGGTGTCGAACATGAGCGCCGCGCAGATCGCGCACCTCCAGGCGTACGTCGATGTCCCGCTGGTCGCCAACCAGTTGGAGATGAGCCTCGCCGACCGGGACTGGGTCGAGGCGGGCGTCCTGGTCAACACGCCGGCCGCGGCGGCGAACGGCTTCCCGCACGGGACCGTCGAGTACTGCCACGCCCACAAGATCCAGCTCCAGGCCTGGGGCGCCCTCGCGCAGGGCCGCTACACGGGCGCGGAGGACTCACCGGTCAGGCGGCTCGTCGCCGACCTCGCCGAGCGCAAGCGGACGACGCCGGAGACGATCCTGCTGTGGTGGCTCCAGCGCCATCCCGCCCGGATCGCGCCGGTCATCGGCTCCAGCCGGCCCGAACGCATCCTCGCCTGCCGCGACGCCGTCAGCCGCGAGCCCGAACTCACCCACGAGGAGTGGTACGAGCTGTGGGTCACCGCCCGGGGCGGCCCCCTGCCCTGACCGCCGGGGCCGTGGGCGTCACGTCTCGCGCAGCGCCTTGGCGAGGACGGAGTCCCCGGCGACCTCGATCCGGCCCTCCCGCACACCCTGCCCGACGGTGAGTTCGCCGCGGCTCAGCGCGACGCACGTCCCGGCGTCCAGCGCGACGCGGGCGTCCGGCTCGTCCGGCGCGGGTCCGTCGCCGTAGCTCCCGGTGTCGCCGAGGCGTACGTGGAAGTGTCCCTCGTCCAGCCGTACCTCCACCACGCCTTCGAGCCCGGTCCCGGCGAGGCGCCGCAGCAGCGGCAGGGCGAACCAGTGGGCGCGCACCGCGTCCGTGGGCCTGCGTTCCGCCAGGCCGTGCGCGCCCCACCCGGCGAGGGCCTCCAGGACGGGGAGCAGCGCCCGGCCCCGCTCGGTGAGTTCGTAGACGTACGCCGCCGCGGGCGGGGGCAGGCGGCGGCGGGTGGTCAGGCCCTGCTGCTCCATGTCCTTCAGGCGCGAGGCGAGGACGTCGGTGCTGACGCCCGGCAGGTCGGCGTGCAGGTCGGTGTAGCGGCGGGGGCCGACCAGCAGCTCCCGGACGACCAGGAGGGTCCAGCGGTCGCCCACGGCGTCCAGGGCGCGGGCGGCTGCGCAGTACTGGTCGTAGCTTCGGCGAGGTGACATGGGACGCAGTCTAGACAGGTTGTTGGACTTTCCAAGGCGGGACTTGGTAAAACCAAGTAACTCACGTCATGGGAGGCGCATCGCATGGAGTTCCGGCAGTCGAGCAAGCTCAGCGAGGTCTGTTACGAGATCCGGGGCCCCGTCATCGAGCACGCCAACGCGCTGGAGGAGGCGGGCCACAGCGTCCTGCGCCTCAACACCGGCAACCCGGCCCTGTTCGGCTTCGAGGCGCCCGAGGAGATCGTCCAGGACATGATCCGGATGCTCCCCCGCGCGCACGGCTACACCGACTCGCGCGGTGTCCTCTCCGCCCGCCGCGCGGTCGCCCAGCGCTATCAGGCGCTCGGCCTCGACGAGGTCTCCGTGGACGACGTCTTCCTCGGCAACGGCGTCTCCGAACTGGTCACGATGGCCGTGCAGGCGCTTCTTGAGGACGGCGACGAAGTCCTCATCCCCGCGCCCGACTTCCCCCTGTGGACCGCCGTCACCACCCTCTCCGGGGGCAAGGCGGTGCACTACGTGTGTGACGAGGCGGCGGACTGGTACCCCGACCTCGACGACATGGCCGCGAAGATCACGGACCGGACCAAGGCCGTCGTGATCATCAACCCCAACAACCCGACGGGCGCGGTCTATCCGAAGGAGGTCCTGGAGGGCATCCTCGATCTCGCGCGACGGCACGGCCTGATGGTCTTCGCCGACGAGATCTACGACCAGATCCTCTACGACGACGCCGTGCACCACAGCGTCGCCGCCCTCGCCCCGGACCTCGTGGTCCTCACCTTCTGCGGCCTGTCGAAGACGTACCGGGTGGCGGGGTTCCGCTCCGGCTGGCTGGTCGTCACCGGGCCGCAGCAGCACGCGAGGAACTACCTGGAGGGGCTCACCATGCTCGCCTCCATGCGGTTGTGCGCCAACGCGCCCGCACAGTACGCCATTCAGGCCGCGCTCGGCGGGCGGCAGTCCATTCGTGATCTCACCGCCCCGGGCGGCCGGCTGCACGAGCAGCGGGACAGGGCGTGGGAGAAGCTGAACGAGATCCCCGGGGTCTCCTGCGTCAAGCCGAAGGGCGCGCTGTACGCCTTCCCGCGCCTGGACCCGAAGGTCCACCCGATCCACGACGACGAGAAGTTCGTACTCGACCTGCTGCTCCAGGAGAAGATCCAGGTCGTGCAGGGCACCGGCTTCAACTGGCCCCGCCCCGACCACTTCCGTATCCTCACCCTCCCCCACGCCGACGACCTGGACGCGGCGATCAGCCGCATCGGCCGCTTCTTGAGCGGCTACCGCCAGTGACCACACCGAGCACCTGAGGAGCGCCGTGCCGCCCTGCGCCGCCTGTGCCGTGCCCGTCCTCACCCAGTTCGCCTCGCCCGAACTGGTCGGCCCCATCGTGTACGAGGACTTCGACCGGGCCGCCGACCCGGCCTGGCGCGACTCGGGCGCGGCCACCCTGGACGATTACGCCCGCTGGTGCGGGCACCTGTGCGGTCTGACGTGCTTCCGGATGTTCCTCGGGCCGTCGGCTCCGCCCTTGTTCGAACTGCGGGACGGGGCGCTGAAGCACGGCGCCTACACCGAGGCAGGCGGGGAGATCCGGGGGATGGTCTACGCCCCCTTCGCCGCGTACGCCCGTGAGGTGCACGGTGTCGGAGCGACGGTCCACCGGCACCTGACGGTCGAGGAGATCGGCGCCCTCCTCGACGAGGGGCGGCAGGTCATCGCCTCCGTGCACTTCGAGCTCCGCCGTCCGCACCGTCCCGCGCCGGGCCGGGGCGGCCACCTGGTGCTGGTGACCGGTCGGACGGCCGACGGGCGGCTGCACTTCCACAACCCGTCAGGCATCGACGCGGCGACGCGCGCCGCGGCGTCTGTCCGCCGACGCGTTCGAGGCGTTCTTCGCCGGACGCGGGGTGTCGCTGCGCTAGGTCGCCGTGTTCGGGCTTCTGGTGGGCGGTGCGGCGGCGGTGGCCCGGGTTCCGGAGCGGGGAGCCGGTGCGGGCCGTCGGGGTCTGCGGGTGGGGGGTGGCTGGGCGCGCAGTTCCCCGCGCCCCTGACGCGCTTTGGCCCTGCCAGGTCCCGCGCCCCTGACGGGGCTTTGGCCCCGCCCGGCGTCGTCTGGGCCGGCGTCGTTTTGGGGGATGGTGGGCGTGATCAATAAGATCCGGCGATGATCACAAGACAACGGCCGGCGGCCTGGGTCATCGCCCTGCTCGCCGCCCTGACCGCCGGGGTCGTCACGGCAGGCCCCGCCGCCGCCGATGACGACGACGAACCGGCGCGCCCCGACCCCAAGGTCGAGCTGGTGCTCGACGTCAGCGGGTCCATGCGGGCCCGCGACATCGACGGCAAGTCCCGCATGGCCGCGGCCAAGCAGGCGTTCAACGAGGTCCTGGACGCCACCCCGGACGAGGTCGCGCTCGGCATCCGCACCCTCGGCGCCAACTACCGCGGCGACGACCGCAAGACGGGCTGCAAGGACACCGAGCTGCTCTACCCCGTGGAGCGCCTCGACAAGGCGGGCCGCACCGACGCGAAGACCGCCGTGGCGACCCTCGCGCCGACCGGCTGGACCCCGATCGGCCCGACGCTGCTCAAGGCGGCCGACGACCTGACGGACGACACCGCCGAGCGCAGCCGCCGCATCGTACTGATATCCGACGGCGAGGACACCTGCCAGCCGCTCGACCCGTGCGTGGTGGCGCGGGAGATCTCCGCCAAGGGCATCCACCTCACCATCGACACGCTCGGCCTGGTGCCGGACGCCAAGACCCGCGACCAGCTGAGCTGCATCGCGGAGGCCACCGGAGGGACGTACACGTCGATCCGGCACACCGACGAACTCGCGGGCCGCGTCAAACAGCTGATCGACCGCGCCGCCGATCCGGTGGTCACCCCGACGGAGGCCAAGGGTGCCGCGCAATGCACCGACGCGCCCCGGCTGAAGTCCGGCCTCTACACCGACCGCGAGGAGTTCGGCGAGCACCGCTGGTACCGCGTGGACGTGCCCGCGGGCAAGGAGCTGCGCGCTTCCGTCAGCGTGTCGGCCGACCGCGCCGTCAACCAGGACTACGGCGTGCTGCTGCGCGCGAGACGCCGGGCGGGCGCGAGATCGTACGCGGCCAGGAGTCCGGTGACGGCCGTACCGACGTCATCTCGACGGGTCTGCGCTACCCGAGGCCGGAGGCGGACGGCATGGACGAGGAGGACAAGTACGGGGCCACCGAGACGGTCTGCCTGCGCGTCAGCAACTCCTTCTCCGCGCCCGCCTCGGTGAAGAAGACCCCGGGCCTGCCGGTCGAGCTGGCCGTCGACCTGGTCGACTCCCCCGACGAAGCCTCGGACGTCGCCTTCTTCGGGCTCGGTCACGGCTGGTGGCTGCTCGGTCTGCTCGTACTCGTCGGCTTCGTCGCCGGTCTGGTCTGGGGCTGGCTCTCGCGCTGGCGCTTCGCGGTCTGGAGGACCAACTGATGGACCGTTCAACGCCAACAACACGTGTATGGGGGCGCGCGGCCCTGCTCGGCGCGGCCGCCGTGCTGGCCTTCCCCGGAGCAGCCGCCGCCGACGGCGACGGTGACGACAAGGGTGACGCCCCGACCGAGGCCGGCACGTCCTTCCGTACCGCCACCCCGATCCGCCCCGACCAGGAGGCCACCGCGGAGGCGTCCACGGGCGACTACCTGTACTGGGCGTTCCCCGTCGACACCGGCCAGCGCGCCACCGTGCACGCCACGGTGAAGCTGCCGGACGCGGCCGCCCGGCACGCGGCCTCCACCTGGCAGGTCGACGTGTACGACGGCCTGCGGCGCCGCCAGGCCTGCCGGCTCGGCACGCCGAAGAGGACGGTGGCGCCGGACGCCGCGTCCGTCTCGCTCTCCTGCACGCTGCGCACCGTGCGGGCCTGGTCGGAGCAGTGGGCGAACGACCCGCTGCCCGGCACCTACTACCTGCGGCTCACGGTCACCGGTCTGAAGGCCGATGACCTGGGTCTGCCGGTGCGGGCCGAGACGAAGGTGACCACCACCGACGCGGGCGGCGCACAGGCCGTCGACGGGTCGCTCGCGGAACCGCTGGTGCCGGGCGCGGGCTCGGACCGGCAGCGGCCCGCCGTCGCCGACGGAACCGGAGGACGGCTGGTCCTCCGGCTGGTGGTCCTCGCGCTGGCTCTGGACGGCGGCCGGCGGTGTGCTCTCGGCCCTCGGCGGGCGTCGGCGGATACGCCCTGACCCGCGGCTCGGGCGTCCCGCGCGGGTGCCGCAAGGCATGTAGCCGCCTCGGCGGGCCCGCCACGCGGGTGCGCCGCGCGGCGTGGCAGGCTCGGTGGTGGCCGGACCGCACGGTCCGGCACACCGGAAGAACAGGAAGGGCGCGACCATGGGCGATCTGCTCCTCGTCCGGCACGGCGAGACGGAGTGGTCCCTCTCGGGGCAGCACACCGGCTGGACGGACATCCCCCTCACGGACAACGGCAGGCGGCAGGCCCGCTCGCTCGCCCCGCTCGTCGGCGGGTTCCGGATCGGGGCGGCGTTCACGAGCCCGCTGCGGCGCTCGCGGGAGACGGCGGAGCTGGTCGGGTTCCCGGACGCGTACGTCGACCCGGATCTGCGCGAGTGGGACTACGGCGGGTACGAGGGCATCACGACCGTCGAGATCCACCGCACGCGGCCCGACTGGTACCTGTTCACCGACGGCGTCGCGCCCGGCCCGCCGGAGCACCCCGGCGAGAGCCCGGAGCAGGTGGGCGAGCGCGCCGACCGCATGCTGGCCAAGGTGGACGCGGCGCTCGCCAACAACGAGGGCAGCGTGGTCCTCTTCGCCCACAGCCACTTCCTGCGCGTCCTGACGGCGCGTCGGCTGGGCCTGCCCGCGTCGGGCGGCTCGATGTTCCTCCTCGCCACGGGCACGGTGAGCCGGCTGAGCACGGAGCACGGGCGGCCGGTGGTGGCGAGCTGGAACCTGCGGCCGCAGGACGGCGTTCGACAGCCACGCTCTTGATCATCAAGACTGCGCGCATGCGATACGGCGTGAATCTCCTCAACTTCGGTTCCGGCACCACCCCCGACTCCCTCGTGCGGCAGGCGACCGACGCCCGTGAACTCGGCTTCGAGTTCGCGATGATCTCCGACCACATCGCGGTGACCCCGGACGTCCACGAGGTCTATCCGGCGCCGTTCTACGACCAGTTCGTGCTGGCCGCGCATCTCGCGGGGCGCGTGCCGGGGCTGCGGCTCGGCACCACCATCACCGTGATCCCCTACCGGCACCCCTTGCAGACCGCGCGGCTCGCCGCCAACATCGACCGGCTCAACGCCGCCGGGTTCATCCTCGGCGCCGGGGTGGGCTGGTCCGCCGCCGAGTACGAGGTGCTCGGCGTCCCCTTCCGCGAGCGCGGCGCGATCACCGACGAGTACCTCACCGCGATCCGCGCCGCCTGGCGGGAGGACCCGACGTCCTTCCGGGGCACGTACGTCTCGTACGAGGACGTCCGCACCGCCCCGGCCCCCGCGACCGGGCTGCCGGTCTGGGTCGGCGGCAACTCCCCCGCGGCGCAGCGCCGCGCGGCCCCGGCTCGGTGAGGCCTGGCATCCGTTCATGCCGACACGGGACGCGCTGGCCGCCGCCGATGCGCGCGTCGCGGCCCGAGGCCGAGGCCGCGGGCCGCCCCGTGCCGGACCTCGCGCCGCGGCTCCAGATCCGGATCGGCGAGCGGCCCGACACCCGCGACGGCCGGCTCGGGCACGGCAGCGTGGACCAGATCCGGGGCGACCTGGAGACCCTCGCCGAGCTGGGCGCCACGGACGTGCTGCTGGACACCTACCCCGGTACTCCCGGCGAACGGGCGGGCGCCGACGAGGACCGGCGGGTGCTTGAGCTCGTGATGTCAGTGGCACAGGGCACCATCGGTACCAGTTGACCTGACGGTGCCGACGCGGAAGGGGGTGCGTGCGCGGTGAAGCCACCCACGGCCGCGCAGCGACGGATCATCGAGGCGGCGACCCCGGGACCGGGCGGCTGTCCGGCAGCGAGGCCCAGCTGTCCGGCCTGGTGCGGGCGCGCCTGGCCTTCCGCCATCCCCGGCCCCCGCACGCGTACTTCCTGACGCCCGCGGGCCACCGCCTGCGGGACGAGGCCGCGGCGCGGTCCCGTCCCGCGCCCGCCGTCGCTCCGGCCGAGACGGCGGCGGCCCCCCGGCGTCTTCGCCGCGCGCACCGGCTCGGAGACGTCCGTGACGGGGAGCGAGGGCCCCGCCCGTGCGCGGGAGGTCCGCAGTGCCTGGGAAGGCCTGGTCGAGCCTGCGCCGCATGACGAACCCCGACGGCGCCCGCGACCGCCCCTGCGCGTGGGAGCGCACGCATCTCGTGCAGGCGGCGGCCCTGGCCCTGGAGGCGGCGGGCCTGCCGCCCGCCCGCCCCGGCCCCGGCTTCGTGGAGGGTTACGAGGTGTCGGGCACCCCGCAGCCCGAGGCCGTCGCCGTGCGCGAGCCGTCCCCGGACGGGCTGCGGGCCTGCGCGGCGGCGCTGGAGCGGGCGGGCTGGCAGGTCGGCGAGCACGCCGGGCCGCGTGGCGCCCGCTATCTCCTGGCCTCACCGAGACGGACATGAACCGGAGAAGGGAAGACGATGGCAGAGCCTTTTACCGTGAGCGTCGGCGTCCGTGGGTACGAGACGGACTCACAGGGCCACCTCAACCAAGCCGTGTACCTCCAATACGCCGAGCACGCCCGCTGGTCGCTGCTGCGCGCGTCCGGCATCACACAGGCCGACCTCCTGGCCGAGGGGGTCGGTCCGGTGGTCCTGGAGACCACCGTCCGCTATCTCAGCGAGCTGCACGCGGGTGACGAGACGGCGGTGAGCTGCGCGTTCGTGTGGGGTGAGCGGAAGACCTTCCGCGTCGAGCAGACCATCACCAAGGCGGACGGCACGGTCGCCGCGACGGTCTCCTGTGTGGGCGGACTGCTCGATCTCAAGGAGCGGCGGATGGTGGCGGAGCCTCGCGCACGCTTCCGGGCGCTGGCGGCCGACCCCGCCCGGCTCGGCCTCTGAACGCACCGCGCGCACACGCGACCACCCTTTGAGCGCGTGCATGACACCTTTACCGGACCGACTCACGGCGTTCACACAGGCGTACGCACATCCGTGCCACTCTCCCGGTGATTGAAAAGTCAACTCGCGTAGACCGCGGCCCTGTCAGGTGGGCGCGCGGCGCGCGAGGCCTCCGGGAAAGGACACACCCCCCATGCCGACCCGCGCGTACGCCGCTGGAAACCCCTGGCCTTGACCGCCGCCGCCGTGCTCGCCGGCATCACCGTGCCCGCCACGGCGACGGCCACCACCTCCCCCGCGCCCACCCCGGCCGTCACGGCCGTCGGCGCCTATGACGACACGTACTACAAGGACGCGCTCGGCAAGACCGGTCCGGCGCTGAAGTCCGCGCTGCACACCATCATCAGCAAGCAGACCAAGCTGTCGTACAGCCAGGTGTGGGACGCCCTGAAGACCACCGACCAGGACCCGGCCAACAGTGCGAACGTGATCCTGCTCTACACCGGCACCTCCCGGAGCAAGTCCAGCAGCGGCGGCGACCAGGGCGACTGGAACCGCGAGCACGTCTGGGCCAAGTCCCACGGCGACTTCGGCACGACGACCGGGCCCGGCACGGACATCCACCACCTGCGCCCCGAGGACGTCACGGTCAACAGCATCCGCGGCAACAAGGACTTCGACAACGGCGGCGGCACCGTCTCCGGGGCGCCGGGGAACCTCACCGACGGCGATTCGTTCGAACCCCGCGACGCGGTCAAGGGCGACGTGGCCCGCATGATCCTCTACATGGCCGTGCGCTACGACGGCGCGGACGGCTTCCCCGACCTGGAGCCCAACGACAGGGTGGACAACGGCAGCGCGCCCGCCATCGGCCGCCTTTCGGTCCTGAAGCAGTGGAGCGACGAGGACCCGCCGGACGCGTTCGAGAAGAACCGCAACCAGGTCATATTCGACAAGTTCCAGCACAACCGGAACCCGTTCATCGACACCCGGAGTGGGTGGAAGAGGTCTGGTGACCCGCTCAACGGCCGTCGTGCGGCGGAACCTTGGGGCGGGCGGGCGATCCGGGCGGAACACCGTCTAGATTGACGCTTGATCGTCGAACAACATGACGCAGGTTCCCAGGAGGCTCTCGTGTCAGACAACGACCCCCAGCTCGGCTCCGCCGCCGACGTCCGTGCGCGCATCGACACCAGCAAGCCGCACTCCGCACGCTTCTGGAACTACTTCGTGGGCGGCAAGGACCACTACGAGAAGGACCGCGAACTCGGCGACCACATCAAGGAGATCTTCCCCGGCCTGGTCGACGTGGCGCGCACCAGCCGCCTCTTCCTCGGCCGCGCGGTGCGCCATCTCGCGACGGAGCGGGGCGTGCGGCAGTTCCTCGACATCGGTACGGGACTGCCCACGGCCGACAACACGCACGAGGTCGCCCAGCGCGCCGCCCCGGACGCCCGCATCGTCTACGTCGACAACGACCCCCTGGTGCTCGCCCACGCCCGGGCCCTGCTGACCAGCACCCCCGAGGGCGAGACGGCGTACATCGACGCGAACCTCTACGAACCCGAGGCGATCTTGCGGGAGGCCGCGAAGACGCTGGACCTCTCGCAGCCGGTGGCCCTGATCATCCTCAACACCCTCGGCCACGTCGCCGACCACAAGGAGGCCCGCGACCTGGTCGCGCGCCTCATGTCGGGTCTGGCGTCCGGCAGTTACCTGGTGATAAGCGACTCCACGGCCACCAGCGAGGGCATGATCGCCGCGTCGAACGAGTACAACAAGAGCGGCGCCATCCCCTACCACGTACGCGAGGTCGAGGAGATCGCCGCCTTCTTCGAGGGACTCGAACTGGTGGAACCCGGCGTCACCCAGGTCACGCGCTGGCGCCCGGAGACGGAGGACCAGACGGCGGTCGACGCGTACGGGGCGGTGGGCCGCAAGCCGTGACCGCGCCGCACGGGCGGAGACGCCGCCGCCCGTGCGGACCCTGATGCGACCGGCGCACGCGAGGCGCGTCAACACCGCGCCCGGTTCGTAACTCACTCGGGGGATCTCGGATCGCGCCACCTTGACCCGCCGCGACACCGGCGCACTCCGCCCCGGCACTGCGTCCGCCCCCGGCAAACATCGCCTTCCGGACGATGATGTCATCCGCTCAGCATATTTCCCCGACAAGTGAATCGTTCCGCCTGGAGAGCGTCCGGAGAGCATGCGGACGCAGCTTTTCCCGAGCGGAAGGAGTCGGCGCCATGGCCGACTGGAAGCAGATCAGCGGCGGGCTCACGCGGATCGCGGTGGGTTCACGGACCAACGTGTGGGGCGTGAACTCGGCCGGCAACATCTACCGGTACACCAACAACGACGCCAGCCCCTGGCAACAGATCCCCGGCGCCCTCACCGACATCGGCGCGGGCGCCGACGGCACCGTCTGGGGCGTCAACTCGGCGGGCAACATCTACCGTTACACCGGCGATCTGCCCGGCTGATCCCGCCCCCGACCGGCACGGCACCCTCGCCGTCGGCGCGCCACCTCCGCCTCCACCGCTACCGGCCCGCCCCCGGCAAGGACAGGTGGGCCCAGACCGTCTTGCCCACCTGCCGTGCCGCCACACCCCACTGATCGGCCAGCGCGGCCACGATCATGAGCCCCCGGCCCGACCCCCCGTCGCGTCCGGGGGTTCGGGTGATTCCGGGGGCATCAGTTCGGTTCTGGTGTCGGTCATCTCGATACGGAGAGTGTCCACGCCGAGCGCCAGGCGGACCTCGAAGTCACGGCCCGGCACACGGCCGTGCGTCGCCGCGTTCGCCGCGAGTTCGGCGACGATCGCCTCCGCGACATCGGAGAGTTCGCTGTCGTACGCGATGCCCCAGCTGTCCAGGTGATACCTGGCCAGCCTGCGTGCCAGGCGGGCACCCCGAGGGGTGGCGCTGAGGCGTTGCGTGAATTCCCGCGTCGCGGTGGCGGGTTGCGCTTGGATCAGCATGGCGTCCACGGTGAACCATCCTGGCGTCATGCACCAGCCCCCAAACTCGTACGCTGAGTAAGCGTACGAGTACGAAGGGTAGACATTCAGCGTAACGGTGCGTAATCATTGAGGCGTTGGCGGGGACAGATGCAGGAGCGCCGGGGGTTACTCATGACGTCGTCAAGCAGCAAAGAGCCGGAAGCGTCGGACGGTCTGAAGACGTTCGGCGCCGTGCTCAAGAGCTTCCGCAAACGCGCGGGGCACACGCAGGAGGCGCTGGCCGGTGAGGTCGGCTGCTCGTCGCACTTCCTGGCCTCCATCGAGCAGGGCAGGCGGTTCCCACCGCCCGGCTTCGTCGACCGCTGCGAGGCGGCACTCGACGCGTTCGGGACGCTACGGCTCGCGTCGAACCAGCTGTCGCGGAAGCCGGGACTGGCCAAGTGGTTCCAGCAGTGGGCCAAGATGGAGAAGGAGGCGATTGCTCTCTACACGTACGAATGCCGGTTGATCCCGGGGCTGTTGCAGACCCCGGCGTACGCCCGCACCCTCTTCGCCAATCAGCTGCCGCCGTTCAGCGACGAGCAGGTCGAGGAGAAGCTGGCGGCCCGGATGGAGCGGCAGCGTCTGCTGACGGAGCGGCCGAACACTGCGTACAGCTTCATCCTGGAGGAACACCTGTTCCTGCGCCACGTGGGTGGGCATGACGTCACCATGGAACTCATCGACCATGTACTGGCACTCGCCGAGCGCAGGAACATCGAGGTGCAGATCATGCCGGTAGCTCGGCAAGCCCATGCCGGTCTCGATGGCCCCATGCAATTGCTGGAGACCCCTGAGAACAAGTGGTTTGCCTACGGCGAGGGACAGGAAAGCGGCCAGTTGATTTCCGACCCGAAAGTGGTCAGCACGCTCCAGATGCGGTATGCCAAGATGCGCTCTCAGGCTCTCTCGTTCGAAGACTCTATGAGCCTGCTGAAGCGGATGCGAGGAGCATGATGGGCACCCCCGAACTGGCTTGGTTCAAAAGCAGCTACAGCAGCGGCGGCTCCGGTGACTGCATCGAAGTCGCCCTCACCTGGCGCAAGTCGACCTACAGCGGCGGTGACGGAGACGACTGCGTAGAGATCGCCCCCTGCCCCACCACCATCCACGTACGCGACTCCAAGAACCCAGAAGGGCCCCAGCTCGCGCTGGAGCCCCGTGCCTGGGCGCAGTTCGTGGGTTACGCCTCGCGCGGCTGACGCTGGGCCTCCACCAGTTCCCTGGCCTCCTCGTCGGTCGCCACCGCCGGCGGGGAGCCCTCCAGGGGCTGGCGGGCCGTCTCCTTCATCGCGGCGACGGCGACGATGCCGACCAGGCCCGCGAGCATCGTGTAGAACGCGGGCATCAGGTCGTTGCCGGTCGCGCCGATCAGCGCGGCGACGACCAGCGGTGTCGTACCGCCGAAGAGCGAGACGGAGATGTTGAAGCCGATGGAGAGCGAGCCGTAGCGCACGTCCGTGGGGAAGAGGGCCGGCAGCGAGGAGGACATGACGCCCAGGTAGCAGACCAGAGCGAGGCCGAGGATCAGCAGGCCGGTGAAGACGGCCACCGTGCCGCCCTGCTTGATCAGCAGGAACGCCGGGAGCGCGAGGACGAAGAAGCCGACCGAACCGGCCATCAGGACCGGCTTGCGGCCGATGCGGTCCGAGAGGCGGCCCACCGAGTTGATGAGCGCCATCAGGATCAGCATGACGACGACGATGGACAGCAGGCCGCCGGTCTCGCCGAAGCCGAGCTGCGTCAGGTACGTCGGCATGTACGACAGCAGCATGTAGTCGGTGACGTTGAACGCGGCGACCAGCGCGATGCAGAGCAGCATCGCCCGCCACTGACCGACGAAGGAATCCTTGAAGGACTTCTTCTGGCGTTCGGCGGCGGGGCCCTCGCCCTCCTCCATCTTCTGGAAGGCGGGCGACTCGTCGAGCTTCATCCGCAGGTAGAGGCCGATGAGGCCGAGCGGCGCCGCGGCCAGGAACGGGACGCGCCAGCCCCAGGACTGCATGGCGTCGTCGCTGAGCAGCGCGGTGAGGGTGGTGACGAGGACGGCGGCGACCGTGTAGCCGATCAGCGTGCCGAACTCCAGGAAGGAGCCCCAGAAACCGCGCCGCTTGTCGGGGGCGTACTCCGCGATGAAGGTCGCCGCGCCGCCGTACTCGCCGCCCGTGGAGAAGCCCTGCACCATGCGGCAGAGGACCAGGAGGACCGGGGCCCAGACGCCGATCGAGTCGTAACTCGGTATCAGGCCGATCGCGAGGGTCGCGGTCGACATCATGATCATGGTGAGCGCGAGGATCTTCTTGCGGCCGACGCGGTCGCCGAGCGGGCCGAAGAACATGCCGCCGATGGGGCGCACCAGGAAGGCCGCGGCGAAGGTGGCGAGCGAGGAGAGGGTCTGGGCGGTGTCGTTGCCGGAGGGGAAGAACTCCTTGCCGATGATGACGGCGAGGTAGGCGTAGACGCCGAAGTCGTACCACTCCATGGCGTTGCCCAGGGCGGTCGCCTTCACCGCCCGCTTGACCTGGGCCTCCTCGGTGACCGTGATGTCCGACTGGCGCAGGCGGGGGTGCGTGCGGCGGTAGATGGCACGGAAGAGCGCGCGGTGACGGGCGACGGCTTCCGGAGCGGGCGGTGCGGGTGTTTCTGGTATTTCGGGCGCGCTCACGGTGCAGTCAGTCACTTTCTCGGTCGGCGTCGGTCCTTGCTGATCATTCGTCTGCCCTGCGGGCGTCGATCAACACTGCCAACTCGTGGGCCGAGAAGCGCCCGTCATTGGTCCCTGCGCCGATGATCCGAAAGTCCCGCCTTCGAAGGACTTGGGGCCTACGCGGCTCGCCCGCCGGTGGCGTGCGGCGGGCGCCGCCATCCCGGGTCACCAGGGGGTGCACCACCGCCGGGCCACGTACTCGACCACCGGATGCCCGGCGGACGCCCCCATCGCCACCCGCTTGAAATGATCCTTGGCGCCCACCGGGACCAGCGCGTCGGCGACCAGGCCCGCCTTCGCCTTCCGGCCGACCACGTACCGATGGCGCGGCCGAGGGTCGGCGACCGCCCGGCACACCGCGGACACGACCGGCTCCGGGCCCGGCAGACGGGTGGCGGACTGCCGCAACGCCGATACCGACACCCGGTACAGATCGCCGAACAGCGTCTGCCCGCCGTCGGCGAGTCTCGCCAGGCCGTCGGCCGCCCGGGCCTGGATCGCGCTCGCGTACGGGCCCGCCTCGACGACGACCACCCGTACTCCGCCGGCCGGCTTCCATCCGCAGCACGTCGTTGAGGGCGCCCAGCGCCGACTTCCCGGCGCAGTACCACCCCATGCCCGGAGCCGCGACCCGGCCCGCCAGCGACGAGACGTTGACGATGCGGCCCTGCCCCCGCTCGCGCATGGCCGGCAGCACGAGCCGTGCCATGCGCGCCGCTCCGACCACGTTGACCTCCAGCAGATGCCGCACAGCCGCGTCGTCGAGGTCCTCCACCGCCCCCATCAATGGAATCCCGGCGTTGTTGACCAAGGCCCACGGTCCGCCCTCGGAGACCTCCCGCACCTCGGCACACGCCCGTCGGCAGGAAGCGGCGTCGGCTACGTCCAGCAGCACTGTGCGCAGCCGCACGTCCCGCTCGGCCGCCGCCGCGCGCAACTTCTCGGCCTTCTCGGCATCACGTGCCGTGGCGAACACATCGAATCCCGATGCGGCAAGGCGCAGGGCCACTCCGAGCCCCACACCACTCGTCGCGCCCGTGACCAGAACACTTCGACGCATCACGTACCTCCACAGTCGGCGCTATACGGACACCGTGCGCCGAGCGCTCGCGGAGGGAGGCAGGAGGCCCGGTGTGTCGCGGACCCGACGACCAGGTTCAACCGTTCATCCCAGCCACGCTCCACCACGGGCGATCAGCCGCTCGGCGGCCGGAGGCCGTGGTCACGCCATGAGCCCGCAACGGCGCCACAGATGATGCTGGGGACGCCTGATCAGGTCCACGTCGGTGAGGAACGCGATCAGTTTCTCCCCCACCCACAGCAAGGTGTCGCGATGGTGGGGGTTGTGCCGTGCCTGGTGACGGGCCTGCCGCGGGTCGAGTCCGATGTCACCGAAGCGATCGGGGTGGACGAGGGCCGGGACGGTGTGGGAGGCGAGCAGCGCGGTGAAAGAGCGGTGGAAGGCCAAGTGGCCCCGGGAGGCGCGGCGTACGGCGTCGCGCAGTTCGGCGCGGGCGAAACTGACGTGACGTGCCTCTTCGCTGACATGCAGCCGGCACACGGACCGCACCAGGGGCTGGAGGCGCTCGTCCTGCATGGCTTCGCGCTGGTACCGGTCGAGGACTTCCTCGACGATGAGCGCGCTGGTGAAGGTGGTGATGTCCTGGAAGCAGGCGGCGGCCAGCGGGAAGGGCAGCCGGATGTGGGCGGGCACCGAGTGCGCACGGCATTCGAGCCGCCCCAGCAGCCGCCCGAACATGGTGATGTGCCGGGTTTCGTCGCCCATCTCGGTCAGGGCGTAGAAGGCGCGCGCGTCCAGGTCGTCCCGGGACATCAGGTACCGGGTGAGGGAGCGGATGATGGCCAGTTCGAACCACTGGCCCATCCGCGCCATGTGGGCCGCTTCGTGGCGGGAGAGGGCGACGCGCTGCCGGTGGTCCATGCGCTCCCACAGCGGGGTGCCGTACAGCGTGAGGCGCTCGGGCGGCCAGAACCAGAGGTCGGGCGCGAGAGGGGCGTCCCAGTCGATCTCCGTGCAGGGGTCGTAGGAGCGGACCGCTGAGGCGTTCAGCAGTCTCCGGGCGACGGCGTCGCAGTTCGGGGACGGGTGCGGGGCCTGTTGGGTCATGGGTGTTCACTTCCGAGGCGGTTCGGTGTCGGCCGGAGCCAGCGCGGCGAGGGACCGCACGTCCGACGGGAGCGATGAGGGGCGGAGGGACGGCCGGGGCCAAGGGCTCCACCAGGTGGAACGGCCGGTCAGGGTGAGGACGGCGGGTGCGAGCAGGCCGCGGACGACGGTGGCGTCGAGCAGGACCGCGAGCGCGATGCCGACCCCGACGATCTTCAGCATGACCAGGTCCGATGTGGCCAGCACGGCCATGACGACCGCAAGGGTGAGGGCTCCCCAGGTGAACAGGCGTGCGGTGCGGTCGAGTCCCAGGACCACGGCCAGGGCGCTGTCGCGGGTGCGTTCGTACTCCTCGCAGACGCGAGCCAGGAGAAGGATCTCGTAATCCATGGACAGACCGAACGCGACGCCGAAGATGAGGGCGGGCATGAGCACGTCGGTGGTGCCGGTGACGGGGAAATCGCCCACGAGAGCGGCCAGGTGCCCTTCCTGGAAGACGTACACCAGGGCGCCGAAACTCGCCGCGAGGCTCAGGGCGTTGAGCAGCAGCGCCTTGAGGGCCATGACGGGGCGCCGGGTCAGCGCCAGGGTGAGGACCAGGAGGGAGGAGCCCGCCAGCAGCAGGCACCAGGGCAGCCGTGCGGCGAGCGTCTGCTGGACGTCGGCGAGGGCCGCGCCGGGACCGCCGACGAGTACGGGCGCGGGCGCGGGCAGCCGACGCAGGGCCCGGGCGAGATCGCGGTTGGCGCCGGAGTAGGGCTCGCCGGAGGTGGCCACCGCCAGCCAGACACCGCGGGCGGAGGCGAAGGCGGACGCTTCGGCCTCCGCCGCCGGCCCGTGCCGGCCGCGGGCGTAGGAGCCGGTCGCGTGTCCACCCGCTCCACAGCCCGGCAGGAGGGAGACGCGCCGGGCGTAGGCGTCGAGTGCCGCGGTCTGCCGGCGCGGGTCGAACCGGGGCAGGACCACGGTCGTCGGGGCGATCGTGGTGCCGAGCCGGTAGTGGTCGCGCAGCAGCGCGCCGGCCTTGGCGACAGTCGAGGAGGCGGGCTGGACCCGGTCGTCGAACAGGCCGAACTCCACGCGCGTGAAGGGCGTCGCGAGCACGAGCAGCGAGGCGGTGACGGTGGCGGCCACGAGGCCCGGGCGCCGTATGGCCGTCAGGGCCGTGCGCCCCCACCACCCCGGGCCGGCGGACGAGGCGCGGCGGGCGGGACGCCGGCCGGGGACGCCGAACCGTTCGACGCGGTCGCCGAGGACGGCCACCAGGGCCGGGAGGACGACCAGGCTGCCGAGAGCGGCGAAGGCGGTGACGGCGATCCCGCCGTAGGCGATGGAGCGCAGGATGGTGTGCGGGAAGACCAGCAGTGCGGACAGGGACAGGATGACGGTGCCCGCGGAGAACGCCACGGCCCGGCCCGCGGTGCGCATCGCCGTGCGCAGCGCGGCATCGGGGGCGGCGCCCTTGGTCTTCTCCTCGCGGTGGCGGGCCAGCAGGAAGAGGCTGTAATCGACGGCGAGGGCGAACCCGAGGGCGGAGGAGATGTTGCCGGCGCTCACCGACACCTCCGTGCACCAGGTGAGCAACCGCAGGGTCGCCAGGGCTCCCAGGACCGCCAGAACTCCTACGGCCACCGGCAGCAGGGCTGCCACCGCCGAGCCGAACGCCAGGAGCAGCAGCAGCGCGATCAGCGGCAGGGCCAAGGCCTCCGCGCGGTGCTGGTCCCGCCTGGCCAGCCGTACGGCCTCGGCGCGC
The DNA here is from genome assembly GCA_004010275.1 of Streptomyces huasconensis. Classification (GTDB taxonomy): domain Bacteria; phylum Actinomycetota; class Actinomycetes; order Streptomycetales; family Streptomycetaceae; genus Streptomyces; species Streptomyces huasconensis. The sequence continues at coordinate 20,752 of RBWT01000057.1, forward strand.
GAGGCCGCCTCGCCGGTGACCGCCACCTCCAGTGGGCCGTGACGTCCGGCCAGCCGCGGCAGCAGCCGCCGGGCCGTGTCTGTCGCCTCCTGCTCACGCCCGCGCAGTCGCACCAGGATCAGAGCGCTGCGGCGGTCCGCGGAGCGCAGCGCGACGCGGCGTCCTGCCAGTACGAGACCACCTGGGCGACCGACCGGTCGGCGGTCAACCGCCGTGCCAGGCGCGCCCCCTCGGCCGCCGCCCGGCGGTCGTCGACGGAGGCGGTGGTGCCCGCGACCTCGGCGACGAGCACCAGATGGGGCGGGCCGGAGGGGAACCCCTCTCGCAGAGCCCGGTCGGCACGGGCCGCCTCGGTCGCCGCCGGGACGATCCCGCCGGGCGACAGCCTCTCGTTCACCGAGGCCCCGAACCAGCCGCAGCCCACCGCCAGCAACGTGGCCAGTCCGAGCACGATCCACCGCCCGGCATGCCGAGGACCAGGCATCGTCGCGACTCATCCCTTCACCGGGCACGCCTCGCCGTACTGTCGCGTGGATATCTAGACGCAGGCGCCGATACGCAAAAGCGCCACCACCGGTTCGGTCTACTCATCAAATATTTTATGTACCCCATATGCTCATAATCGGCGTGGTGCGGCACAGAACGATCACGTTCGACCTAGCTTGGCGGCATGAGTGACCTTCGTGCCTGTCTGGCAGGGGCCGCCGTCCATCTGCCCGAGCGCTGGGTCACGATGGCGGAACGGGAGGCCCAGATCGCCGCCGCGAGCGAGGACTTCACCCCGCCCGCCGGTCTGATCACCCAGTTGACCGGAGTGCGGGGGGTGCATCTGATCGGTGACGACCAGCAGGCGTCCGACCTCGCGGCGTGTGCCGCGCACAAGCTCATGGCGGAACGCGGAATCGAACCCGCCGACATCGACCTGATGATCTTCGCGGCGGCCAGTCAGGACATGCTCGAACCGGCGACGTCCCATGTGGTCGCCGCCAAACTCGCCCTGACCTGCCCGGTCTTCGACGTGAAGAACGCCTGCAACAGCGTGCTCAACGCGATGGAGATCACTCAGGCACTCATCGCCTCCGGGCGGTACCGCACCGTCCTGATCACCTGCGGCGAGGCCCCCTCCGTCTCCGCACAACTCCGGGTGTCCGACGCGTCGGCCTTCGCGCGCGCGCTGCCCGCCTACGGTTTCTCCGACGCCGGCGCGGCCCTGCTGTGGACGGCGGAGGACGACCCCCGCCCATCTGCCGCCCCGGGCATCCTCGCGCTGCCGCTCGCCGCCGACTCCACGGCCTGGCCCTCGGCCACCGTCCTCCATGGCGGCATCGCCTCCCTGCGCCACCGCTCGGGCCCGGAGGCCGCCGCCTACTTCCGTATGGACAGCGCCCAGCTGCGCGAGAGCCTGCGCGCTCTGGGGCGTACCCATCTGCACCGTGCCCTCGCCGAACTCGGGCTGACCTTCGACGACTTCAGCTTCATCGGCGTCCACCAGGTCGCCCTGGCGGACCTCGACGAACTCTGCGGCCCCGACATCGGGCTGCCTCACGACAAGCTGATCATCACCCTCCCCGAGCACGGCAACGTGGCCTCCGCCTCCCTTCCCCTCCAACTCACCCGCGCCATCGAAACCGGCCAGGCCCATCCCGGCGACCTGATCGCCCTCGTCGGCCTGGCCGCCGGAAGCAGCGCCGGCCTCCTCGCGCTGCGCCTGTGACGCCCCCGCGCACCCCACCCGCCCCGAGACCCGAGGACGTTCGGTGACACCTGCCTACGAAGCCATCAAGACCACGCTGATCAGCCACTTCAACATGCCCGAGGACACCATCCACGCCGAGACCACCCTGGAGGACCTCGGCCTGGACTCCCTGGCCGTCGTGGAGCTGCTCTGCGTACTCCAGGACGACCTGGGGTTGCGCGTTCCCACGGGCGACGCGGCGCTCCAGTCCCTCCACGTCACCCTCGCCCAGGCCGCGGCGGCCGTCGACGCGGCGCAATCCGCCCCGGTTCCGGAGGCGCTGGCATGAGGAGCGGGGACATCGCCGTCACGGGCATCGGACTGGTCACCCCCGCCGGGATCGGCTCCGAGGCCACCTGGTCCGGGGTCTGCTCCGGAACAGGCACCGCCGCGCTGGACCCCTCCCTGGGCGGGGTGCCCGTTCCGCTCACCTGCCGCGTCCCGCCCTTCGACCCCCAGGCTCTGATCGGGCGTCAGGTATGGCGCATGGACCGGTTCACCCAGCTGGCCCTGGTCGCCGCTCAGCAGGCAGTCGCCGACGCCGGTCTGGACCCCCGGACGTGGGACGGAGCACGGGTCGGCGTGGTCGTCGGGGTCGGTTACGACAGCAAGGACCTCGTCGTCCCCGCCGTCCGCAAACTCATCGACGGCGCCTACGAAACCCTCTCTCCCCTGCTGATCCCCCGGACCACCACCAACGCCGCGGCGGCGTGGAGATCTGCATCGCCCTGGGCGCCCACGGCCCCAGCCTGGCGGTCACCACCGCCTGCGCCTCCGGGGCCACCGCCCTGGGCACCGCTCGCGACCTCCTCCTGGCCGACCGCTGCGACATCGCCCTCGCCGGCGGCGCCGAGGCTCCCTGCCACCCGCTGCCCTCGACCTGCTTCGCGCAGATGGGCGCCCTGTCCACGCGTCTGCACGATCCCGAGGGCGCCAGCCGCCCCTTCGACACCGACCGCGACGGCTTCGTCCTGGCCGAAGGCGCCGGTCTGCTGGTCCTGGAACGCGCGTCCGACGCCCGGGCGCGCGGTGCCCGCCCCCACGCCCACCTCAGTGGATACGGCGCCTCCACCGACGGCTACCACTACGCGGCCCCGCACCCCGAGGGCGCCGGCATCACCCGGGCCTTCAACGCCGCCCTGGCCGATGCGGGGCTGGGCACCGGCGACATCGGGCACATCAACGCCCACGGCACCGGCACCCCGTTGAACGACCTCATCGAAGGCGCAGCCCTCAGCCGGATCTTCGACGGCCACCCGCCCCCCGTCACCTCCACCAAGGGGGTGACCGGTCACGCCCTCGGCGCGGCCGGCGCCATCGAGGCGGCCCTGGCCGCTCTGACGCTGAAGCACCAGAGCATTCCGCCCACGGCCAACCTCCACCAGCTCGACCCGGACATCCACCTCGACGTCGTCGCCAAGACCGCCCGGCAGCACCGCATGGAAGCCGTGGCCAGCAACTCCTGCGGCTTCGGCGGGCACAACACGGTACTGGTCATGCGGCGGGCCTGACCGGGACAACGGCGGCGCCCCGGCCCGGCAGGACAAGGGCGCCGCCCACGGCTCAGCGGCGTGGGCACTCCTTCCACGCCATGTGGTAGACGGTGCTGATGTCGCCGTCCGTGGAGTCCATCGTCATGAAACTGGCCTTCGCCGGGTCCGAGGTGCCCGCGTCGACGCGCAGTTCGGTGTTGATGTTGAAGTTCCGCCGCTCCCCGCAGGGCGCCCAGACGAGCTGCGCCCAGTCCGTGGAGTCCGTGGCCTGCCAGTTGTCGTGGTAGGCGCCCTTGAACTCATGGGTCTTCGAGGCCGTGTTCGGGGAGCCCTGGAAGTAGTACGAGGCCTTCTCGACGCCCTTTGCGCCCGGCTGGAGCGAGGCGTAGCCGCGGTAGTCGACGCTCGCGATGGCGTAGGTGAAGCCCTGCGGGACGTGCACGATGAGGTTGAGCTGGCAGTTCTTGCGGAACGCGGTGGGGTCCGCGCCGCCGCCCGCCTGGGCGAGGTAGTCGCTGTAGGTGACCGTGAAGGCGGTGTTGTCGGCGGAGACGGCCACGGCGGCGGTCCCGAGGGGACAGCCCGAGCCGTTGACCGTGGCGACCTCGATGACGATCTTGTCCGGGGGCGGCTCCAGGATGCCCGTCGTGTCGTGCGCGGGGAGCGTCGAGCCGAGCAGCGCCGCGACGGCGCCGGACAGCAGCAGTGCACCAGCCATGATTCTCCGTCCATTGCGAAGGAGGGGGGTGGGAGAAGTGCCTCGAAGTGCGGGGCGGTGCGGTGATGTGTGGCGAGGGGAGCGTACGGACCAACGGGTTCCGCAGCCAGGGCGATGACCGGCCATTCGCCGCCACCGCGCCCACCGCGTCTTGACGGGTATACGTCACGCCGAAACTCTGGTAGGAAACCTTCCTAACAGTACGCGGAACGACGAACTCCCCCTTCTGGAGGCCCTCGTGCAGACCCCCCACTCCCCTCACATACGCCCGCGACCCCTCACCTCCCGCCGCACCCTGCTCGCCTTCATCGGCGCCTCGGTCGTGGCCGGGCCGGTCATCGCCTCGCAGATGACCTCCGCCACCGCGTCCCCGCTGCGGGCCGGCGGGCTCGACGAGCCGGCGAAGAAGGAGATCGCCATGAAGCTCGTCTGCAGCGCCGAGAACTCCAGCCTCGACTGGAAGAAGTACTACCGCTACATCGAGGACATCAACGACGGCCGCGGCTACACCGCGGGCATCATCGGCTTCTGTTCCGGCACCGGCGACATGCTGGACCTCGTCGAGCTGTACACCCGGCGCAAGCCCGGCAACGTCCTCGCCAAGTACCTGCCCGCGCTGCGCGAGGTGGACGGCACCGACTCGCACGAGGGTCTCGACCCGACCTTCACGAGGGACTGGGAGAAGGCCGCCGAGGACCCGGCGTTCCAGAAGGCACAGAACGACGAGCGCGACCGCGTCTACTTCGACCCGGCGGTCAAGCAGGGCAAGGCGGACGGCGTCGGCGTCCTCGGCCAGTTCTGCTACTACGACGCGATCGTCATGCACGGCGACGGCAGCGACTCCACCAGCTTCCGCAACATCCGCAAGCGCGCGCTGCGTTCGGCGAAGACTCCGGCGCAGGGCGGCGACGAGGTGACGTACCTGAACGCCTTCCTGGACGCGCGCGTGTGGGCGATGAAGCAGGAGGAGGCCCACGAGGACACCAGCCGTGTCGACACCGCGCAGCGCGTGTTCCTGAAGAAGCGGAACCTCAACCTGGACACCCCGCTGGAGTGGAAGGTGTACGGCGACTCGTACCGCATCGGCTGACGGGCGCCCCGCTCCGGTCCGGCGCGCTCGCGCGGGGCGCCCACGCGTCCCGCGCGACGGCGCGTGCTCTCACGCCCCGCACGCACCTCTTGCCTCGGCTGGGCGGGCCTGGATACGGTCCCGGCCAACTCCCCGTCTACGCGCGTCCTCGCGCGCGGACGCGCACCGAGATGAGAGATCCATGCTCCTTCGCAAGACCCCACCGACCCGCAGGACCGCACCGACGCGCAAGACCACGCCGACCCGCAAGGCTGTGCTGACCGCGCTCGCGTCGCGCTCGTCGCGGCGGGAGCCGCCCCGGCCCCGGCCGCGAGCGGCGGCTGGCAACAGGTCGGTGCCGACATCACCTCCGGCGTCAGCGGCCTCGCGTTCAGCGGCCGCGCCCAGGGCACCACGCACGCGCTCGTTGTCCGCGACAACAAGAAGCCCGGCCAGAACCGCGTCGCCGCGCTCACCTACCGCCCGGGACGTTCCGCCGCCGTCGAGCCGATGGCCTGGGCGGGCGGCAGCGAGCCCATCGACCTGGAGGCCATCGAGGCGGTGCCGGGGACCCCCGGCGAGTACGTGGCCCTCGCCAGCCGCGGCCTCGTCTACCGCCTCAAGGCGACGGGCACCCGGGTCGAGGTCCTGGGCACCTCCCCGCTCCCCGCGATCGCCGACGGCGACGACTACGAGAGCTTCGCGCTGACCTCCCGGCACGGCAAGACGGCCGCCGTGTGGGCCGACCGGGGCGCGGGCAAGGACCGCCCCGCGACCCTGCGCGCCGCCTCCTTCGCCTTCACCAAGTACGGCGAGGCGGACTTCGGCCCGGTCACCACCGTCCGCTACCGCACGCCGTACCCGTCGGGCCCGGTCCGGCACGCCTCGGACATCTCGGTCACGGAGTCGGGCCACCTCCTGATCGGCGCGGCGTCGGACCCGGGCGACGACGGGCCGTTCGACTCGGCGGTCGTCGATGCGGGCACGCTGTCCGTCACCCGCACCGGCAAGGTCCGCCTCGGCCTCAGCGACTCCCCCGAGGTCCTGCGGAAGTTCAAGGGCCACAAGATCGAGGCCGTGGAGTGCGTGCCGAACTCCCGTACCGCCCTGCTCGGCACGGACGACGAGAACACGGGCGGCGCGGTCAACTCGGCGAAGCTGTGCGGGAGCTGACGGCCGGGTAGCTTCCGACCTGCCCGCGTCCCAGAGGCGTCCGCCGCGGTCGAGCCCACCACGGCGCTCGGCCGTACCGGGCAGCCGGCCGACATCGGCGACATCAATCACCTGCGCGAGGGACGCAACCTTTGACGTTTCCCTGCGCGGTCCTAGCATCCCTGGATGAATTCCACCGGCTCCACCACACTCGACAAGGTCGACCGCGATCTGGTGCACGCCCTCCAGATCGACGGCCGGGCCCCGTTCAACAAGATCGCCGAAGGCCTCGGCGTCTCCGACAGCACGATCGCCCGCCGCTACCACCGCCTGTACTCCGCCGGCCTGTTGCGGGTGGTGGCCTCGGTCAACCTCTCCCGGCTCGGTTACGTGCCGTGGACCATCCGCCTTCAGTGCACGCCGGACGCGGCGGCCGGCATCGCCGCCGCGCTCGCCCGCCGCCCCGACACCTTCTGGGTGCATCTGCTGTCCGGCGGCACCGAGATCTCGTGCGGCACCCAGACCCGCCCCGGCGGTGACGGCGGCTCACTGCTGCTGCACAAGCTGTCCCGCACGACCCGCGTGGTGTCGGTCCGCGCCCACTCCATGCTCCAGGGCTTCGCGAACCCCGCACACTGGCCCGGCTTCGCCTCCCTCACGGACGAACAGGCCGAGGCGCTGCGCCCGGAGCCGCTCGCCGCGGATGACGGCCCGACGGACCTCTCCCAGGAGGACCACGCCCTCATGGAGGCCCTCTCCCGCAACGGCCGGGCCGGCTTCGGTGAACTGGCCGACGCCACGGGGTGGTCCGAGTCGACCGTCCGGCGCCGCATGGACCACCTGCGGCGCACCGGCATCCTGCGCTACGAGGTCGAGCTGCCGATGTCGGCGCTGGGCTACCACGCCGAGGCCCGGCTGTGGCTGTCGGTGCGCCCCTCCGAGCTGGTCGCGACCGCCCATGCGCTGGCCGAACACCCGGAGGTCTCCTTCGCGGCGGTCACCACCGGCCCCACCAATCTGATGGCCGCCGTCATCTGCCGGGACCACTCCGACCTCTACCGCTACCTGACGGAACGCGTCGCCTCCCTGGAAGGTGTCCACAACGTGGAGACGGCGACCGTCGACCGCACGGTCAAGCGGGCCGGCTCCGCCCTGCCGATCGATGCCTTCCGTGAGTCGAACCTCCGTATGCCCTGATCATTCCGTGGCCTTCCGTCTGTAAGCGGGCGTCTCACGTGGCTATCCATCAGAAACCGGCCGCCGGCTAGGTCCCGGCCGTACCCGGCCGCACCCTATGAGTGCTCCCGAACAAGGAAGGACATCCGATGCGCAAGTGGTTGCCTCTTGTGGCGGTGTGCCTGGGGTCGTTCATGCTCATCGTGGACACCACCGTGGTGACCGTCGCGCTGCCCGAGATCGGCACGGGCCTGGACGCCTCGCTGTCGAGCCTCCAGTGGGTGATGAACATCTACACGCTGGTGCTGGCCGCCCTCACGCTCAGCGCCGGTTCCGTCGGTGACCTGCTGGGCCGCCGGAAGGTGTACCTGCTGTCCCTGGCCGTGTTCGCCGGGTCCTCGCTGCTGTGCGCCGTCGCCCCCGGCGCAGGGGTGCTGATCGCCGCCCGGGGTCTACAGGGCATCGGCGGGGCCGCCATGTTCGTGACCAGCATGGCGCTGCTCGGCACGACGTACGAGGGCAAGGACCGCGGCGTCGCCATGGGTGTGTGGTCGTCCGTCATCGGCGTCGCCGCCGCCGTCGGACCTGTCTTCGGCGGCCTGCTCACCGAGAGCATGAGCTGGCGGGCCATCTTCTACGTCAACATCCCGATCTGCCTGGTGACGATGGTGCTGACCAAGATCTGCTTCACCGAATCCAGGCAGTCCGCCAACGCCCGCATCGACTTCCCCGGCATCATCACCTTCGCCATCACCTCCGGCACCCTGACCTACGGCCTGATCCGGGCCGGGGAGGACGGCTGGACCTCGGGCCTCACCCTCGGCCTGTTCGCCCTCGCGCTGCTGGGCGCGGTGCTCTTCGTCCTCGCGGAGCGGCGCCACCCGAGCCCCATGTTGGATCTGTCGCTGATGCGCGACGCCTCGTTCCTCGCCATCATGCTGAGCACCATCGCGTCCGCCTGGGGCTTCTCCAGCCTGGTGTTCACCTCGCTGTGGCTGCAGTCGGTCGTCGGGCTCACCCCGATCAAGGCCGGCCTGGCGCTGCTGCCACTCGCCGCGGCGACGTTCCTCGCCTCGACGCTCACCGGCAAGTGCCTGCACGAGGTGTCCCCCCGGGTGACCATCACCGCCGCCCTCGTCCTCGTCGGCGTCGGCTGCGCGATCAACGGCCTGGTCATCGACGGCGACTCGTCCTGGACCGCGGCCCTGCCCGGACTGCTGGTCATCGGTGCGGGTGTCGGTGTGGGCATGCCGGCCACCGCGTCCGCCGTCTTCGCCTCCGTTCCGCCGCAGCGGGCCGGCATGGGTTCGGGCGCCATGGCCACCTTCCGTCAATTGGGGCAGGCGCTGGGCGTCGCCGTCCTCGGTCTGGTCTTCGCCCACGTCATCCGCGAGGACCTGGACGGCAAGGTCGCCGACGCCGCCTCGGCGGAGAACACGCTGACCAGCGGGCGGCCCACCACCCTCGGCGTGCTGCACGAGCGCTCGGTGCCCACGGTCTGACCGCCGTGTACTTGGCCTCCGCCGGGCTGGCCCTGGTGGCGGCGACGGCGACGGCCGCCTTCATCCGCAAGCGCCCCCAGGCGGCGCCCGAGGCACCCGCCGCCAAGGCACCGACCGAGGCGCGCTGACGGCGGCTCCTCCGACTCCGTGCGCGGGTGTTCGTCACGTGGCCTTCAACTGCCGGAGCAGACGCGCTCCGATCGTCGCGATGCCCCCGCCCTCAGCAGCTTCTTTCCCGCATGACGTCGGAAGCCGGCCCCGTGCCGTGGTGTTCATGAGACACGGCAGGGGCGGCTGGGACGGCGGTGAGTGGGCGTGACGTCCGCCCCATGGGGGCGGCGGTGCGTCAGTGGACGCCCGCTGCGGAAGACCCCGTCGCCGAGGAGTGCGTACGCTGCTGCGCGATCTCCCCGCCCGGCTCCATCGGTGCCGTCACGTCGTCGTCCTCGCGGCCCTTGCCGATGTGGTTGAAGACGAGGTTCAGGAGGACGGCGGCCACACAGCCCGTCGAGATGCCCGAGTCGAGGATGATCTTCGCGGTCTCCGGGAACGCGTGGTAGAACTCCGGCGCCGCGATCGGGATCAGGCCGACCGCCAGCGAGACGGCCACGATCAGGACGTTGTTGTCCTTCTCCAGGTTCGCCTTGACCAGCGTCTGGATGCCGCTCGCCGCGACCGAGCCGAAGAGGACGACGCCCGCGCCGCCGAGCACCGGGCGCGGCACGACCGCGATCAGCGAGGCCGCCATCGGGCACAGGCCCATCAGGACGAGGAAACCGCCGCCCGCCGCGACCACGAACCGACTGCGGATCTTCGTCATCGCGACCAGGCCGATGTTCTGCGCGAAGGCGCTGCACATGAAGCCGTTGAAGAGCGGGCTGACCGCCGAGCCGAGGCAGTCGGCGCGCAGGCCCGCCGCGATGGTCTTCTCGTCGGCCGGACGGTCGACGATCTCGCCGAGGGCGAGCATGTCGGCCGTCGACTCCGTCATCGAGACGACCATGACCACGCAGAGCGAGACGATGGCGGCGGCCGCGAACTGCGGGGCGCCGAAGTGGAAGGGCGTCGGGAAGCCGACGATGTCCGCCTCGCCGATCGGCCCGAAGTCCGTGGCGTCGAACGGGATGGCGATCAGCGTGCCGATGACCAGGCCGAGCAGGACCGCGATCTGCTTGACGAAGCCGGTGGTGAAGCGGCGCAGCAGCAGCACGACGACGAGCGTGATGCCCGCGAGGGCGAGGTTCTTGGTCGAGCCGTAGTCGTCGGCGCCCGGCACCGGTCCCTGCGCCCAGCCGAAGGCGACCGGCATGAGCGAGATGCCGATGAGGGTGATGACCGTACCGGTGACCACGGGCGGGAAGAAGCGGATCATCTTCGAGAAGAACGGCGCAGCGATGAAGCCCAGCACACCGGCGACGATCACCGCGCCGAAGATGACGGGCAGTGCGTCGTCCTTGTCCTTTGTGGAGTCGACGACGGCGAGCATCGGCGCGACGCCGGCGAACGTGACGCCGTTGACGAACGGCAGGCGGGCGCCGATCTTCCAGATGCCGAGCGTCTGGAGGAAGGTCGCGAGCCCCGCGGTGAACAGACACGCGCCGGTCAGGAAGGTGAGTTCCTTCGCGGAGAGGCCGACGGCGGCGCCGACGATGAGCGGCGGGGCGACGACACCCGCGTACATGGCCGCCACGTGCTGAAGGCCGGTGGTGGCCATCTTCAGGGGCGGGAGCTTCTCGTCGACCGGGTGGATGCCTTCCGGTCGTATGGACCCGTCGTCGGAGTCGGGGTCCGGGGTGGTGCCTTGCTTGGTGAACCTGGGCTGAGTGGCCACGGTGGCTCCTCCGGTTGTTTTCCAGCCCCGGCTGGGCGCCGGCACTTTTCGCTTCTGGGAGGTGGGGGGTGGTGCGTGGTGCAAGGACTTGCTCGGTATGCGGTTGTGGTGAATGCGCCCAGGTAGTACTGACCGCCCCGCGCACGTGAAGCTTTGGGCCACGTTCGCGGGGCGGCACTTGAGCGGCCCGCTCGGCCGCTCAAGTCCGGTCAAGGGCCGTCCCCCCTGACCGGAGTTCTTGGGGTCAGCTCTCGGCGGCGATCCGCGCGAGGCGCTGCGCCTCGTCCCGCGTGGAGCGGGCGATGGCGTCCTCGTCGGCGTGCAGCAGGCGGCCGTCCTCGACAACCGGCCTGCCGTTGACGAGGGAGAGGGTGACCGGGGCCGCCGCGCCGAAGACGATGGCGGTCACCGGGTCGGCGATGGAGGCGTGTCCGATGCCGTCGATCTTCCACAGGACGAGGTCGGCGAGCTTGCCGGCCTCCAGGGAGCCGATCTGCGTGGCCCGGCCGAGGACCTGGGCTCCGCCGTACGTGCCGAGCCGCAGCGCCTGGCGGGCGTTGAGGGCGGCTTCCTTGTGGGCGCCGAGGCGGTTGATCAGCAGGGCGTTGCGCAGCTCGGTGTGGAGTTCGCCGGACTCGTTGGAGGCGGTGCCGTCGACGCCGAGCGACCGACGGGAACGCCCGCCTTCAGCATGTCGGGGACGCGGGCGATGCCGGCCGCGAGGCGCGCGTTGGAGGAGGGGCAGTGGGCGACGCCCGTACCGGTGCGGGCGAACGCGGCGATGTCGGAGTCGTTCATGTGGACGCAGTGCGCCATCCACACGTCGTCACCGAGCCAGCCGGTCGACTCGAAGTAGTCGGTGGGGCCCATGCCGAACAGTTCGTGGCAGAACTTCTCCTCCTCGACCGTCTCGCTGCCGTGGGTGTGCAGACGTACACCCAGGCGGCGGGCCAACTCGGCGCCCTGCTTCATGAGTTCGGTCGACACCGAGAAGGGCGAGCAGGGGGCCACGGCCACCTGCGTCATCGCGTCGAAGGAGGCGTCGTGGTGCTTCTTGACGGTCTCCTCGGTCGCGGCGAGCGCGCCCTCCAGGGTCTCCACGGCGAAGTCCGGCGGCAGGCCGCCGTCCTTCTCGCTGCGGTCCATGGAGCCGCGGGCCAGGGTGAAGCGCACGCCCATCTCGGAGGCGGCGCGGATGATCGACCCGGAGAGGTCGCCGGAGCCCTTGGGGAAGACGTAGTGGTGGTCCATGGCGGTGGTGACGCCGCCGCGGGCCATCATGCCGAGGGAGCCCTGCGCGGCCGCGTACGTCATCTGCTCGTCGATGCGCGCCCACGTCGGGTACAGCGCCACCAGCCAGTTGAAGAGGTTGTGGTCGGTGGCCAGGCCCCGGGTGATCCACTGGTAGAAGTGGTGGTGGGTGTTGATCAGGCCGGGGGTGACCAGGTGACCGGTGGCGTCGACGCGGCGTACGACGTTGGCCAGGCCCTCGGGCGCCCTGCCCGCGCCGATGGACTCGATCCTGTTGCCCGCGACGACGATGTGGCCCGAGGCGTACTCGGTGTCCTGGGCGTCGACGGTCGCGATCGCGGCGTTCTCAATGACGATGCGCTCTACGGCGCCGCTGTCGGGGGTTGCCGGTGCTGCCATGGTGCTTCCTTACTCTGTGAGTGGCGATGAGGGCACGGCATGACCCTAGGAAGATTTGAGTGCCGCGGCCGCGCTCCGCGCGCTGCTGCGGGTGCCGAGATGGTGGAAGAAGAGGTTGAGCGTGACCGCGACGAGCGCGCCGGCGCTGATGCCGGAGCCGAGGACGGTCTGTGCCCAGGCGGGGAAGTCCGCGTAGAAGGTGGGCGCGGCGAGCGGGATGATGCCCGCTCCGAGCGACACGGCCACCAGGATGATGTTGGAGCTGTCGTCGAGGCCCGCCTCGGAGAGCGTGCGGATGCCGCTGACGGCGATGGAGCCGAAGAGGACGATGCCCGCGCCGCCGAGGACCGGCATGGGGACGACGTTGACGACGGCGCCGAGGACCGGGAAGGCGCCGAGGACGATGAGCGTGGCGCCCGCGACGGCGACGACGTAGCGGCTGCGGACCCGGGTGAGGGAGACGACGCCGACGTTCTGCGCGAAGGCGGAGGTCGGGAAGCCGCCGAAGACGGGGCCGACGAGCGTGGCGATGCCGTCGGTGCGCAGGCCCCGGGTGATGGTTCTGCCGTCGGTCTTGCGCTCGCAGATCTCGCCGAGGGCGAGCATGCCGGCCGCCGACTCGGTCATCAGGACCAGCATGACGATGCAGAGCGAGAGGATGGCGGCGGGCTGGAAGACGGGGGTGCCCGCGGCGAACGGCGTGGGCAGCGCGGCGAGCGGCGCGCTCTGCACGGAGGTGAAGTCCGCCATGCCGTACGGGATCGCGGCCAGCGTGCCGATGAACATGCCCGCGAGCAGGGCGACTTGCTTGAGGAAGCCGCGTCCGAAGCGCTGGAACATCAGGATGACGACGAGCGTGAAGGCGGCGAGCGCGAGGTACTTCATGTCGCCGAAGGCCGGGTCGGTGTCGTCGCCCCCTTGCGCCCACTTGACGGGAACGGGCATCAGCGTGACGCCGATGAGCGTGATGACGACGCCGGTGACCAGCGGCGGGAAGAAGCGCAGCAGCTTGCCGAAGAAGGGGCCGACGGCGAGGCAGAAGACGCCCGCGACCATCACCGCGCCGTAGATGGCGGGGAGTTGGTCGCCCTTGGCGTTGGTCTCGGCGATGGCGAGGATCGGTGCGATGCCGGCCGAGGAGGCGGCGTTCACGAACGGCAGGCGGTTGCCGACGAATCCCTTGACACCGAGGGTCTGCAGGATGGTGGCGAGACCGGCGATCAGCAGTCCGGCGGCGATCAGCCGGGTCTGGGCCACCGTGTCCAGGCCGCAGGCCTGGCCGATGATGAGCGGAGGGGTGACCACACCCGCGTACATGGCGGCGATGTGCTGGAGCGCGGCGGGGACCAGCCGCGAGGGGTGGAGCTTCTCATCCACCGGGTGACAGTCGGGAGTTGATGCGTCGTCACCTACGGGTGGGGTGGAACACGGGCCTTCTGCCGGCCCCTGTGCAGGCTGTGCCATTGCTGTTCCCTCCGGTGTGGCGCGCCCCCCGCCCACTGCGGTGGGGCGGGGGCGCGCGTCCCGCGTCAGAGGTTGGTCATGTCGACCGGGATCTTCGGCTCGACGCCGTCCCGCAGGATGGTGGCCTCGATGAGGCCGTAGGGACGGTCGGCGGCGTAGTAGACGGCTCCGTCCTTGGCTTCGTTGTCGAGGCCGAAGGGGGAGAGGTCCTGACGGAAGTGGTGCTTGTTGGGCGCGGAGAAGCGGATCTCGTCGATCTCGCTGCGGTTGTTGATGACCCGCGAACCCATCTGGTACAGCGTCTGCTGGAGGGAGAGCGAGTAGGTCTCCACGAAGGCGTGCAGGATGTGCTTCTTGGCCTGCTCGTAGCTGCGCTCCCAGCTCGGCATGCGCTGCTCGTCGCTGGTCCAGTTGTGCCGCCACCAGGTGGACAGGGAGGTGGCGAGGATACGGTCGTAATCCTCCTGAAGCGTCGTGTACTTGTCCTTGATGTAGCCCCAGAACTCGGAGTTCGTGGAGTTCATCACGGTCAAGTCCTTGAGCCCGGAAAGGACTTCGAACTTCTGGCCGTCGTACGTGATCTGGGCGAGCCGCGTCTCCTGGCCCTTGCGGACGAAGGAGTGCTTGACCTCGTCGGCGCCTATGAACTTGGCGTTGCTGTCGGAGCCGCCGATGCGCTCCCAGGCGTACTCCTCGATGCGGATGCGCGCGCGGTGGATCGAGGGCTGGCTGTCCACGAAGTGCCGGGCGAGGTGGATGCCGTACTGCTCGGCGGATTCGATGCCGTATTCCTTGGCGAACGCGAAGCAGGTGTTCTTCGTCGTGTCCGTCGGCAGGCAGTTGGCGTTCGAGCCGTTGTAGTGGACGTCGTCCAGGTCGCCGGAGAGGGCGACGGAGACGTTCAGGTCCTTGATGTGGTGGGTGTCGCCGTCCCGCGTGATCTTTACGACCCGGTTCTCAGCCTTGCCGTACTGGTTCTGTCCCAGAATGGTGGGCATGTCTGCTAGCTCCCTCGGTAAACGGAGTAGCCGAACGGGTTGAGCAGCAGCGGTACGTGGTAGTGCTCGCCCGGCGTGACGGCGAACGTGATCGCCACCTCCGGGAAGAACGCTCCGGTCGCACCGCTGTCCCGATTCGCGGGGGCGTCCTGCTGCGCCTCGGCTTGCTGGTTCTTCGACTTCAGGAAGTACGCCTCGGTCTCGAAGTCCAGGCGTACGTGGGTGGTGCCCTCCGGCAGCGCCGGCAGGTCCTTGCAACGCCCGTCCGCGTCGGTCGCGCTGCCGCCGAGCGCCTGCCACTGGGCGCCGGAGCCACCGCGGGCCGACAGCGAGATCGCGACGCCCTCCGCGGGGCGTCCGACGCTGGTGTCCAGGATGTGCGTTGACACGGATGCGGTCGTTTCCGTACTCATGCGGTCTCTTCCTCTTCCAGGAGGCGGGTCAGGCGGATGCGGTTGATCTTGCCCAGCTCGGCGCGGACGATCTCCCGCTCCTGTTCGGGCGGGTTGCCGATCCGTTCCTTGACCGCGTCCCGCATCTGCTCACCGGTGCGGCCGGTGGCGCAGATCAGGAAGACGTGGCCGAACTTCTCCTGGTAGGCCAGGTTCAGTTCGAGCATCTCGGCCTTGAGTTCCTCGGAGGCGCCGGCCATGCCCCGCTGCTCGCGGGAGGAGGTCGGGTCCCCGGGCTTCGGGCGGCCGATCGGCGGGTGCCGGCCATCGCCTCGGCCAGGTCGTCCGCGGTCAGCTCGGCCATGCGGCGTCGCTCGCGGCGAAGAGGTCCTCGGCGGTGGCGTAGGGGCGCCGGGAGAGCAGCTTGCTCCCCCAGGCCGAAGAGGCACAGGCCTCGTGGAGCGCGGCGGTGGCCGCCGGCTCCGCCAAGGCGTTGAACCGGGCGATGCCCGGTGTCGTACTCGAAGTCACGGGAAGCCTCCGTGGCCTTGTGCTGGACGGGCTGCGGAACAGCTAAGACCTTCAACAACGCAGCGTCAACAGTTTGTTGAAATAACTTGAACAAAGAAGCCGCCACCCGGCGGTACGGGTGACGGCTCGACCACAGTGAGCGACAGGAGGGTGCGGGGCGGACCGCCCTTTAGTCACCCTTCGCGGCATTCTCCCTGTTCAGGTAGTTGTACACGGTGAAGCGGGAGACCCCGAGGGCGCCCGCCACCGTCTCGACGCCATGCCGCACGGCGAAGGCGCCGCGCGCCTCCAGTATCCGCACGACCTCCTGTTTCGCCTTACGGTCCAGCTCCGAGAGGGGCTTGCCCCGCTTGCGCTCCAGGGCGAGCAGGATGTGGTCCAGCGAGTCGGCGAGCTGCGGCAGGCGCACCGCCACCACGTCCTCGCCCTGCCAGGCCAGGACCACGTCATCGGTCCCGGCCTGGTCCGGCGGCACCATCTCGCCGCCCATGGCGTCCACCAGCGGCTTGACCGCGGTGACGAAGGGGTCGTCCCCGAAGCTGGTCACTTATCCGCCTCCCCCGGCAGGCCCCGGTCTCCCGGCCGGCCCGGCTCCCCGATCACGTTGACCTGGAGCGAGACGCGGGTGGCGCCCGCCCCCAGGGACCGGCGCAGCATCGCGTCGACGGCGGTCAGGACCGCGTCGACGTCACCCTCGGCGGTGTTGCCGAACGGGCCGACGTCCACCGCGTCCAGCGGGGCCCCCTGGATGACCTCGCGGGCCACCAGCGCATGCTGCGGGGCCTCGTCGAGATCAAAGGGCTCGGTCGTGAACTCCACTCTCAATCGCACGCGGCCAACCTACTGCCGCGTCGGGATTTTTCGGCAGCCCCCTCTTGACAGCTTCCGCAGATCGGAGGCACTCTTCCATCAAGCAGAAATGAACTTCCGCAATACGGAAGGAGCGCGGAAGCCCCATGGGATACTCCGACCAGCGCTTCAATGTGAACCTGTCGATCCTCTTCACCGAGCTCCCGCTCCTGGAGCGCCCCGCGGCCGCCGCGAAGGCCGGCTTCGGCGCGGTCGAGCTGTGGTGGCCCTGGGTCGACGCCCCCACCCCCGAGCAGTCCGAGCTCGACGCCCTGAAGAAGGCGATCGAGGACGCGGGCGTGAAACTGGTGGGCCTGAACTTCTACGCCGGACAGCTGCCGGGCCCCGACCGCGGCGCCCTGTCGGTCCCCGGCGAGGAGAGCGAGAAGTTCCGCGCGAACCTCGCGGTGGCGGCGGACTTCGCCGAGTCGCTCGGCTGCACGGCGCTCAACGCGCTGTACGGCAACCGCGTCGACGGCGTGGACCCGGCCGTCCAGGACGAACTCGCCCTGGAGAACCTGGTGCTCGCCGCCCGCGAGGCCGACCGCGTCGGCGCGACCCTGCTGATCGAGGCGCTCAACGCGCCCGAGTCGCCGAAGTGCCCCATCGTGAGCGCGCCCAAGGCGATCGAGGTCATCGACAAGGTGAACGCCGCGACCGGCCTCGGCAACGCGAAGTTCCTCATGGACCTCTACCACCTGTCCATGAACGGCGAGGACCTGCCCTCGGTCATCGAGCGGTACACCGCGAAGACCGGGCACGTGCAGATCGCGGACAACCCCGGCCGCGGCGCCCCCGGCACGGGTTCGCTGCCGATCGAGGCCCTCCTCGACCAGCTGCGGGACACCGGCTACCAGGGCTGGATCGGCCTGGAGTACAAGGCCGGCGACCGCCCGAGCGCCGAGGCCTTCGACTGGCTGCCCGCCGAGGCCCGCGCCGCGCGCTGAGCGCCAACTCATCGACGTACCAAACGCTTTAGAGCAGTCAGAGAGGCACCCTCATGAGCACGCTTCCCAAGGTCGCCTGGATCGGTCTCGGCATCATGGGCTCCCCCATGTCCGAGAACCTGATCAAGGCGGGCTACTCCGTCACCGGCTACACCCTGGAGCAGGACAAGCTGGACCGGCTCTCGGCCGCCGGCGGCACCGCCGCCAAGTCCATCGCGGAGGCCGTCGAGAACGCCGACGTCGTGATCACGATGGTGCCCGCCTCCCCGCAGGTCGAGGCCATCGCGTACGGTCCCGACGGCATCCTGGAGAACGCGCGGTCGGGCGCGCTGCTGATCGACATGTCGTCGATCACCCCGCAGACCTCCGTGGACCTCGCCAAGGCCGCCAAGGACAAGGGCATCCGCGTGCTGGACGCCCCGGTCTCCGGCGGCGAGGCGGGCGCCATCGAGGCCGTCCTGTCCATCATGGTCGGCGGTGAGCAGGCCGACTTCGACGAGGCCAAGCCGCTCCTGGAGGCGCTCGGCAAGACCATCGTGCTGTGCGGTCCGCACGGCTCGGGTCAGACCGTGAAGGCCGCCAACCAGCTGATCGTGGCCGTCAACATCCAGGCGTGCGCCGAGGCCGTGGTCTTCCTGGAGAAGTCCGGCGTGGACCTGGCGGCCGCGCTCGACGTCCTCAACGGCGGTCTGGCCGGCTCGACCGTGCTGACCCGCAAGAAGGACAACTTCCTGAACCGGGACTTCAAGCCCGGCTTCCGGATCGACCTGCACCACAAGGACATGGGCATCGTCACCGACGCCGCCCGCAACGTCGGTGCCGCCCTGCCGGTCGGCGCGGTCGTCGCCCAGCTGGTCGCCTCCCTGCGCGCGCAGGGCGACGGCGGCCTCGACCACTCCGCCCTGCTGCGCTCCGTCGAGCGCCTGTCGGGCGGCGAGCTCTAGTTCACCGGGGCTCCCCAAGACTTCCGGCCGTGGCGGCGCTGACACCTGTCCTGTCGCGCCCAGGCGCCGCTCGCGGCCCGGAACCAGCACGCCCGCAAGGCCCACCCAAAAACTTCAACAAACTGTTGACGTAGCTGTTCAGGGGTCCTTACGCTCCCGAACACCGTCTGCAGTCGAAGCAGTTCCGTACGGAAGGTCAACCTCGCCACCATGTCGAAGCGTGTGCTCACGACCGAGTCCGGCGCTCCCGTCGCCGACAATCAGAACTCCGCCACCGCCGGCGTCGGTGGCCCGATCCTCCTCCAGGACCAGCACCTCCTGGAGAAGCTGGCCCGCTTCAACCGTGAGCGCATCCCGGAGCGCGTCGTGCACGCCCGCGGCTCCGGCGCGTACGGCTACTTCGAGGTGACCGACGACGTCACCGGCTTCACGCACGCCGACTTCCTCGGCGAGGTCGGCAAGCGCACCGAGGTCTTCCTGCGCTTCTCGACCGTGGCGGACAACCTCGGCGGCGCGGACGCGGTCCGTGACCCGCGCGGTTTCGCGGTGAAGTTCTACACCGAAGAGGGCAACTACGACCTCGTCGGCAACAACACCCCGGTGTTCTTCATCAAGGACCCGATCAAGTTCCCCGACTTCATCCACTCCCAGAAGCGCGACCCCTTCACGGGCAAGCAGGAGCCGGACAACGTCTGGGACTTCTGGGCGCACGCCCCCGAGGCCACGCACCAGGTCACCTGGCTGATGGGCGACCGCGGCATCCCCGCCTCGTACCGCCACATGAACGGCTACGGCTCGCACACCTACCAGTGGACGAACGCCAAGGGCGAGGCCTTCTTCGTCAAGTACCACTTCAAGACGAACCAGGGCATCCGCTCGCTCTCCAGCGAGCAGGCCGCCGAGATCGCGGGCAAGGACCCGAACTCGCACCAGACCGACCTGCTCCAGGCCATCGAGCGGGGCGTGAACCCGTCCTGGACGCTGCACGTGCAGATCATGCCCGCGTCCGAGGCGGCGGACTACCGCTTCAACCCGTTCGACCTCACCAAGGTGTGGCCGCACAAGGACTACCCGCTCCAGCGCGTGGGCCGCCTGGTCCTGGACCGCAACCCGGACAACGTCTTCGCCGAGGTCGAGCAGGCCGCGTTCTCCCCGAACAACTTCGTGCCGGGCATCGGTCCCTCCCCGGACAAGATGCTCCAGGGCCGCCTGTTCGCCTACGCGGACGCGCACCGCTACCGCCTGGGCGTCAACCACACCCAGCTCGCGGTCAACGCCCCCAAGGCGGCCAAGGCCGACAACTACGGGCGCGACGGCCTGATGGCGTCCAACCCCTACGGCCGGGACCGCAAGAACTACGAGCCCAACTCGTACGACGGCCCCGTCGAGACCGGCCGGCCGCTGTCGGCGCCGCTCGCGATCGCCGGCTACACGGGCACGCACGCCGCCCCGACCCACACCAAGGACGACGACTTCTTCCAGGCCGGTGAGTTGTACCGCCTGATGTCCGAGGACGAGAAGTCCCGTCTGGTGGCGAACATCGCCGGTGGCCTCTCGCAGGTCTCGCGCGACGACGTCATCGAGAAGAACCTCGCCCACTTCCACGCCGCCGACGCCGACTACGGCAAGCGCGTCGAGGAGGCCGTCCGCGCCCTGCGCGAGGACTGAGCGAGCACCAACACCCAGGCTGCGTCGGTGGGTTGACGGGAGGTCAGCTCACCGGCGCTGAGCCCGCACCGCCGTCACGGACCCGGATGAGGGGTGGTACGTGACGCGGGCGGGCGGGCACGGTCCGCGGCGGCTCTGCGAGCCAGTGCGGTGGTCAAGGTCCGGCGGCTCTCCTCTCGACCTGAGGGAGGGGAACCACCGGTCCGTCGCACCCGCCGCGGTCCCGGCCCCGCACCCGGGGTCCACGGACTCCGCCCGGCAGCACGTATGCATGTCTCGCCAGTCGCGCGCCGTCGGGCGGTCACCACTTCACATGCCACACGGCCAGAGCGCCGGGTACGGACGGTCCCGTACCCGGCGCTCTTCCGTGCGCGGGTCCGGGCGGTTTCGTCTGGACCAGTCGGTCGTCGCGTCGCTCCCACGGTGCTCTTCGCCGCGTACGCGGACCCGCTGCGGTCCGTGCTCGACGCGGCGCTGGGGCCGGCCCCGGGTTCTCACCTCCCGCGTGACTCCACCCGGGCCACGATCAGGTTCGCCACGACCCCGAGCACGGTTGCCGCTGCCGCCGGGAGCCACGGGTTGGTGGCGTGCAGACCCGGAGTGAACTCCAGGGGAGAGAGAGCAGTGCGGCCCAGAACAGCGCGCTCAGTCCGTCGAACTCGATCAGGTCGCTGAACAGAGCCGTGACCACCAGGACCACGAGCAGGAGGAAGAGCATGACGAGGGCCGCGACACCGAGCCCCAGCCCGGTGAACCCGACCGCGGCAAGGACTTTCCCTCCGGTGCTGAAGGAACCCCATGTCGGCTCCTGCTCGTCATCCGGCCGACGTTCGTCACTCATCGCTGACACCTTCCTGAGGTGCGGGCCACCCTGAAGATCGTCAACAAGTACCTTCCGCTCCAGCTGCACGAGGTGCCGACCGGGACGCAGGCCTCGCCACGGCTTCCGGCGGTTGATGTGCAACCGCCTAGGTCACCTTGCCGCCGGACTCCAGGGTGGCGATCATCCGCTCCAGGCGGGCCGCTCGCGTGGCGGCCGTCCGCGCCGTCATCAGGCGGTGCAGCACGGTGTACCGGGCCGTCTTGCCCAGCGCCTCAAACGCCTTGCGCGCGGCCGGACTTGCCTCGAGCGCGGCCGCCAGGTCGTCCGGCACCGTGGCGTTGCGCTGCGACTCGTACGCCGCGTCCCAGCGCCCGTCCGCCTGCGCGGAGGCGACTTCCGCGAGGCCGGGTTCGCGCATGCGGCCCTCGGCGGTCAGTTCCGCGACCCGGTCGATGTTCACCTTGGACCACAGGCTGCGCGGCCGGCGGCGGGTGATCTTCTGCAGGTAGTGGACGTCGTCGTACGCCTTGCGGTGGCCGGTGATCCAGCCGTGGCAGAGCGCCACGTCGTTGACCTCCGCGGCGGTCACCGAGGCCACGCCCGAGCCCTTCTTGGCGAGCTTCACCCAGATCCCCGGGGAGTCGCCGTGGTGCTCGTCCAGCCACGCCGTCAACTGCCGTTCGTCGGCGCAGAACACGACCTTCAGGCCGTCCAGTGAGTCCATTTCCATCAGGCCACGCTACGGGAACACGTGTGCGCCCGCAGGACATCGGCCGGGCACGGCGAAGGGGCGGTCCACCCCCCTCGGGTGGACCGCCCCGGTCACTCCGGCCGACGCCTCAGACCTTCAGCGGACGGATCGCCGTCGGCGCGTGGCCGGGCTCCGTCGCGATCTCCTCGAACTCCTTGACCGCGCTGATGTCGGCCGTCGGGCTCATCGCGATGTTCGTGATGCGCTCCAGGATCGCCTCGACGACCACCGGCACGCGGTACTCGGCCGCGAGCTTCTTGGCCTGCTCGAAGGCCGGCAGCAGCTCGTCGGGCTCGGTGACGCGGATCGCCTTGCAGCCGAGGCCCTCGGCGACCTTGACGTGGTCCACGCCGTAGACGCCCAGCTCCGGGGAGTTCTGGTTCTCGAACTCCAGGTTGACCTGGAAGTTGATCTCCAGGCCGATCTGCGCCTGGCGGATCAGGCCGAGGTAGGCGTTGTTGACCAGGACGTGGACGTACGGGATGCGGTGCTGCGCGCCGACCGCCAGCTCCTCGATCATGAACTGGAAGTCGTAGTCGCCGGAGAGGGCGACGACCGGGCTCTCCGGGTCGGCCTTGGCGGCGCCGAGCGCGGCCGGGATGGTCCAGCCGAGCGGGCCCGCCTGGCCGCAGTTGATCCAGTGGCGCGGCTTGTAGACGTGCAGCATCTGGGCGCCGGCGATCTGCGAGAGGCCGATCGTGGTGACGTAGCGCGTCTCGGGGCCGAAGGCCTTGTTCATCTCCTCGTAGACGCGCTGCGGCTTCATGGGCACGTTGTCGAAGTGCGTGCGGCGCTGGAGGGTCTCCTTGCGCCTGAGGTGGGAGGCGACCCACTCCGAGCGGTCGGGCAGCTCGCCCGCGGCCTTCAGCTCCTTCGCGACCTCGACGAACAGCTCCAGCGCCGCCTTCGCGTCGGAGGCGATGCCGTAGTCGGGGGCGAAGATCTTGCCGATCTGGGTCGGCTCGATGTCGACGTGCACGAACTTGCGGCCCTGGGTGTACACGTCCAGCTTGTAGCCGGTGTGGCGGTTGGCCCAGCGGTTGCCGATGCCGAGGACGAAGTCCGACTCCAGGAACGTCGCGTTGCCGTAGCGGTGGCCGGTCTGCTGGCCGACCATGCCGGCGTTCAGGTCGTGGTCGTCGGGGATGGTGCCCCAGCCCATCAGGGTCGGCACGACGGGGGTGTTGGTCAGCTCGGCGAACTCGACCAGCAGGTCGCTCGCGTCGGCGTTGATGATGCCGCCGCCGGCGACGATCAGCGGGCGCTCGGACTCGACCAGGAAGCGGATCGCCTTCTCGATCTGAGCGCGGGTCGCGGCGGGCTTGTAGACCGGCAGCGGCTCGTACGTCTCGGGGTCGAACTCGATCTCGGTCTGCTGGACATCGATGGGCAGGTCGATGAGGACCGGGCCCGGGCGGCCCGAGCGCATCAGGTGGAAGGCCTGCTGGAAGATGCCGGGGACCTGCGCGGCCTCCAGGACGGTCACGGCCATCTTGGTGACCGGCTTGGCGATCGTCGCGATGTCGACGGCCTGGAAGTCCTCCTTGTGGAGCAGGTGCGTCGGCGCCTGGCCCGTGATGCAGAGGATCGGGATGGAGTCGCCCGTCGCGGAGTACAACCCGGTGATCATGTCGGTGCCCGCGGGGCCCGACGTGCCGATGCAGACGCCGATGTTGCCCGGCTTGGACCGGGTGTAGCCCTCGGCCATGTGCGAGGCGCCCTCGACGTGGCGCGCGAGGGTGTGGTCGATGCCACCGCCCTCCTTGAGCGCCTTGTAGAAGGGGTTGATCGCGGCGCCCGGCACACCGAACGCGTTGACGACGCCCTCGCGCTTGAGGATCTCAACTGCCGCGCGGGCAGCGGTCATACGAGCCATGGGGTTCTCCTGCTTCGACAGCTTCGGCAGCTTTGCGGCTGCCGGATACGGCTGGCGGATTCGGCTCCCGTCGCGCCCCGCGGCGAGCTTCTGTTTCCGCATTGTGGAAAGAATGTTCTGCTATATGGAAGCAATGTAAGGGCGTGAGCCGAAGGCCGTCAAGAGACGTCCGCGATCCGGCCACCGGGCCGCCCGCATGCGGGGAGGATGGTGCGGAAGGCGGCGCGAGGGCGGACGAGGGCGGGTGAGGGCGATGGCGGACGGCGGCATACCGGTGCGGTGCCCGGGGTGCCGAGGCGAGCATCTGTACGTGCCCCCTCCCCTGCCCTGCGCGTGCGGGGCCCCGCTCACCCCGCCGATGGCCCGCGGCGCGCCGCCGACGCCGGTCACCGAGCGGAGCTTGGCGGACGAGTGGGTGACGGTCCGCTGCCGGCCTGCGGCCGCCGG
>RBWT01000058.1 GCA_004010275.1 Streptomyces huasconensis
CCGGGCCCGGGGGCCGAAGCGGACGCCGGCCCCGCCGGCGAGGGGCGGCCCGAGGCCGACCCGGCCGCGGTCGCCGCGGCCATCAAGGCCGCCGCCGGGACGGACAAGTACGACAGCGCGGCGACCGTACGGTCGGACCGTCTCCGGCCTGACCGGCACCGTCGACGTGGTCGCCTTCACCGGCGACGCGTCCTGGGGCGGCTACACGATGGTCTCGGGCCGGTGGCTCCGACCGGCGGCGAGGCCGTGGTCCCGACCCCCTTCCTGGACGCCACCGGCAGCCGCGTCGGTGACACCGTCACCCTGGACGGCCTCGCCGAGCCGGTCACGGTCCGGATCGTCGGCGAAGTCCTCGACC
Source organism: Streptomyces huasconensis (assembly GCA_004010275.1). Taxonomy (GTDB): domain Bacteria; phylum Actinomycetota; class Actinomycetes; order Streptomycetales; family Streptomycetaceae; genus Streptomyces; species Streptomyces huasconensis. The sequence goes on from RBWT01000058.1 coordinate 359, forward strand.
CGCGCAACGACGGCATGCAGGTCTTCACCGACGCCTCGACCCTCGCGGCCGCACATCCCGACCTGACGGAGACGAGCCACCACATCGCGGTCGCGCCGGGCACCGACGCCGCCGTCTACACCGACGCGCTGAACAGGCGCCTGGCACCGCTCGGTGCCACCGCCCAGGTCGGCGGGCTCGACGCGGGCGGCGACATGGTCGTCACGCTCAACGCGCTGTCCGTGACCCTCACGCTGATGCTCGTCGCCGTCGCCGCGCTCGGCGTGCTCAACGGCGTACTGCTCGACACCCGCGAACGCGTCCGGGAGCTGGGTGTCCACAAGGCGCTCGGCATGACCCCGCGGCAGACCATCGCGATGGTCGTCACCTCGGTCGTCGTGACCGGACTCGTCGCGGGCGCCCTGGGTGTGCCGCTCGGCGTGGCCCTGCACGGCCGGGCCCTCCCCGCGATGGGCGAGAGCGTGGGGCTGCGGCTCCCCGACTCCGTCCTCGCCGTCTACGACGGGGCGGAACTGCTGCCGCTCGCGCTCGGCGGCCTCGTCATCGCCACGCTGGGCGCGCTGCTGCCCGCCGGATGGGCCGCCAGGACCCGGACCGCCACAGCTCTGCGCACAGAATAGAAAGAGGGGGCGGGGTGCAGTGCCCGGGCCCACGAGCCTTGCCGGAGCCCCTCCCAAGGTGCCGCGTCAGGCGTCGCCCCCGGACCACTCCACCGCGAACGCCCGCCCCGTGTTGACCGTCAGCATCCGCTCCGTCAGCTCCGCACCCACGGCCAGTTCGAGCCGGGAGCGCACCCCGCGGAGCAGATGAGGCATGCCGGGGCCGCCCCGCACCGACCGCGCGTCCGCCGTGGTCGTGTCACCGCCGAGCAGCAGGCGGTCGCCGAAGCCGGCGTCGGCCAGCGAGCGCACCGCGTCCGGCATGCGCCAGTCCGTGGCGTGATGGGCGCGGGACGGGCCGTCGAAGGCCAGGAAGGCGCCCGCCTCGGCGGCCCTGTGGTGGACCACCGGGTCGGGGGAGCGGTTGAGGTGGCCGAGGACCACGCGGTGCGCGGGCACGCCCAACTCGCTGCAGAGCAGGTCGAGTACGTCCATGCCGGCGGTGCCCAGTTCAAGGTGGACGGCGATCGGCGCGCCCGTCGCGTGGTGGGCCTCGGCCGCGGCGGTCATCGTCCAGCGGGCGTGGGCATCGAGGCAGTGGAAACCGCCCGCGACCTTGATCAGCCCGGCCCGAACACCGGAGTGCCCGATGCCGTCGGTGAGTTCACGGATGAACACATCGGCGAGGCCCTCCCCCCGGAGCCGCTCCAGCGCCTGCGGGGCATAGTGCGCGGCCTGGTGCAGCCCCGTCGCGGCGACGACATGGACGCCCGCCGCCCGGGACAGCTCCGGCAGCCGCCCCGCCTGCCGACCCATGCCGTGCGGCGTCCACTGCACGACACTCCGCCCGCCCGCCGCATGGAACGCCGCCAGCTCGTCGGCCGCCGCCCGCGCCGACTCCAGTTCCTGGCCCGGAAGTTGCGGGCTGCGCAGGAAGAGGTGGTCGTGGGCGTCACAGACCCCGAGCCGCGCCGGGGCGATGTCACCGAGGACCGTGCGGACTTGGGAGGCGGCTGTGCGGCCTGCGCGCGTGGTGTCCGGCAGCCGCGCGGTCACCACTGCCGTCCGTTCCTCAGCTGCGCACGCTCGGGCGTCGACAGGTGCAGCACCTGAAAGACGTCGCCGAGCCCCTCGGGCGCCCCGTGCTCCCAGAGCGAGAAGTGCACCGCCTCCCAGGTGCGCGGGTCGACGGCGGCCAGCGCGCTCACCGCACCCTCCTCCACCGTCAACTTCCGTGCCTCCTCTGCCAGTTCATCAGCGACCTGCGGGAGCCGTGCCGCCTCGGGGATTCTCTGCCGACGCCGCACCGCGGCCCTCGCCGTGCCCCTTGGCGCGGCCTGCTCCTCGTACGCGAGGACCGGCCAGTGCTGCACGACGGGCCGCCCGAAATCGTCGGAGAGCCCCTGGAAACCGGGGCCCCAGAGGAAGGAGTGCATGCCCGCGGCGGTGTTCCAGAGGTAGAAGGGCGCGTACTGGTTGACGGGCGAGCCGCCGTCCCGGCCGCGCTCGCGCATCAGATAGGCCTTGAAGCCGAGCCCGGGGAACGCGTCGAGGAGGTGGCCCTTCGACGCGACGCGGTGGCGGATGACGTCCATGTCGTAGTCGGCGGGCAGGGTGATCTCGTACTGCATGGCGTGCATCGCGTATTTCCCTGTAGCCAGGCCTAGTTGGATGACGTGGTGGTGGCAGGGGCATCGACCGGGGCACCGCGACCGGTGGTCATGCCGCGGAGGAGTGCGAGCAGGCCGCGTACCGCCGCGTCGAAGGCGGTGGGGGTCGGCTGACGAGCGCGCCAGGACGTAACCGCCCTGCACGGTCGCGACGATCGCCGAAGCGGTCTCCCGGGGGTCGAGCGCGTACGCGAACTCGCCCTGGTCCACGCCCTCTTGGAGGATTCCGGCGAGGCGGTCGCGCAGCCAGTCGAGGGTGGCGGTGACGGCGCGCGCAGCTCGTCGCTCGCGATGACGTCCGGGTCCATCGTGAGCCGCCCGACCGGGCAGCCCCTCAACACATCGCGTTCACGCAGGAGGTACGCCTCGACGCGCGCGTACGCCGACCCGGAACCGCCCAGCACCGCCTCGGCGGTGGCGCGCATCTCCTCGGCCGTACGCCGGATGGCGGCGAGCGCGAGGTCGGGTTTGCCCGCGAAGTGGTGGTACATGCTGCCCTGGCCCGCGCCCGCGTGCTGCTGGATCGCCTTGGGGCTCGTACCGACGTAACCCCGCTCCCACAGCAGCTCGCGGGTGGACTCGATCAGACGCTCCGGAGTGCTCATGCGAGCACTGTACATACTAGTAGGTACAGAGATCTACGTCCGACAGCGCGGCTCGCGGTGGTCGCTCTGGTGGGTGCGGTCGCGGGAGCCTTGGCGGGCCCGCGTCCCGCTCGGCGGGCGGCGCGCCTCGACGTGCCGCGGCGCGTCGCCACCGGGTGAGGCCCGCGGGCCGTCGGCACCGCGTGCGGCCATGGTGGATGGTCACCGCCCGGTCAGCCGGCAACGGCCGACCGGGCGGGAGTTCTCGCGGCCGAGTCGTACGCGGGTACGACGGCATGGTCGCGGTGGGGGAGGGCGCGGGAAGCGTGAACCACACCGTCTTCCCGGCGTCGCCCTGCGGGCACACGCCCCAGCTCTCGCTCACCGCCGCGACCATCGCGAGTCCGCGGCCGCAGGTGGCGAAGGGATCGGCGTCGTGAACCTCGGGAAGCCGCGGGTCGTGGTCGTGGACGGAGACCGTGAGGCGGTCGAGCATCAGCTCGATCTCCACGGTGCACTCCTTGTCCGGCTCGGCGTGCCGATGGACGTTGCTGAGCAACTCGGTCACACCGAGGGCGGCCTGGTCTATCAAGGGATCGAGATGCCAGTAGCGCAACTGCGCAGAGACGATTCTGCGAACCTGGCGAATCCGCGACGGCAGAGCTTGGAGCTCCACCGTGCAATGCCTGCTTTGTTGGCTGATCACGGCTGCGACTCCCCGAATTGAAGGTCCGGAAGAAGACGACGTTCGGATCGAGCAGGGGGCCGCTTGGTCTGCCGCCTGCTGCGTGGCCGGCGGCGGGCTGGTTCTTCAGCGTCATCGCCGGTAAACCCAGAGTGATGTGAGACCAGAGTGACCCAGGGGGTGCGGGGGTGCAACTCGCGCGTCGTGCCGCGCTCCCGCCGTTCAACCGCGTCGGCGGCGCTCCGCGGCCCTGCCCACGGCTTCGATGAACCGGCGTACGGTCGGCGGCCCGCCCTGCCCGGGACCCGTTCGCGCTCGCCGAGCGTGAGGCTGTACCGCCTGCCGTTCACCTCGGCCAGCGCCCGGTCCTCGGCGGCGAACCACGGCTTGCCCGTGCGCACCGCCTGCACCGGGGCGCTGTCGATCTCCTTGCCGTAACTGGTGAGCAACTCCAGCCTGCCGTCGGCGATTCGGACCTGCCCGGCCCGGGTGAGGGAGCGCAGGCGCCGCCCGATCCGCACACCCGTGGCCGTGAACTCCGGCTCCGCCATGACGCTCCGCCCCCTTGTCCGCTCGGTGAGGTCCCTCCGTCCGGGACAGGTGCCCCGTGCGGTGCAGTCTGCCCGCGCGAGGCGGGGAGCACCAGTGCGCACGGAGACGTCCGGTCCACGCGCCCACGCGCCCCCGCATGCTGCCTCACGGGGCTTGACCGACCACTGCGCCAGCGGTGCCTTTGAGGTCCCCAAAGGTGTGTTTATGCAGGTGGGGAGGGTGCTGAGGGTGTTTAAGATCGAGGGGTACGGCCGCGTCGAATCGCGTCCGGCACGACGCGAAGGAGCCCCGCGGTGAGCACCACACAGCAGGACCGAGCCGACGAACCCATGCCCACGCTCGACGTCGACCACAGCGACGACGAGTACCGCGCCTGGCTCAAAGAAGCCGTCCGCAAGGTCCAGGCCGACGCCAACCGCTCGGCCGACACCCACCTGCTGCGCTTCCCGCTGCCCGAGCTCTGGGGCATCGACCTGTACCTCAAGGACGAGTCGACCCACCCCACCGGCAGCCTCAAGCACCGCCTCGCGCGCTCCCTCTTCCTCTACGGCCTGTGCAACGGCTGGATCAGGCCGGGCCGCCCGGTCATCGAGGCCTCCAGCGGCTCCACGGCCGTCTCCGAGGCGTACTTCGCGAAACTGACCGGCGTGCCCTTCATCGCGGTGATGCCGCGCACGACGAGCGCCGAGAAGATCCGCCTGATCGAATTCCACGGCGGCCGATGCCACTTCGTGGACGACCCGCGCACCATGTACGCGGAGTCGGCCGCCCTCGCCGTCGAGACCGGCGGCCACTACATGGACCAGTTCACGTACGCGGAGCGGGCCACCGACTGGCGCGGCAACAACAACATCGCCGAGTCCATCTACCAGCAGCTCAGGCTGGAGCGCTATCCCGAGCCCGCGTGGATCGTCGCGACCGCGGGCACCGGCGGCACCTCGGCGACCATCGCGCGCTACGTCCACTACATGCAGCACGACACCCGCATCTGTGTCGCCGACCCGGAGAATTCCTGTTTCTTCGACGGCTGGACGAAGAACGACCCGGACGCGACGAGCGACTGCGGCTCGCGCATCGAGGGCATCGGCCGCCCCCGCATGGAGCCGAGCTTCCTGCCCGGCGCCATCGACCGCATGATGAAGGTGCCGGACGCGGCGTCCGTGGCCGCCGTCCGTGCCCTGGAGCGCGCCATCGGCCGCAAGGCGGGCGGTTCCACGGGCACGGGTCTGTGGAGCGCGCTGAAGATCGTCGCCGAGATGGTGGCCGTGGGCCGCACGGGCAGTGTGGTCACCCTGATCTGCGACCCGGGCGACCGCTACCTGGACAAGTACTACTCCGACACGTGGCTGGCCGAACAGGGCCTGGACATCGCGCCGTACGCGGAGGCGATCAACACCTTGCTCGCGACGGGCGAATGGCCCAGGTAACCGGTTGGGGTGGCTGGTGGTCGGGGGGCCGATCGAGGTGGCCGGTCGGGGTGGCCGGCGCCAGCTCTGCCGCCGCCTACGCCGCGGCCGCCATGAGCCGCCGGTCCAGTGCCGTGACCGCGTCCCGGAAGGCCCGGCCGAGGCCCGCGCGGCTCAGCTTCAGGACGAGGCGGAAGGGTGGGGTGCCGTCCGCGGCGAACGTCCACTGCACGCGGGTGCCGGTGCCCACCGGGGTGAGTTGCCACTCTTCCACGAGGGCGCGCGGCCCCGGCGCGTTCGTGACGTCGACGCGGTAGGCGTACCGCCCCTGTCCGTCGGCCGCGAGGATCGTCTCCCGAAAGCGCGTGCCGCCCTTGAGCCGGACCTCGCGGCCCTTGCCGTCGTCGGTCGGGCGGCACCGCGTGACCGCGGTGAACCACGCGGGCCAGCCGGCCAGGTCGTCGACGAGAGCGTGGTAGACCGCTTCGGGCGGGGCGCTCACCTCGCGGGCGAAGACATGACGCAGCGCGGCGGTCTCGATGAAGTCGAGGCCCACGGGACTCAGTCGGCGTGCCATCGAGCTTCCCCCCAGCGGAGTACGGCGGTTGGCCGGGCACCGACACGATAGCTGGCGGGCCGTCAGATGTCTGCGGGGTCCTAGGAGTTGAGGGAGCCCTCGGAGGAGTCCGGCGTGCTGTCGGGGCTCGGGGGCTCGGCGTCGGCCAGGAGACCTTCGCCGCACTCCCGCTCACCCGTCACCACCAGCCGGTTCAGATGCTCGGAGATCTCCGCACGCGCCTCCGCGGGCAACCCCGCGTCCGTCACCAGCGTGTCGACCTGGGAGAGCGTCGCGAACGAACTCAGCCCCACCGTGCCCCACTTGGTGTGGTCGGCGACGACGACCACGCGGCGCGCCGACTGCACCAGGCGTCGGTTCGTCTCCGCCTCGGCCAGGTTCGGGGTCGACAGACCGGCTTCCGGCGATATGCCGTGCACACCGAGGAAGAGCACGTCGAAGTGGAGCGAGGCGATCGCCTGGTCCGCGACCGGCCCGACCAGCGAGTCCGACGGCGTACGCACCCCACCGGTCAGCACGACCGTGGCCGAGCCCTGCCGCGGCCCGGAGGTGCGCTGCGCGGAGTGGAAGACGTCGGCCACCCGCACCGAGTTGGTCACCACCGTCAGATCCGGCACGTCCAGGAGATGGTGCGCCAGCGTGTACGTCGTCGTGCCACCCGACAGGGCGACCGCCGAACCCGGCGCCACCAGGGACGCCGCGGCGCGCGCGATGTCCTCCTTGGCCGTCGGCTCCAGCCCCGACTTCGCCTCGAACCCCGGCTCGTGCGCGCTCGCCTCGGCGACCGGCACCGCGCCGCCGTGGACCTTCTCCAGGACACCCTGGCGGGCCAGCGCGTCGAGATCGCGGCGGACGGTCATGTCGGACACGCCCAGTTTCCGGGTGAGTTCGTTGACGCGGACCCCGCCCCGGCGGCGCACCTCGTCGAGGATCAGGGCGCGGCGCTGCTCGGCGAGAAGGTTCTGGTTCTCACTCACGCCCGGCCCGGCCTTTCCGCCTCGTTCTGCCCCGTCACACCCGTCACACCCGTCACCCCCGACCGGCGCGCAGGCTCATCCTCGCATGCGTCACTGACAGCCGTGCGACCACCCGCGCGCGGGTACGCACGCCTCGGAAGGGGGAGATTACGTAACGACGGGTGCGCGGCGAGCCGCGGACCGAGATCCTTGTTTTCTCACCACGCACATCTCGGGGGCAGCGAAAACAGTGGAGCGTGCGACGCAGGACGAGACCGCCCTGGAACTCCTGGTCCATGGAGTCGGGGGCACCACACCGGAACAGATGCTGGGAGATCCGCGGACCGTGCGGATCTCCGGCGACGACACGGCGGCCGTCTTCCGCCGCACCGAGGACGCCGACGCCGAGCGGCGCCCGGACGACTACCGCGGCAAACCGGTCCCCGAGGCGTACGTCTGGTGCAACCTCACCTCCGGCAACGGCTCCCGCGCCCTGTGGCTCCTGCTGCTGCCCTTCATGGTCGTCAACCTCGCCCACTGGATGCGCCCCACCTCCCGCCACCGCCGGCACCTCGTCCGTACGTACGGACTCCTGGTGCGGCTGACCGGGCTCACCCTGATCGTGCTGCTCGTCGCCGCCGCCTGCGAGGTCGCGCTCGACCTCACGGCCTGGCAGTGCGCGGGCACCCCCGCGTGCGCGGCCGACCGGGCCTGGCTCGGCTTCCTCGCCACCGATGAGGAGGGCCACGGCGGCTGGTGGTCGCAGCCCGGCCGCCGCCTCGCCCTCGCCGCCCTGCTCCCCGGCGCCCTCACCGGCCTCCTCTGGTACCTCTCCCACCGCACCTGGAGTGCGTACGAGTCCCAGCAGCCGCTGCCCCACCAGCCCGACCCCGAGGAGGAGACGAGCCGGACCGCGCTCGGCAGGCCCGGCTTCTGGTACGGCCGCCGCCTCGACGCCCGGCTGCGCGCCGCCCACACCGCGGCGGGCCTGCTCACCGTCGCCGCCGCGGTCGGCGCCTCCGCCGCGCGGCACGACCGGCGCCCCGGAGGCTCCGCCTTCCTGGACGTCGTCGGCTGGAGCCTGCACGTCGCGCTCCTTGTGGGCGCGGTGGTCATCGTCTGGGTGGTGTGCCGCAGGGGGCGCAGCGAGAACAGGCTCGACCGCAGGCTGGACCGCGCCCTCGTGCGCAGGCTTCCGCTGGCCGCTCTGGCCGTACTCGTCCTGACCCTGCTGTACGCGGGCTGGTCCCGCCCCGGCTGGCGCTCCGAGGGCAGACTGCCGGGTGACGCGACCTTCGGCGGCATCGCGCTCGTCCAGGGCCTGTTGGTCGTCGCCCTCGCGGTGACCGCGCACTGCCTGTACCGCACCTCGCCCAACTCCCGCACCGCCATCCGCGGCCTCGGCGGCCCCGCCACCGCCATGCTCTCCTGCGCCCTGGGCGGAGTGATGTCCGGCGGCGGCGCCCAGCGGGTCGCCGACTGGCTGGACGGCACCCACGGCTCCATCCCCGGACCGCCCGTCCTGCTGACCTGGCAGGCGTCCGCGATCCCGCCGCTCCTGGCTCGTCGTCGCCGTGCTCTGCGCCTGGTTCGGCGCCCGCACCCTCCAGCGCAAGCGCCGCGAGATGAGGAAGGTGGCGGCCGACTACGCCGACGAACCGCAGGACCCCACCCGCACCCGCCGCATCGCGGGCACCCGCGCGCGTGCCGCGCTCACCGACCGGGCGCCCTTCCTCGTCGGCGTCATCTCCGCCGTCACCCTGCTGCTCGGCGCGGGCGCCCTCGCCCGGCGCGTGCTGACGGAGAAGGTCCCGGCCAAGGCCGCGCAAGGCACACCCGACGTCGTGGAGGGCGCCGCCGAGACCTCCCAGGCGCTCGGCTCCTGGCTGATCGGCTTCGGCTTCATACTGTTCGTCACCTGGGGCCGGCGCGCCTACAAGGACGCCTCGGCCCGGCGCACCATCGGCATCCTCTGGGACGTCGGCACGTTCTGGCCGCGCGCCGCCCACCCCTTCGCCCCGCCCTGCGACGCCGAGCGCGCCGACCCCGACCTGACCTGGCGCATGGCCGCCTGGACCCGCGCCACCAGCGCCACGGGCGGGCGCCTCGTCATCTCCGGGCACTCCCAGGGCAGCGTCCTCGCGGCGGCGGCAGCCTGGCAGCTGCGCCCCTCGGTCCGCAGGCGCGTCGCCCTGCTCACCTACGGCTCACCCCTGGAGCGCCTCTACGGCCGCTGGTTCCCCGCCCACTTCGGCCCGGCGGCACTGACCTCCCTGCACCGCGAGGTCGACTGCTGGCGCAACCTGCACCGCCCCACCGACCCCATCGGCGGCCCCATCGGCCTGCGCGGCGACTGCGGCCCCCAGGTGGACCGCGCCGCCCTCAAGGACCCCCTCGCCTACGGCCGTACGGAGGACCATCCGCTCCCCGCGCCGATCCGCGGCCACGGCGACTACCAGTCCGACCCCGCGTTCGCCGAGGAACGCGCACGGCTCCTCGCGCGTCTCAAGGCCGCCGTCCCCTCGCCGAGGCCCGCGGCGACGGAAGCGGTCACGCCGGCTCCGGCAGATCCTCCGGATACAGCAGGGTGAGGTCGTCCGTGCTCGGCTCGGGGAGCTGGGCGACCCGGCCCGCGTGCCGCTCCACCATCGCCTCGAACGTCTGCCGCGCGGTGCGGCCGTTGCCGAAGGCGGGCCCCTTCGGGAGCGCCGTGAAGTACTTCAGGAGCGCCTCACCGGTGCCCGCGCCCAGGCGGTACTCATGCTCCTCGGCCTGCTGCTCCACGATCCGCAGCAGCTCCTCGGGGGCATAGTCGCTGAAGGTGATCGTCCGTGAGAATCGGGACGCCACACCCGGGTTGACGGAGAGGAAGCGCTGCATCTCCGCCGTGTAGCCCGCGACGATCACCACGACGGCCTCGCGGTGGTCCTCCATCAGCTTCACGAGCGTGTCGATGGCCTCCCGGCCGAAGTCGCGCCCGGAGTCCTCGGGGGAGAGGGCGTACGCCTCGTCGATGAACAGCACACCGCCGCGCGCCCGGTCGAACGCCTCCTGGGTGCGGATCGCCGTCGAACCGATGTGCTCGCCGACCAGGTCGACGCGCGAGACCTCGACGAGGTGGCCGCTCTCCAGGACACCGAGCGAGGCGAGGATCTCGCCGTACAGCCGTGCGACCGTCGTCTTTCCCGTGCCCGGCGAACCGGTGAAGACCAGGTGGCGGCGGGCGGACGCGGCCTTGAGTCCGGCGAGCTGCCTGCGGCGGCCCACCTCGATCATGTCGGTGAGGGCGCGGACCTCACGCTTGACGCTGTCCAGGCCCACCAGGGCGTCGAGTTCGCCGAGGACTTCCTTGGAGGCGCGGGCCGCCTTCTCGGGCGCGTCGGCGGCGGAGCCTGCTGGGCGGGGCACCGAGCCGAGCAGCCCGGCGGTCTGCGTGGCCGTCTGCACGGCGGGCACCTCCTGCGGCGCCACCGGGGTGCGCGGCCGCCGCCGCTCTCGTCGCTCGCGCAGTCCTCGACGAGCGGGCCCTCCTCGGAGAACTCGAAGCCGCCGCGCGCGCACCGCTCCGTGCGGCACTTCTTCAGCGTCGTACGGCAGCCGTCGATGACGTGGAAGCCGTAGCCGCCACTGCCGCTGACCCGGCAGCCGTGGAAGGACCGCGACCGCCCGCGGAGACGTAGAAGCCGGCCTCGGCGGGCGAGGTGACCGTGCAGCGCTCGATGGTCGGGTCCGCGCCCTTGGTGACGATCACGCCCGTCTGGACGGCGTCGATCGTGCAGTTGGCGAGGGTGCCGCCGCTGCCGTGGTCGCGGAACCAGGCGCCCGTGGCGGCCTCGCGGATGCGGCAGTCGTCGAGCTGCGCGGTCGCGCCGTCGCTCACCGACACCGCCGTGTTGCGCACCTGGGAGAGGTCGCTGTCGACGACGTCGGCGCGCGAGCCGCGGTCCAGGACGAACAGCGCGTCCGGCACCTCGCGCACCCGGCACGACTCCAGGACGGCCGTCGCGCCGTCGCTGACCCAGACCGCCGGATAGTCGCCCGTACTGTCGTGGATCTCGCACTGGTTGGCGTCCACGCGCGTGCCGGGGTCCCACACCGACAGCCCGTTGCGCCCGAACCGGCAGACCGTGGAGCGGGTCAGCGTGAGCACGGAGCGCGAGCGCAGGTCGATCGCGTTCTCCGGGATGTCGTGGATGCGGCAGTCGGCCAGGGTCAGCACGGCGTCCGTGTCGAGCGTGACGCCGTCGGAAGTGGTGCGGTGCACGTCGCAGTCGGTCAGATGGGCCGAGGCCCGCCCGGTGACCTGGACGCCCGAACCCTTGATCTCGTAGACCTCGCAGCCGATGGCCTCCAGACCGGTGTGCTCGCCCGTCACCGAGAGTCCGGCGCCCGAGGCGTGATGCACCCGGCACCGCTCCAGGCGGGGGTGCGCGCCGCCGCGCACCGCGACACCGGACTGGCCCGCCGCGACGATCTCGCACTCCTCGAAGACACCGCCGCCGCCGTCGAGCACCGCGATGCCGATGCCACCGGGGTTGTCCACGGTGCAGCGGCGCACCGTCGGGCGCGCGCCGCCGCGCACCTCTATGCCGGCGGCGGAGCGGGTCACGACACGGATGCCGGTCAGCTCGGGGGCGCCGTCCTCGACGAGCAGCGCGAGGCGCCGAGGAGTCCTGGCCCTCGACGTGCACGTCCTGCACGATCGCGGAGGCGCGCACCGTCAGGGGCACCCCTTCGGACGGCGCGATGCGCACGGAACCCGCCGAACCGTCGGGCCCGCGCAGGGTCACCGCGCGCTGGACGACGAGGTTCTCGCGGTAGGTGCCGGCGGCGACGGTGAGTATGTCGCCGTCGCTCGCGGCCTCCAAGGCAGCGGCGAGCGATGCGGTACTCGCCGGTGTCGCCGCCACCGCGACGTGCCGGTGTGCGTCACCTGGACCGTGCCCTGTGCCATGGAGTTGCTCTGCCCCCACCTCGTCGTACGCGGGTCTTGCGCCGACGTGCCGCGATGTGCCGCGCCGCCGCGCAAGGAGCCGAAGAGTTCGGCCGGTCCACCGTAGCGCGCGTGGGCAGGGGCAGTTGACCCGATCGGCGGGCTCCGGCCGCGCGGCCCGGCCGCGGGGCGGGTCAGGAGCCGGTGCCGGTCCTGCCCCAGTCGGGGCCCACCGCGGCCCAGGCCCGGTCCAGGCGGGCGTAACGCCCTTGGACGACGCGCCAGAGGACGAGCCTGCGCGCGCCCTCGACGAGGGCGACGCTCGCCGCGGCGGCGCCGAGTCCGGCGAGGGCGGCGTGGGTGGTCGCGGTCGCGGTGTCCAGCGGACGGCCGACGACCCGGCCGCGCTCGTCGGTCCAGAGCCGGAAGTGGTCACCGGGCCGCGGGGCGCCGAGCCGGGCGACGACGTCCCCGGAGCGGTCGATGCCGTCCGGGCCCGTCCAGCGGGCAAGGACGCGGCTGTGGGCGTCGCCGTGCCGACGGCGGTCTCGGGATCGGGGTCGAGCGGGGGAGCGGAGACCTTCCGCACGACCGTGCCGACGGTCGCGTGGCGGGCCTCGCGCTGCTCCCGCACGGAGGTGAGCAGGGCGTCCCGCGAGAGGCCCGCGGTGACCGTGCCGACAGACGGCCACGGCGACGGCGATCAGCACCAGGGCGGCGAGGGCCGTCCAGGCCTCCAGGAGGTCGGTCCCGCGGCGCAGCGGGTTGCGCCGCCAGCGCCAGAGTCCGGCGATCGCCCGCACAGCCCTGCACCCCCTTCCGCGTCCGTCTCGACAGGGAACGGCACATGTCCGTGAAGCTCACCGGCTCAACGTCCGTGCTCCGTCAAGGAGTTCCCCCACCGCGGGCGCGTCATTCGAGGATCATGAGGCCATCACCGAAGCGGGCCGTCCCGGTGGATCGTGGAACCGGATTCTGCCCGAAGGCGAGCCGTCGCCGAAGCACTCTTGTGCCGACCGCCGACCGCCGACCGCCGACCGCCGACCGGGCGCGGACATGCGAACGCCGCCGCCTGGCAGAAGCCCGACGGCGGCCGACGCCATGTGCGGAGGGCGACCCGGGCGGTCAGTACCCGCGGTAGGGGCGGTTGTACGGGTCCTCGTACGGCGCGGGGGCCGGGCGGGGCGAGGCCGGGCGCATCGCCTCGTATCCCGTACCGGCCGCGGGCCGCTGGGGCTGGGCGCCGGGGTAGCCGCGCGGGCCCGCGGCCTGCTGCGGGATGTACGGCGCGGGGGCCTGTTGCAGCGGGGCGGGCTGCTGGGCCTGGGGGTAGCCGTACCCCGGGTTGTGGTGGGAAGGGGCGGCCGGCAGGGCGGGCAGCGCGGCCGGGAGGGCGGGCAGGTGACTGCCCGTGTCGTACGCGGACGGAACCCGGATCGGGGCGATCTGAGGGGTGCCCCGCTCTGCGACGAGGGAGTCGTAGATCGGAGTGTCCGTGAAGGACGGCGCGGAGTAGTAACCGCCGCCATAGGTGGAGCGGGGGGAGGTCATACTCCATAAGTTAAGCCCTTGATGTGCTGGTTGGGGAGACCGATAAGCGGGTTGTTTCGCGTGGCGGCAGGGGTGAGGTGTCCCCAATGCGAGCGAACTTGGGAAAATCGGTCGTCAAGTGGCGTAGGAATCGTGTAAAAGCGGCGGTCTTGCCGGGGTTACCCGCGGTCGGCCGTGGCGCGGCCGGGAGGCCGCCGGGCGCGGTCATGGGCCTGCCGGTGATCCGGGTAATAGGTTGGCCGCGAACGGAATCGGCGGCCCTGCCGGACGCGGCGACTTGCGATGGGGGCGGACATGACCATGCCTAAAGGATCGAACGTTCCCGTGCCGGCACCCGCCGTGCGGGTCGAACTGGGGTGGGGCTCAGGCGCCGGAGTGCCCGACGCCGACGCGTCCGCCCTGTTGTTGACCTCGTCCGGAAAGGTGCGCTCGGACGCGGACTTCGTCTTCTACAACCAGCCGGCGCACTCTTCCGGAGCGGTGCGGTACGAGGGCAAACAGCGCTCCGCCGACGGCGTCAGCGACGTGCTCGCCGTCGACCTCGCGCGCGTGGAGCCCGCGATCGAGACCGTGGTGCTCGCCGCCTCGGCCGACGGCGGTACCTTCGGACAGCTCCCCGGCCTGTACATCCGTGTCCTCGACGCGGCGAGCGGCACCGAACTGGCGCGCTACGACAACACGGACGCGACGGTGGAGACGGCCCTCGTCCTCGGCGAGCTGTACCGGCGCCAGGGCGCCTGGAAGTTCCGCGCCGTCGGCCAGGGGTACGGCAGCGGTCTCGAAGGGCTCGCCACGGACTACGGCATCACGGTGGACGAACCGCAACGTTCCGCGCCGCCCGCCTCTCCCGCCGCTCCCGCCGCGCTCACCCCACCGCCCCCGGCAGCCGCACCCGTCGCCGCGGCCGCGCCTGTGTCCCCGCCGCCCGCCGAGCCCGTGCGCCTCACCAAAGTCACCCTGACGAAGGACGCCCCGTCCGTCTCGCTGACGAAGCAGGGCGGTACCTCGGGCGCCATGCGCGTGAATCTCAACTGGGAGACGCGCAAGCAGACCAAGGGCTGGGGCGCGAAGCTCGGCAGGGCCGTCGCCCTGCACGCCGGCCTCGACCTGGACCTGTGCGCGCTCTACGAACTCGCCGACGGCCGCAAGGGCGTCGTCCAGGCCCTCGGCAACGCCTTCGGCGCGATGCACCGGCCTCCGTACATGCTCCTCGACGGCGACGACCGCACCGGCGCGGTGGCCAGTGGCGAGAACCTCACCATCAACCTCGACCACATCAAGGACTTCCGCCGCATCGTCATCTTCGTGACCATCTACGAAGGCGCCCGCAGCTTCGCCGACCTCAACGCCACCGTCACCCTCCAGCCGCAGCACGGCGCCCCGGTCGACTTCTCGCTCGACGAGTGCACCGTCCCCTCCACGGTGTGCGCGCTGGCCCTGCTCACCAACAACGGCGGCGACCTCGTCGTCCAGCGCGAGGCCCGCTACCTCGTGCCGGACCGCGGAGTGAGCCCGCAGCGCACCATCGACCACGCCTACGGCTGGGGCATGAACTGGACACCCGGCCGGAAGTGACCCCGTCCCCTCAGCGCTGCTCCGGTGCCGGTTCCGCGGCGGTGTCCGGACGCGCGTACGTACGCCCCTTCCACGCGGCCCCGCGCCCCCTGTAGTGCTGCACCGCCGAGTCCACCGTCATCAGCAGGTACAGGAGAGCGGTGCCGGGCAGCAGCGGGGCGAGCCACAGGGGCTGCCGGTAGTAGCGGAGCATCGGCAGGTACGTCGCCGTCATCAGCAGCCAGGCGAGGCCCCCCGTCGTGGCCGCCGGGGCGTCGCCTGCGGTGAGCCCCGCGACCAGGGTGACCGGGGGAGCGAGATACACCAGCGCGAGCCCGGCGACCGTGCCGAGGAGCAGCAGCGGATGGTGGCGCAGCTGGGCGTACGCGCTGCGCGAGACCATCCGCCACAGGTCCGCGAGACGGGGGTAGGGGCGCACGCTGTCGACGCGTTCGGCGAGCCCCAGCCAGATGTGGCCCCCAGAGCGCCGGACCGCCCGCGCGAGCGCCACGTCGTCGATCACGTGTGCCGGATGGCGTCGGGGACCCGCGCCCGCTCGGCGGCGTCGGCCCGCAGCAGGACGCAGCCGCCCGCCGCGGCCGCCCGCTCGCCGCCCCCTCCCCGGCCGATGCGGCGGAAGGGATAGAGCTGCGCGAAGAAGTAGACGAACGCCGGGACCACCAGGCGCTCCCACACGCTGCGCACCCGCAGCCGGGCCATCTGCGAGACCAGGTCGAAACCGCCCGTCTCCGCGGCGGCCACCAACTCCCGCAGGCTCTCGGGCGCGTGGGCGATGTCCGCGTCGGTCAGGAGCAGGTACTCGGGGTCCCGCGCGCGGCGAGCGTGATCCCATGGCGCACCGCCCAGAGCTTGCCGGTCCACCCCGGGGGCGGCTCGCCGGGGGAGTCGACGGTCAGCGGCAGCCCGCCGTGCCGCTCGGCCAGCGCGCGGGCCAGCTCACCCGTGCCGTCCGTGCTGCCGTCGTCGACAAGGAAGATCTCGGCCGGCCCCGGATAGTCCTGCGCCAGCAGCGACGGCAGGCTCTCGGGCAGCATCGCGGCCTCGTCCCTGGCGGGCACCACGACACACACCGACGGCCAGCGCTCCGGGTCCCGGCGCGGCGGCAGGTGCACGTCCGTGCGCCAGAAGAAGCCCTGCCCCAGCAGCAGCCACAGCCACGCGGCAAGCGAGCCGGCGGCGATCCACGCAACGGCGCTCATCCGCCGAAGTCTGCCCCACGCAAGGGAGCCTGTGGGGCCCATCGACTATGGTGACCGGGTGAAGATCGCGCTCATGGACTCCGGTATCGGACTGCTCGCCGCGGCGGCCGCGGTGCGTCGCCTGCGGCCCGACGCCGATCTCGTGCTCTCCTCGGACCCGGACGGCATGCCGTGGGGACCGCGGACCACGGACGACCTCACCGCGCGCGCCCTCGCCGTCGCGGAGGCCGCCGCCGCGCACCGCCCCGACGCGCTGATCGTGCTGCAACACCGCCTCCGTCCACGCGCTGCCCACGATCAGGGCCCGCCTGGAGCCCGCCATCCCGGTCATCGGGACCGTACCGGCCATCAAGCCCGCCGCCGCGGGCGCCGGACCCGTCGCCATCTGGGCCACGCCCGCCACCACGGGCAGCCCCTACCAGCGGGACCTCATCGAGCGGTTCGCGAGCGGCGTCGACGTCACCGAGGTGCCCTGCCCCGGCCTCGCCGACGCCGTGCAGTACGCGGACGAGAAGGCCATCGACGAGACGATCGCCGCCGCCGCTGCCCTCACCCCGCCCGATGTAAGGGCCGTCGTCCTGGGCTGCACCCATTACGAGCTGGTCGCCGAGCGCATCCGCGCCGCCGTGCAGCAGCCGCAGCTGCTGCCGCTCGTCCAGCACGGCTCGGCCGGCGCGGTCGCGGCCCAGGCGCTGCGCAGGACCGGCGCGGGCCCGGCACCGACGCGGCGCGGCGCCCGGTCTCACCGTGCTGCTCAGCGGGCGCGAGGAGCCGGCCGCCCGTTTGAAGGCGCTCACGTACGCCGAAGGGCGTCTGCTCGCGGCGGTCAGCCCCGCGCTCTGAGCCCCCGCGGCGCCGGAGCCGGTCACGGTCCGCGACGCGGTGCCTTCGCGGCGGAACGTGAGTATGTCGATGCATGAGGGACCCAGCCCACGAGGAGCCCGGCGACCACGGCGCGAGTGCCGTGCCCGACGCCCCGCCCGAAGTCTGGACCGGCCGCGCGACCAACCGCGTCCAGTGGCTGCTGGCCTGCGCGGGCGCCGCCTGCCTGGCCCTCGGCATCGAACTCGCGGTCGGCTCGATATGGACCTCGGGCTTCGCGCCGCTGCTCATGTCCGTCGTGGGATGCATCGCCGTCGGGCTCCTGATGCTCTTCGGGACCCTGGCCTTCGTCCATGTGGCCGTCAAGGTCGACAAGGACTTTCTGGAGGTCCGCTGCGGCCATCTGGGTCTGCCGCGCCGGCACATCCCGCTCTCCCATGTCGTCGCGCGGACTTCGCGCCGAGCGTCACACCGCGGCAGTGGGGCGGCTGGGGCTACCGCTGGCGGCCCGAGAAGGGCACGGCCGTCGTGGTCCGGCGCGGCGAGGGCCTGGTGCTCAGCCTGGGCGACGGCCACAAGTTCACGGTGACCGTGGACAACGCCGAATCCGCGGTACGCGCCATCCGGGCCCGGCTGAAGGTTAGGGGAACATCGCTCTGACCCGGTCACACGCTGCCGGCAGGCACCGTGCCCTGCGGCCCGGGTGCGCGGGAACGATCCGGCGCGAGCGCCCCCTGACCGCGCTGTCAACGCCCCGGTGACGCGCCGTACACTCCCCGGGTGACCGCCACCACCACTCCCGTAGACGAGCCGGAACAGCTCGATCCGCAGCCCTGCGCGGCTCCCGCGCCCGGCGCGCCCTGCGGCGGCTCGTGCCCGCCGCCGCGGCGGCCCTCTCCGGAGTGCTGGCTCTACGTCATCTTCCCGCCCCGCACCCTGTGGTGGCTCGCGCTCCCCGCCTTCGCCGTCCTCGCCCGCTGCCTGCACGGCCGTACCTGGAAGGCGGGCCTCGGCCTCGGTTACCTCTTCGGCCTCGGCTTCCTGCTGCCGCTGCTGGTGTGGACCGGCGTCGAGGTCGGCCCCGGCCCGTGGCTGGCGCTCGCGGCGTCGAGGCCGTGTTCGTCGCCCTGGTGGGCGCGGGCGTCGCGGCGGTCTCCCGCCTGCCCGGCTACCCGCTCTGGGCGGCCGCCCTGTGGATCGGCGGGAGAGGCGGCACGCGCGCGCGTGCCCTTCAGCGGGTTCCCCTGGGGCAAGATCGCCTTCGGCCAGGCGGACGGCGTCTTCCTGCCGCTCGCCGCGTTCGGCGGCACCCCCGTCCTCGGGTTCGCGGTGGTCCTGTGCGGCTTCGGGCTGTACGAGGCCGTGCGCCGGGCCCGTGACGTACGCGCCACCGGAGTCCTGCGGCGCGGGGCGGCGGCCGTGGCCGGGCTCAGCGTGCTCGTCCCGCTCCTCGGCGCCTTCGCCGCGCGGCCGCTCGTCAGTGACGAGGCGGAGGACGGCACCGCGACCATCGCCGCGATCCAGGGCAACGTCCCGCGCGCGGGGCTCGGCTTCAACGCCCAGCGGCGTGCCGTCCTCGACCACCACGTGCGCGAGACGGAACGGCTGGCCGCCGAGGTGAAGGCCGGCAAGGCCGAGCGCCCGGACCTCGTGCTGTGGCCGGAGAACTCCTCCGACATCGACCCCTTCACCAACCCCGACGCGCGCCAGGAGATCGAGGACGCCGTCGAGGCCATCGGGGTGCCGCTCTCGGTGGGCGGTGTCGTCGAGGGCAGGGACGGCAAGCTCTACAACGAGCAGATCCTGTGGGACCCGGCGAAGGGCCCCACCGACACCTACGACAAGCGGCAGATCCAGCCCTTCGGCGAGTACATCCCGCTGCGCGGCCTCATCAGTGTCTTCAGCAGCGACGTCGACATGGTCCGCCAGGACTTCAGCCGGGGCTCCCGGCCCGGTGTCTTCACCATGGCGGGCACCAAGGTGGGCCTCGCGACGTGCTACGAGGCGGCCTTCGACTGGGCCGTGCGCGACACGGTGACCAACGGCGCCCAGATCATCTCCGTACCCAGCAACAACGCCACCTTCGACCGCAGCGAGATGACGTACCAGCAGCTCGCGATGTCCCGTGTCCGCGCGGTCGAGCACAGCCGCGCCGTCGCGGTCCCGGTGACCAGCGGTGTCAGCGCGGTGATCATGCCGGACGGCACGGTCAGGGCGAAGACGAAGTGGTTCACCGCCGACTCGCTCGTCGAGGAGGTGCCGCTGCGCTCGTCGCAGACCCCGGCCACCCGCCTCGGCACACTGCCGGAGGGCGTTCTGGTGCTGGTCGCGCTCGGCGGACTCGGCTGGGCCGTGGCATCGGCGCGGACCCGGCGGGGCGCGGGGACGGAGCGGGGCACGGGTGCGCGGACGGCTGCGGGGGAGTGACCCGCGCTCCCGTCACGGAAGGTGACGGGACGCCGTTAGGGTCGGACCATGGCTACTCCCGAATTCATCCGCACCCTGCGGGCCGACGCCGGTCAGCAGTTGCTCTGGCTCCCCGGGGTCACCGCCATCGTCTTCGACGACGAGGGCCGAGTGCTGCTCGGACGGCGCTCCGACAACGGCAGGTGGTCGGTGATCGGCGGGATTCCGGACCCGGGGGAGCAGCCCGCCGATTGCGCGGTGCGCGAGGTGTACGAGGAGACGGCGGTGCGCTGCGTGCCCGAGCGCCTGGTCCTGGTCCAGGCGCTCGACCCGGTCACCTACCCCAACGGCGACACCTGCCAGTACATGGACATCACGCTGCGTTGCCGGGCCGTCGGCGGCGGGGCGCGCGTCAACGACGACGAGTCGCTGGAGGTGGGGTGGTTCGCCGTGGACGCGCTGCCGACCTGCACGAGTTCTCGCTCTCCCGCATCAAGCAGGCCCTCGCCGACGACCCCGCCTGGTTCGAGCCGCCCACCGGGCACTGAGGCGCACGGGCTGACCCCCGCGCCCGGCCGGCCCTCCGTTAGCCTGAGGGCACGATGAACCGTTTGAGCACGTCATGGGGCGCGTACGACCTCACCCGCTTCCCGGAGGACCCCCGCGACCAGCTGCGCGCCTGGTCGGCTCGCCGACGCCTATCTGCTGCGGCACCTCGCGGGCGGGGAGGGCCCCCGGGGAGAGACCGGGGCGGCCGTCGACCTGAGCGGCACCGTGGCCGTCGTCGGTGACCGGTGGGGGGCGCTGACCACCGTGCTCGCCGGGCACGCGCGCGTGCCGGTGCAGATCACCGACTCGTTCCTCGCCCAGCAGGCCACCCGCGCCAACCTCGCGCGGGCCGGGCACGCGCCGGACGCCGCGCGGCTCCTGACGACGAGGGACACCCCGCCGAACCCGTATCGACGTACTCCTGGTCCGCGTGCCGAAGAGCCTCGCGCTCCTGGAGGACCAGCTCCACCGGCTGGCGCCCGCCCTGCACGAGGGCACCGTCGTCGTCGGCACCGGCATGGTCACCGAGATCCACACCTCCACGCTGGAGCTCTTCGAGCGGTTCGTCGGGCCGACCAGGACCTCTCTGGCGCGGCAGAAGGCGCGGCTCATCTTCAGCACCCCCGATCCTTCGCGCGCCCCTGACCCTTCGCGCACCCCCGACCCTTCGCGCACCACGGCTCCCGGCCCGTGGCCTCGTACGTATGTGCTGCCCGCCGACTCCGGGGCCGGGGCGGGCCTGACCGTCGTCAACCACGCCGGCATCTTCTGCGCCGACCGGCTCGACATCGGCACCCGCTTCTTCCTCAAGCACCTGCCGCGCGCCCGCGGCGGCGCGCACGTCGTCGACCTGGGCTGCGGCAACGGCGTGCTCGGCACCGCCGCGTCCGTCGCGGACCCGGACGCCACGGTCACCTTCGTCGACGAGTCGTTCCAGGCCGTCGCCTCCGCCGAGGCCACCTTCCGCGCCAACGCCGCCGAGGGCGCCAAGGCGCACTTCGTGGCCGGTGACGCGCTGGCCGCCGTGGCGCCGGGGACGGTGGACCTCGTCCTGAACAACCCGCCGTTCCACAGCCACCAGGCCACCACCGGCGCGACCGCGTGGCGGATGTTCAGCGGGGCGCGCGCCGCGCTGCGGCCCGGCGGCGAACTGTGGGTCATCGGCAACCGCCACCTCGGCTACCACGTGAAGCTCCGCAAGCTCTTCGGGAACGCGGAGGTCGTCGCGAGCGACCCGAAGTTCGTCGTGCTGCGGGCGGTCAAGGGCGACCGCTGAGTCCGGCCCAGGGCCGAACGGACTGCCCTGCACTCGCGGCGGCGGCCGGGCGGTGGCAGCGTCGGGGGAGAGAACGCCGGGCCGGTCCGTCCTCCCCCCCCACGACTGATTCGGCACCGGGACGAGTGACCCGGCGCTCCTGTGGAACCCGCGCCTCAGCCACGTACTGCTCCGTGGTCCCGCCGCACACCCCCGACCCTCGCGAGGAGACCTCATGGCGCCCATGGCGAAGGAGGACCTGGCGGCACTCGACGCCCACTGGCGTGCCGCCAACTACCTGTCCGTCGGCCAGATCTACCTGATGGGCAACCCGCTGCTGACCGAGCGGCTGCGGCCCGAGCACATCAAGCCGCGCCTCCTCGGCCACTGGGGCACCTCGCCCGGCCTCAACCTCGTCCACACGCACCTCAACCGCGTCATCAAGGAACGCGACCTGAACGCGCTGTGCGTGTGGGGGCCAGGCCACGGCGGACCGGCGGTGCTCGCCAACTCGTGGCTGGAGGGCAGCTACACCCAGACGTACCCGGCCGTCACGCGGGACGCGGAGGGCATGGAGCGGCTCTTCCGCCAGTTCTCGTTCCCCGGCGGGGTGCCGAGCCACGTCGCACCCGAGACGCCGGGATCGATCCACGAGGGCGGCGAACTGGGCTACTCCCTCGCCCACGCCTACGGAGCCGCCTTCGACAACCCGGACCTCGTCGTGGCCTGCGTCATCGGCGACGGCGAGGCGGAGACCGGACCGCTGGCCGGCTCCTGGCACTCGAACAAGTTCCTCGACCCGGTGCACGACGGCGCCGTCCTGCCGATCCTCCACCTCAACGGCTACAAGATCGCCAACCCGACGCTGCTCGCTCGGCTCCCCGACGCCGAACTGGACGCCCTCCTCAAGGGGTACGGCCACGACCCCCTGTACGTCACCGGGGACGACCCGCTCCAGGTCCACCAGGCCATGGCCGACACCCTGGACCAGGCCCTCGACCGCATCGCCGCCATCCAGCGCGCCGCCCGCGACGGCGGCGCGCACCAGCGGGCGCGCTGGCCCGTCGTCGTACTGCGTACACCGAAGGGCTGGACAGGGCCGCGGAGCGTGGACGGGGAGCCCGTCGAGAACACCTGGCGCTCCCACCAGGTCCCGCTCTCCGGAGTGCGCGAGAACCCGGACCACCTGCGGCAGCTGGAGGAGTGGCTGCGCTCCTACCGCCCCGAGGAACTCTTCGACGCGGAGGGCGCCCCCACCGGTGACGTCCTGGCCTGCGTGCCCGAGGGCGAGCGCAGGCTCGGCGCCACGCGGCACGCCAACGGCGGCCTGCTCAGCCGGGCGCTGCCCCTGCCGCCGCTGGAGGACTTCGCCGTCCCCGTCGACGAGCCGGGGGCCACCCTGCACGAGCCGACCCGGGTCACGGGCGCCCTGCTCGCGCGGGTCATGGCCGACACCGCGCGGCGGCGCGACTTCCGTGTCGTGGGCCCGGACGAGACCGAGTCCAACCGCCTGGGCGCGCTCTTCGGCGCCACCGGCAAGGCCTGGCAGGAGCGGACCCTCGGCACCGACGAGCACCTCGCCCGCGACGGCCGTGTCATGGAGGTCCTCTCCGAACACCTGTGCCAGGGCTGGCTGGAGGGGTACACCCTCACCGGCCGCACGGCCTCTTCTCCTGCTACGAAGCCTTCGTCCACATCGTCGACTCGATGGTCAACCAGCACATCAAGTGGCTGAAGACCTCGCGCACCCTGCCGTGGCGCGCGCCCGTGCCGTCCCTGAACTACCTCCTCACCTCACACGTGTGGCGCCAGGACCACAACGGCTTCTCGCACCAGGACCCGGGCTTCGTGGACCATGTCCTCAACAAGAGCCCCGATGTCGTACGTGTCTATCTGCCGCCGGACGCCAACACCCTCCTGTCCGTGACCGAACACGTCCTCGGCAGCCGCGACTACGTCAACGTGGTCGTCGCCGGGAAGCAGCCCTGCTTCGACTGGCTCACCCTCGACGAGGCCCGCGCCCACTGCGCGCGCGGCGCGGGTGTGTGGGAGTGGGCGGGCACGGACGACGGCACGCGTGACCCCGACGTGGTCCTCGCCTGCGCGGGTGACGTGCCGACGCAGGAGATCCTGGCCGCGGCGGGCCTGCTGCGCGCACACCTGCCCGAGCTGGCCGTCCGCGTCGTCAACGTCGTCGACATCGCGCGCCTCATGCCGCGGGAGGAACATCCGCACGGCATGCCCGACTCCGAGTTCGACGCCCTCTTCACCCCGGACCGGCCGGTGATCTTCGCCTACCACGGCTATCCGTGGCTGATCCACCGCCTCGCCTACCGCCGCACCGGCCACGAGAACTTCCACGTACGCGGCTACAAGGAGGCGGGCACGACGACCACGCCCTTCGACATGGTCGTCCGCAACGACCTCGACCGCTACCGCCTCGTCATGGACGTCATCGACCGCGTCCCGGGCCTGGCCGTGCGCGCCACGGCCGTGCGCCAGGCGATGGCCGACGCCCGCACCCGGCACCACGCCTGGATTCGCGAGAACGGCACCGACCTGCCCGAGGTCGCCGACTGGACGTGGCCGGATGCCGCCGGACGGTGAGCCGTTCGCCCCGGAGCTGTTTCCCCGGGCCCGCACGGAACTCGCCCCCGGCGCCGTCCACCTGCCGGAGTGGCTGTCGCCGGGGGCGCAAGCTGCGGCTGGTCAGAGGCGTGCCGGGAGTGGGCGAAGCCGCCGGCGGGGCTGCGGCTGGTCAGGACGCCGGGCGGCGGGACCATGACCGCGCGGCAGTTCTGTCTCGGCTGGCACTGGTACCCGTACGGGTACGCGCGCACCGTCGTCGACGGGGACGGGGCGCCGGTCAAGGCGATGCCGCCGTGGCTCGCCGCGCTGGGCGCCGCGGCGGCCGAAGCGGCGGGTCATGCCGTCGAAGACACGTATGACATCGCGCTCGTCAACTTCTACGACGCCGACGCCCGCATGGGCATGCACCGCGACAGCGACGAGAAGTCGTCCGCCCCGGTGGTGTCGCTGAGCCTCGGCGACACGTGTGTGTTCCGGTTCGGCAACACGCGGACGCGGACGAAGCCGTACACGGACGTCGAGTTGCGCAGCGGCGACCTGCTGGTCTTTGGCGGCCCGTCGCGCCTCGCCTACCACGGGGTGCCGCGCGTCCTCCCCGGCACGGCCCCGCCGGAACTGGGTCTGACGGGGCGGCTGAACGTGACGCTGCGCGTGAGCGGTCTGACGGAGGAGGGCGGGCCCCCAGCTCCGGCCGACGGTCCACCCTCGCGGGCACCACTCAAGCCGTGATGACCCGTGGGCAGGTGAAAGACGCCGCCGCTCCGTCACTGGTCCCGGAGGACCGCGACCGCCTTGTCGAAGGCCGAGTCGCGGTTCTTCTCGAACTCCTCCTTGGTGAAGACCGGCGTACGCAGGTGCGGCGGAATCCCGCCGCCGTCGAAGGTGCGGCCCAAGCGGGTCAGGAACTCCTCGTTCGGGAGCCAGACCGCCATGCCGTTGGGGAGTCGGCGGTCCAGCACGTCCGAGAAGACGCCCTGCGTGTGCTCCCCGATGCGGACCGTCCTGCCCGGCCGGTCCATGAGGGCCTGGGTGAAGGTCTCACCCGCGCTGAACGTCGAGCCGCCCGTCAGCACGGCGACCGGACCGGTGTAGCGGGGGGAGTCCTTGGCGGGCCGTACGGGGATGGGCTGCGGGCGGGTGTACCGGGTGCGCTTGCGGTAGGCGAGGTACGGAGTGTCGGTCAGGCGCTCGGCGATGTGCAGACCGAGGGCGTCGGAGCCGCCGCCGTTGATCCGCAGGTCGATGATCAGTCCCTTGAGGGAGGCCGTGCGCTCACGGGTGAGGACGGTGTCCAGGGCCGTGCGCAGCTCGGCGAGCTGGGCGGCGTACGAGGAGTCGTTCTGGTCGTAGGCGGCGAATCCGGAGATGCGCAGATAGCCCTGTCTGCCGGGCAGATCCGCGTAGCTGATCCGGCCGTTGGCGAATTCCTGCGGCTTCCTGCCCTTGAGGTCGCGCCGCACGATGTGGTTCTTCGCTTTGCTGTCCAGCTCTGCGCCGGGCACGGTCGTCCCCGGGCGGACGCGGTAGAACCTGCGCTCGCCGTCGAAGACGGTGACATGCGCGTCGTGCAGCGGTGCCACCATCTCGCTGAAGACGGCGAAGAGTTCGTCTCTCGTCGTGTCGGCGTGCACCTTGGGCCGGTACTTCTCCCGTACGGAGTGCCAGTCGATGCCCTTGGCGGCGAAGAAGGGGTAGTTCTCCTCGAAGGACTGCCAGAAGACGTCGAATGCCGTCACGGGGTCCTTGGGCATCGGACGGTCGCGGTCGCAGGTGTCGGGGAGTTCCGCGATGCGCCGCAGTCTCCGGTCACCCGGCGATCCGGCGACCCGCAGGGAGCCTTCCGGCAGGACGGTGAGGACCGTCCCGTCGCCGGCGCGGTACGCGCCCGACGCCGTCCGCTTCGCGGAGACGCCCTTCAGGCAGCTGATCTCCGTCGTCTGGTACTCCTGCAGGCGTCCGTGCCCGATCGACAGGACGGTGCCGTAGCCCTCCACGCGCCAGACGCCGTCGGCGGACGCCGGCTGTCGAGCCGCCTGACTCCCTTGCGTCGCCGCGGCGGGCGCGATCGCGCCCGCCGCGAGGGCCAGCGCCACGGCTGCCGTCGCGGCCTTGGGGCTCCTGTGTCGCACGTTCTTCCTCTCCCTGTACGCGCCTTGCGTCAGAGAAGCGACGATCCCCGATCGGCCCGCCCCGGGACCATCCGGTGGGCCGGTTGATCAACCGGGGGCTATCCCCATGGCGCAGCGGTGCAGGGCGTTCCCGTCGCCTTCCTGGAGGCGGTCACGCCGCCTCCAGATCGAGGAGGAGCCGCTTGCGCTCCAGGCCGCCCGCGTAGCCGGTGAGGGAGCCGTCGGCGCCGATCACCCGGTGGCAGGGGCGCACGACGAGCAGCGGGTTGCGCCCGATGGCCGTCCCGAGGGCGCGCACGGCGGCCCGGGAGAGCCCGAGCTGTTCGGCGAGGCGTCCGTAGGTGGTCGTGGTGCCGTAAGGAAGGGTGTCCAGGGCCTGCCAGACCTTGCGCTGGAACGGGGTGCCCGCCCCGGCGGTGTACTCGATGTCGAAGTGGGTCAGGCTCCCGGCGAAGTACGAGCGCAGCTGCGCGGCGATCGCCGCGAACGCCTCGTCGTCGCGGACCCAGCCGTCCAGGACGACGGCGGCGCCCTTCTGCCCCGGCACGGACAGGGAGGCGAGCGCGGTGCCGCCCGTGGCGGTGGGCGAGGCCTCGCCCACCAGCAGCAGGTCACCCAGCGGGCTGTCGATCGTCGTGCAGACGGTCATGGGACTCTCCTCCGGCGCTCATACGACTCTCCTCCGGCGTTCATGGGACTCCGGCGTTCTCGACCGACCTCCAGTCTGCGCCGCCCGCGCGGCGGCGGCTGGCGGGATTCGGACATGGCGTGGGGGGTGCCGCGCCGGCCCATGAGACGCCGCTCACGCTTTATGCAACTAGTTGCACAACGCTTCGGGCTTCGTCTACAACTGTCCTGTAGACACCGCGTACGGAGGGCCGCCCGCATGAGCCGTTACCCGAACCTGCTGAACCCGCTCGACCTGGGCTTCACGACGCTGCCCAACCGGGTCCTGATGGGCTCCATGCACGTGGGCCTGGAAGAGGCGCCGAACGGGTTCGAGCGGATGGCGGCCTTCTACGCGGCCCGCGCCCGCGGCGGCGTCGGCCTCATCGTCACCGGCGGCATCGCCCCGAACGACGCGGGCCGCCCCTACCCCGGCGGTGCCAAGATGACCACCGAGGCGGAGGCCGCGCAGCACGCGGGCATCACCGCGGCCGTGCACGCCGAGGGCGGCAGGATCGCGATGCAGATCCTGCACTTCGGCCGGTACGCCTACCACCCCGACCTCGTCGCGCCGAGCGCCATCCAGGCGCCGATCAGCCCCTCCGTGCCCCGCGCCCTCACCGACGACGAGGTCGAGCAGACCATCGAGGACTTCGTGCGCGCCGCCGAGCTGGCCAAGCTCGCGGGCTACGACGGCGTCGAGATCATGGGCTCCGAGGGCTACCTCATCAACGAGTTCATCGCGGCCCCCACCAACCGGCGCACCGACCGCTGGGGCGGCGCCTACGAGAACCGCATCCGCTTCCCCGTCGAGATCGTCCGCCGCGTCCGGGAACGCGTCGGCACCGACTTCATCATCATCTACCGCCTCTCCATGCTCGACCTCGTCCCCGGCGGCTCCACCCTCGACGAGGTCATCCACCTCGCCAAGGAGATCGAGGCAGCGGGCGCCACGATCATCAACACCGGCATCGGCTGGCACGAGGCCCGCATCCCCACCATCGCGACCTCCGTGCCGCGCGGCGCCTACACCTTCGTCACCAAGAAGGTCATGGGCGAGGTCTCCGTCCCGCTCGTCACCACCAACCGCATCAACACCCCCGAGATCGCCGAGCAGTTGCTCGCGGACGGCGCCGCCGACATGGTGTCCCTGGCCCGCCCGCTCCTCGCCGACCCCGACTTCGTCGCCAAGGCGCGCGCCGAGCAGTCCGAGGCCATCAACACCTGCATCGGCTGCAACCAGGCCTGCCTGGACCACACGTTCAACCTCCAGATCACCTCCTGCCTGGTGAACCCGCGCGCCTGCCACGAGACCGAACTCGTCCTCGCGCCGACCCGCACCAAGAAGAGCGTCGCCGTCGTCGGCGCGGGCCCCGCCGGCCTCGCCTTCGCCGTCTCCGCGGCCGAGCGCGGCCACGACGTGACGCTCTTCGACGCGGCCCCCGAGATCGGCGGCCAGCTCAACGTCGCCCGCAAGGTCCCCGGCAAGGAAGAGTTCGACGAGACCCTGCGCTACTTCCGCACCCAGCTGCGACTGCGCGGCGTGGACGTCCGGTTGAACACCGTCGTCACCGCGGAGGAGCTGGCCGACGCCGCGTACGACGAGATCGTCGTCGCCACCGGCGTCACCCCCCGCACCCCCGAGATCCCCGGCATCGACCACCCCAGCGTCGTCAGCTACCTCGACGTGCTGCGCGACGGCGCGCCCGTGGGGGAGCGGGTGGCGATCATCGGCGCGGGCGGCATCGGCTTCGACGTCGCCGAGTACCTCACCGACGGCGGCGAGAAGGCGAGCCTGGACCCGGCGACGTACTTCCGCCAGTGGGGCGTCGACATGGAGTACCGCGAACGCGGCGGCCTGACGAAGCCCGAGCGGCCCACGCCGCCGCGCACCGTCCACCTCCTCCAGCGCAAGGCGTCCAAGGTCGGCCAGGGCCTCGGCAAGACCACCGGCTGGATTCACCGCACCGAACTGCGCCACCGCGGCGTCACGATGATCGCGGGCGCCGGTTACGACCTCATCGACGACGCGGGCCTGCACATCACCGTCGACGGCACATCCTCCGTCATCCCCGTCGACACCGTCGTCCTGTGCACCGGCCAGGAACCACGCCGCGGCCTGTACGAGGAGCTGCTCGCCGCCGGGCGCAGCGTGCACCTCATCGGCGGTGCCGACGTCGCCGCCGAGCTGGACGCCAAGCGCGCCATCAAGCAGGGCACGGAGCTGGCCGCCGCGCTGTGACCCGTCCCTAGGATGGCCCCCATGTCACTCCCGCACGCGATCCTCACCGCCCTCCTGGAGAAGCCGTCGTCGGGCCTCGAACTGACCCGCAGGTTCGACAAGTCGATCGGCTACTTCTGGTCGGCGACGCACCAGCAGATCTACCGCGAGCTGGGCCGACTGGAACGCGAGGGGGCCATCCGCGCGCTGCCGCGACAGGGGGCGACACGCGGACAGAAGAAGGAGTACGAGGTCCTGCCCGCCGGCCGCGCCGAACTGGCCCGCTGGACCGCGGCGAGCCAGGACCCGAAGCCCATGCGTGACACCCTGCTGCTGCGCCTGCGCGCCGCCGCGGTCGTCGGCACCGAGGGCATCCACGAGGAGCTGCACCGCCATCTCGACCTCCACCGGCGGCAGTTGGCGGAGTACGAGGAGATCGAGCGGCGCGACTTCCCGCCGGGCAAGGACACGGTCGAGGACCGGCTGCGCCATGTCGTGCTCCGCGCGGGCATCGACCTGGAGACGTTCTGGACCCAGTGGCTCACGCACGCGATCGAGGAACTCCAGGCGCCGTGACCACCTCCGGGTGCGGGCGCCCTTGGGCGGGGCCCCGTCCGCGTCAGCCGAGTGTCGCCTCCCGCGGGTCCCACGCCTCGGGCAGCGGCCGCGGCGGTACCACCCGCGAGGGCAGCGGTGCGAAGCGGGCGTGCTCGGCGGAGTCCGCGATCGCCGTCATCGTGTGCAGGACGTGCAGGGCCAGTGCGCCGGACGCCCGGTGCGGCCCGCCCCGGCGTACGGCGCGCGCCATGTCGACCACGCCGAGGCCGCGACCGTCGGTCCGCCCCCGGACCGGCAGCTCCCGCCACGTGTCCTCGCCGCTCGGCAGCAGCTTCAGCGGACCGCCGAAGGTGTTCGGGTCGGGCACGGCGAGGGTGCCCTCGGTCCCGGTGACCTCGAAGCGGATGCGTGGCAGCGCCGAGTCGAAGCTGAACGTCGAGTTGGCGCGCACACCCGAGTCGAACTCGACGAGCGCCGACACATGTGTGGGGACGTCCACGGGAAACACCTGCCCCGCCTTCGGGCCCGACACGACGGTCCGCTCCGCGCGGGCGCGCACGGCGGTCGCCGCCACCTGGGAGACGCTGCCGAACAGGGCGACGAGCGAGGTCAGGTAGTAGGGGCCGAGGTCGAAGAGGGGGCCCGCTCCCGGCTGGTAGAAGAACGCCGGGTCGGGGTGCCAGGACTCGGGACCCAGGCTCTGCGTCACCGCCGTGGCCGCCACGGGCACACCTATGTGCCCGGCCGCCACCGCCCGCAGCGCCGACTGCAGGCCCGCGCCGAGGAACGTGTCCGGCGCGTTGCCCACGAGCAGCCCTCGCTCGGAGGCCTCGGCGAGCAGTTTCTCCGCCTCGGCCGGGGCCAGGGCGATGGGCTTCTCGCCGTACACGTGCTTGCCGGCGCGCAGCGCGTCCTTCGCCACTTGGGCGTGCGCGGCGGGCACCGTGAGGTTGACGACCAGTTCGACCTCGGGCAGGGCGAGCACCGCCTCCGGGCCGCCCGAGACGGGGATGCCGTGGGTGCGCGCCGCGGCGTCCGCCCGCCGCTCGTCGAGATCGGCGACGGCCACCACCCGGACGTCCGGGAAGCGGCTCAACGTACGCAGGTACTCGGCGCTGATCACGCCCGCGCCGACCACCGCGACCCCGACGGGCCCCACGCCGCCCGTGGCAAGCGAACTCACGCCGCCTCCAGGGAAGTCACGTAGGCGTGGCTCGCCGCCAGCTCGTCGAAGAGGGTGTCCGGGCCGCCCGCGCAGGAGTCGAACTCGACGACGCGCCACGCGTCCGGGGCCGCGGCGAGGATCTCCGGCACAGGCATGGTGCCCCCGCCGACCGCCACGTTCGGGTCCTCCTTGGTACGGGGCCCGTCCTTGAGGTGCAGCGCCCGCACCCGGCCGCCGAGGCGCCGCAGCAGCGCCGGCACGTCGGCGCCGCCGACCGCCGCCCAGTACGTGTCGACCTCCAGGCAGACTGCGGGGTTGAGCAGCCCGGCCAGCACCTCGACGGCGTGCGGGCCGTCGCGGTCCTCGAAGCGCGGCTCGATCTCCCACCAGTGGTTGTGGTAGCCGACGCCCAGGCCACGCTGATCCGCCGCACCGACCAGGCCGTTGAGACGGTCGGCGGTGCGGGCGAGACCCTCGTACGTCGTGAAGTCCTCGGGCGGGATGCCCGCCGGCACGATCGCGAAGTCGCAGCCGAGCACGGCCACCGCGTCCAGCGCGGGCCCGGGCTCCGGGCCGAGCAGCTGGATGACGTGTGCGCCGGACACGGAGAGGCCGAGTTCGTCGAGGCTCTTCCGCAGCCCCTTAGGGTCGGCGAGCACGTCGTACGGCTCCACCGCGCCGTATCCGAGGTCCGCGAGGCGGCGCAGTGTCCCCTCAGGGGCGGCGGTGAGCTGATCGCGCACGGAGTACAGCTGCACGCTGAGCGGTCGTGACATGGTCGCGCCCTCCCTGTCGGCTGGGAGGACGGTAAGGCGGTTCCCCTGGGTGGGCAAGGGTGCCGCCGGAGCGGGCACGGAACGCGGCGGCTGCCGCCCACCCGTCGTGTCGGACGGGGGAGCGGCAGCCGTGGTGTCGCCGTGGCCGGGTGGTGCCGGGTCAGCCCCGGTCGCCCGCGGCACGCCGCCGCAGGTACCAGACGCCGCCGCCCGCGGCCGCCGTGGCCACGAGGACCCCGCCGGTCATGAGCGTGAGCGCGCCACGGTCCTCGGCACCGCCCCCGAGCCCTCCACGGACACCGCGCGAGGGCGCGGCCGTCGAGGACGCCGTCGGCATGCTGCCGACGGTGACGGTCTGAGGTCCGGCCTGCGAGCCGTCCTGACAGGCGACCAGAACGGTGTAGGTGCCGGCGCTGACATTCCGCCAGGTGCCGCTGCCGTTCGTCAGCTGCACCTGTCGACCGCCCGCGAAGCTGGCGTTCGCGGCGTCCATCAGCGAGGCCGTACCGCCGCCCGCGCACGCGGCGGTGGTGACCCGGACGGTGGAGCCGGTGGCGGTCACGGAGATCCCGCCGCCCGCGAACGCCGCCGGCGCGGCCAGCGCCAGCGGGAGCACGGCGGCGGAAACGGTCAGGCCGGCACGGACATATATCTGAGTGCTACGCATGAGTCTGCCCTCCGGTGGCACGGGAGGCGGTACAACCCATGCGCCGCCGCGAGTCGGGGAACGCCCGTGCTACCTGACGACGAGCCAACGTGCCGCGGGCGCGTACCGCATGCGGACTGCCTCCGGGCAGGTGACGGAATCCATCGTCCGGCGCAGCGGAGCTGACCGCCCGTCACCTGTTCCGGGGCGCCTCAGCGGGGGGCGGGGACGAGCCCGTCGGCGACGAGACCCTCGTACACGGCCTGGCCGAGGGCCTGGACCGCGGACTGCGGGCGCACCATCACGGTGAACTCCTTGATCCGGCCCTCCTCGTCGAAATGCAGCAGGTCGATGCCGTGGATCTCCTTGCCGTGCACGGTCGTCCGGAAGAGGAGGACGGCCGACTCGGCCTCGTCGCCGTCGGTGCTGGTCCGGGCCTTTCCGGCGTACGACCCGACGTACCGGAAGTCCTCGAACGTGCGCAGCAGGACGCCGAAGAGCCCGAGCACCATGGGGCGGCCCTCGAAGGGCGTGAACTTCACGGGGCTGTAGAAGCGGATGTCCGGAGTGAACAGCTCCGTCAGGGCGTCGAGGTCGCGCTTCTCGATGACGGAGCGGAACCGTTCGGCGGTGGGGTGCATGAGGGTCCTCCCGAAGGCGCGCACGGCAGGGGATGCCGAGGGCGCCATAGTCGTCCTTGGAGCATAGTCATCAATCTGACTAGTCACATTCATGACTATGATGAGGGGGCGAAGTGGCGGAAGGGAAGGGGGTCCGGGCGATGGCTCTGCGGCACGCGGTGCTCGCGGCACTGCTGGACGGCGAGTACAGCGGCTATCAGCTGGCCAAGGGGTTCGACATCGGCGTGGCCAACTTCTGGCACGCCCTGCCCCAGCAGCTCTACGCCGAACTCGCCAAGCTGGAGACGGAGGGGCTGGTCACCGGCCGGGAGGTCGTCCAGGAAGGCCGGCCGAACAAGCGGCTGTTCCGCGTCACCGACGAGGGCCTCGCCGAGATGGAGCGCTTCGCCGCGCGCGCCGCCAAGCCGTCCTTCATCCGCGACGACCTGCTGGTCAAGGTGCAGGCCGTGGACGGCGTCGACGCCGCGCCGGTGATCGCCCAGCTCACCGGGCGCGCCGAGGTGGCCGACGCCAAGATCGAGGTCCTGGAAAAGCTGCTGGTGAAGCTGCGCGGTGGCGCGGACGAGGGCGACTTCCTGCGCACCGGCGAGCGCGTCGGCCCCTACCTCACCTGCCTGCGCGGGCTCGCCTTCGAACGCGAGTCCCGCGACTGGTGCCGGCGCGCGGCGGCCCTCCTGACCGAACGGGCGGCCGCCGCCGCGCGGCGGGACTGAGCCCGCGTCAGCCCGTGGTGACGGTCCGCGTGGGGGAGTAGGCGCCCCACGTCCCGTCCGGCAGCTTGGGGCGGATGCGCACCCGGTGCCGTTCCCCCGCCTTCCTGCCGATGTAGAAGCTGTGCTCGGCCCTGTCCTTCGGTGGCGTGCCGCCGAAGACGAGCGAGGTGGCGGTGCGGCCGTCCAGCTGGATCTGATACTCCGTCACCGCGCCGCCCGTCCGTGGCGGCGTCCAGGTCAGGTCGATGTAGTACGCCCCGTCCGCCCGGTGCGTCGTGGCGCGGAACCCGGCGGGCGCCGTGCCGCGCCCGGAGTCCTTGCCCGCGGCGGTCGTGAGGCGGACCGCCGGGCTCGCGGGGGAGAAGTTGTCGGCGGCGTCGCGCGCCTTGACCGTGAACGTGTAGTCGGTGCCCGGCCGCAACCCGGTGACCAGCGTCGCGGTCTGCCCGCCGCCCACACTGTGGATCTTCGAGGCACCCTGATAGATCTCGTACGAGGCCACGGCCCGGTTGTCCGTCGACTTCCCCCAGGACAGCATCGCCGACCGGCTCCCCTCGGCCTCGCCCCGCAGCCGGGCGGGCCGGGTCGGCGGCTTGTGGTCGGCGGCGGCCGCCGCGGGCCGTGGTGACGGTCAGCCTTTTGCTGTCCTCGCTGAGGTTCCCTTCGGCGTCGCGGGCGCGCACGGTGAAGGTGTAGGAGGTCGACGGCTTCAGGCCGGTGACGTCCACCATGTGCCGCCCGCCCGGCACCTCCTTGACCTTCTTGGCGTCGCGGTACACCACGTAGCCGGTGACCTCGGTGTCGTCGGTGGCCTGGTTCCACATGACGTGGGCGGTGGTGGCGCTGCCTGCCTGGACGGTGAGACCGCGGGGCGCGGCGGGCGGCCGCACGTCCTGCCGGTCGCCCTGGCCGCCCCAGGCGCAGCCGCTCAGCGTGGCGGCGAGGGTCATCAGGGCCAGGGGGGTGGACAGCTGGGAGGTCCGTCGCACGGGGCCGCCTTCCACTCGACGGAATAGGTCCGGACCTCAATTGGTCCGGACCTATTTCATGCACACGTGACGGGGGCACATCAAGAGGCGGGGTCCTTCTCATTCGACCTCCGGCCCGGACCCGGCAAGAACCTGCCCTTCCGCAAGGGCAGCGGTCTGTCGGGGGTGTAGCGACCCCTGAGCACGTGTGGTCCCGCGACGCTTTCACTGACCACCGAGGTCTCGTACCGTTCCGGGCGGCCGGCCACCTTGTAGGTCAGCCGTGGGCCGGGAAACACCACGCGGTACCACTCGTCTCCCCGCCCGGCGGACGTCACGTTCACCTCGACACCGAATTCGCAGTCCTTGTCCTCGGTGCAGAAGGAGAGGTCGAACGCCCTGGCGTCGAAATCCTCGCCCCCGTCGAGGTAGATGGCCTTGGCGAAGGCGTTTCCGGAGAGCTTCCACGCGTCCTCGGTGGAAGCCCAGCCTTCGTTCTTCCACGGTCTCGGACTGGGCTCCGTGAGGTCGAAGGCGACCGCCGTGGGAAGCGCCTCGCCTCCGCTGTCCCCGAAGACAGGGGGAACCACAGCAGTACCGGTGTAGCGCGTGGGCCGGCAGGACAGGTCGGTGATCCGCATGTTCTGGATCACCACCGTGCCCCGGTGGAGGGGAAAGATGGTGACGCGAACGTGGCTTCGTTGACACGCAAGCCCTTGTTCTTCGCGAACCAGGCCCAGTATTTCTTCGACATGAATCCACCGTCCGGAAGACTCTCCGTGCCGGTGGTGCGCTGAGCGAACGCGAACCGGCGGCCGTAATAGAGGTTCGGCTCCGCGGCCGCGATGTCGATCGCAGGACCGACCGTGAGGCGCTCCTCCTTGGCGTCGTCCTGCTTGTCCTTCTTCCGCTCCCGGGCCTCGGCCTGCTTCGCCACCTCCGAACTCTGTACGGCCGCGGGGAGCCCCCAGATCGCGACGGCCGACGAGACGAGGACACCTGCCGCGCCGATCACCGCGAACACTCTGAGGGTCCACTGCCACGCCGTGTTCGGCCGGGCGTCGCCGTTCCCGTCGGCGTTGCGGGCGCCGTTGCCCTCACCGGTACCGGAGGCGCCGGCAACGGAGGCACCGGTAGCGGGGGCACCCGCACCGGAGGCGTCGGACCGCGTATCCGGGCGAGCCCCGGGCGAGGGCGGCTCGGTCGAAGAGGGGCCGCTTCTCCGCGTCGGCGGCTCGTCGCCCGAGGATGGGGCTGGGGGAGGAGATGGGGTGGAAGACATGAAGGCCCCCTGGATGTTGCCGGCGTCAACCAGGAGTAAGGGGGCCTCACCGTAACAGCGCCTGCCGACAGTCGGGAAGAAGCCCGCGAGAGCGAGCAGCAGCAGCCGTTGGGCGGGCGATCGGAACGAGTCAGCCCTTGGCCGTCCGGTCGAGGAAGTCGCTGATGAGCTTCAGCCACTGCTCCGGCTGCTCGGCGAACGGCAGGTGCCCCGTGGGGATTTCGGCGATCTCGGCGGTGGGGACGGCGGCGGCCAGTTCACGCTGCAGGGCCGGGGAGATGAGGGGGTCCGCGGTGGTGACGATGGCGAGGGTCGGTGCCGTGATGCGGGCGAGGTCGTCGCGGACGTCGATCCTGCGCACCAGGTCCACCTGCCCCGGGGTTCCGGCGGGCAGGGAGGCTGCGAGCTGCTCGACAGCGGTGTGCACCTGAGCGGGGGTCAGCGCGTTCAGGGCCGGTTCGCCGAGCGCCATCAGGTTCAGGAAGGCGGCGAGCACGGTGTGCCGGCCGGCTTCGTAGAGCTGCTGCCAGATGGAGGCGGCCAGCTCGGTACGGGTGTCGGCGTGGGCG
This sequence comes from Streptomyces huasconensis, assembly GCA_004010275.1. Lineage (GTDB taxonomy): Bacteria > Actinomycetota > Actinomycetes > Streptomycetales > Streptomycetaceae > Streptomyces > Streptomyces huasconensis. The sequence goes on from RBWT01000058.1 coordinate 36,601, forward strand.
AACTCGTCGCGCTCAGCACGAGTGCGCTGACGCGCTCCGGGTAGCGCGCGCGGGGAGCCGATCGCGACCGGCCCGCCGAGGGAGTACCCGCTGACGGCGAAGGTGCCGAGCCCTTCGTCGTCGGCCGCCGCGATCAGCTGGTCCACCAGCGCGTCGAGCTCGATGCGCCCCTGCGCCACCGGCGTGGAGCCGGAGCCGGGGTAGTCGATCCCGACGACAGTATGCCGCGCGGCGAGCCCTTCCATGATCGGCCCGTAGTTGGCTTCGATGCCGCCGCCGGCACCGTGGGCGAGCAGGAGGCCAGGGCCCTTGCCCTGGACGGTACGGGCGAAGTGGGCGCGGGTCGGCGTGGTCATGAGGAGTTCCCTTTCAGGCGCGTGGCTGGCTGCGGCCTCTGGCTTTAGTGATCGCTAAAGCCAAGGTCCGGCGTGACCGTACCAGAACTCCTTTAGTGATCGCTACAGTCGGGCGGTAGGCTGAGGCCATGAGCCGCACGAACACCACGCCTAAGACCGCTGAGCGACGGACCAGGCCGACCCGCCGTGCGTTCGACCGCGACCAGGCCCTGGCCGCCGCCCTGCGGGAGTTCTGGACGCACGGGTACGAGACGACGTCCATCGCCTCATTGACCGAGGCCATGGGAATCAGACCGCCGAGCCTGTACGCCGCCTTCGGCGACAAGCGGCAGCTGTTCGAGGAGGCCGTCGAGCTCTACAAGCGCACCTATGGCGCCGCGCCGCTGCGGGGGCCGGACGCCCGCTCGGCGATCGCCGCCATGCTCCGACACCTCGCCGCCGACTACACCGACCCGAGTCATCCGCCCGGCTGTCTCATCATCAGCGCGGCGACCAACTGCGGCCGCGAATCCCAGGACGTCAAGGCCAAGCTGCGCGCCATGCGTGAGGACACCAAGGCCGCGTTCGCCTCCCGTATCCGCGCCGACATCGAGGCGGGGCGACTCGCCGCCACCGCGGACGCCGACAAACTGGCCGCGTTCTACGCCGCGGTCGTCCAGGGCATGCACCAGCAGGCCTGCGACGGAGCCGACCGCGCCACGCTCCAGCACATCGCCGACGCCGCGATGACGGCCTGGCCGGCCGCGCCACATCCCGCCACCGCCGCGGCCGACGTGAGCGGCTAGCAGCCCCCTCCAGGTGCGCTTCTGGACCATTTGTGCCCATTCATAGGGGTATCCGACAAATGCATATGGGTATCCCCTTTACGTACGCCATAGACGAGTGGTGGAGAGCCGACCATGGCCGCAGGTGGATGGAGGCCGGTGCACAGGCACGAGGGTTACCTGCCCATCGCCGAGCACGGCCTGATCGGTGACGGCCGCGGCTCCGCCCTGGTCGGGCACGACGGTGCGATCACCTTCATGTGCGTACCGCGGTTCGACTCCCCACCGCTGTTCTGCGCTCTCCTCGACCGGCACCGCGGCGGCCGCTTCCTCGTCGCCCCGCGCGACCTGCGGCACAGCTTCCAGCGGTACGTGGAGGACACCGCGGTCCTTGTGACTTACATGCGCACACCCACCGGCACCGTCGAACTGACCGATGCCTTCGCGCTGCACCCCGCGGCGCGGCTCGAAGAGAGCGGGCGGCCCGGAGCGGGAGTTCTGCTGCGCACCGCTCGCGTCACCCATGGCGAGGTGGACCTGGACGTCACGCTGCACCCCCGGGGAGGAGCACACCTCACCGGCGGCCCGTACAGGTGGAGGGTCGACTGCGCACACCGGCGGTTCTCGCTCGGCCTCACCTGCTCCCACCCTCTGACCGGCAGCGACAGCACCCTGCACATGCGAGCCGGGGAGCGGCTCTCGCTCACCCTTGACTGGGAGCAACCCTTCGGGCCCGGCCCGCCTGACGACGCGCAGACGGCCCTGGCGCAGACCGAGCGGGTGTGGCGGCGCTGGTCGGCCCGCGTCGTGACCGCCGTACCGCAACCCCCGCTGGTACGCCGCTCCGCGATCACCCTGAAACTGCTGGACCACATGGACAACGGGGCGATCGTCGCGGCCCCCACCTCCTCGTTGCCCGAATGCATCAACGGCACCCGCAACTGGGACTACCGCTACACCTGGGTCCGGGACGCGGCCTACACGGTGTTCGCGCTGCGCCGCATCGGGCTGCCGCAGGAAGCGGGGCGTTTCCTGCGCTGGGCGCTGAACACCGCGCAGTGGCAGGACCGGCCCCGTGTCCTGTACGACGTCGACGGCCGCGCCCCCGCGCCCGAGTCGATCGACCCGGAGCTGTCGGGGTACCGCGCCTCCGCCCCGGTGCGCTGGGGAAACGCCGCCTCGGGACAGATCCAGCACGACGTCTACGGCGAGATCCTCGATTGCGCCTTCCAGTGGTCGGCGACCGGCGGCACGCTGCCCCCGAACTCTGGGAGCGCCTGGCCGGCCTCGCGCACAAGGCACGCACCGCGTGGAACACGCCGGACCACGGTATCTGGGAGGTGCGCACACCAGGACGGCCCTTCACGTACTCCGCTGCCATGTGCCAAGTCGCCCTGGACCGCGCCGCCCGCCTCTCCCGCCGTCTCGACCTGCCGGGAGAGGCCGATACGTGGGCCAAAGAGGCACGCCGTCTCACGGAACACATCCTGAACGCGGCGTGGGACGCCGAAGCGGGGGCGCTGACCGAACACCTGGGGGCGGGCGGGGCCCTCGACAGTTCGTTGCTGGCCCTTCCCCTGCGGCGTGTGGTGCCCGCCGACCACCCGCGCATGGTCGCCACCACCCGCGCCATCTCCGAACGGCTCGGCGCCGGTGGCGGACTGCTTTACCGCTACCTCCCCGAGCACTCGCCCGACGGCATCGGGCAGCCGGAAGGCGCGTTCCTGCTGTGCAGTTTCTGGCTGGTGGACAACCTCGTCGGACAAGGCCGCGTCGAGGAAGCGCACGAACTCTTCGACCAGTTGTGCTCCTACGCCAACGATCTCGGGCTGCTGCCCGAGCAGATCGATCCGGCCACCGGAATCTTTCTCGGCAACTTCCCCCAAGGGCTCAGCCACGTCGGACTCGTCTCCAGCGCGATCGTCCTCGGCCGCACCCTGCACGGAGCCCGCCCGGAACTCTCCACCCAAGCGTGGTTCGGCTGACCCCCGGCACCGTTCACGAGGACCGGAACGGCGCCGTCGAGGCCCGTGTGAGCCGCCCGCATCCGTGGAACACGTCCCGTGTCGCCGCCGGGGAACCCGGCAGGCCCGGTCCGAGTCCGAGGAGGCCACGTGTCACACCCCAGGGATGCGCACCCCAGGGACACGGACATGGATTCCGTGTACGCCCGCATCGAACAGGAGGTCGCCGCACGCGCCGAGCGGCTCTGGGACGTGAGCCTCGCGCTGCACCACGAACCCGAGGCCGCCTACGAGGAGCACCGCGCCGCCCGGCTGCTGGCGGACGAGCTGGAGCACGAGGGGTTCCTGGTGGAGCGGGGCGCCGCGGGACTGCCGACCGCCTTCGTCGCCCGCACGGACGCGGCGGCCGCGCCCGAAGGGGCCCCGCGCGTCGCCCTGTTGATGGAGTGGTGACGGCCTGCCGGAGCTGGGACACGCCTGCGGCCACAACCTCATCGCGGCGGCGGGGCTCGGAGCGGCCCTCGCCGCGCGGGCGGCGCTCGGTGATGCCGCCGGGACCCTGCTGGCCGTCGGGACGCCGGCGAGGAGCGCGGCGTGCGGCAAGGTCGCGGAGGTGGCGGCGGGCCTGTTCGACGGCGTGGACGCCGCGCTGATGTTCCACCCGGGCGTGTACGACTGGACGTGGGCGCCCCTGACGGCGAGCGCGCAGGTACGCATCGGCTTCCACGGCAGGGCCGCGCACCCGACGGGCAACCCCACGGAGGGCATCGACGCGCTGGGGGCGCTGATCCAGCTGTTCAACACGCTCGGCGTCCTGGACCGGCGGCTGCCCGCCGGATCGCACATCCAGGGCATCGTCACGGACGGGGGCCGGGCGACGAACATCGTCCCCGAGTACGCGGAAGGGCTCTTCGGACTGCGGGGCGCGACCACGTCCGCCCTGGCGGACCTGGTGGAGGAGCTGCGCTCGTGCGCCCAGGGCGTCGCGCTGGCCACGGGGACGCGGGCGGAGGTCGCCGAGGTGGCCGCCCGGTACGAGCACTTCCGCGACAACGACGTGCTCTCCGGGCTGTTCGCGGGGCACCTGGAGCAGGCGGGCATCCGGCTGTCGGAGCCCGCGGCGGGGGTCTACCTCGGCTCCTCGGACATCGGCAACGTCAGCACCCGGGTGCCCGCGATCCATCCGTTCGTCGCCATCATGGGGTCGGACGGCTCGGACCACACCCCTGAGTTCGCCCGGGCGGCAGCCGGGCCGCGGGGCCGCGAGGTCATGCTGGCGGCGGCGAACGCACTGGCGAGCACCGCGGCAGACATCCTGCTGCGCCCGGATGTGCCCAAGCAGGCCTGGACCTCCCACCACCGCAAGGCCGCGGCCGGCGAGTGACCGAAAGCCACGGGATCGCACGCAGAACGGCGACGGCTTACCGGTCGTGAAACCGGTGAGCCGTCGCCGTCTGGCGTCGCGTGTGGGCCTCTCAGGCCGCCAGGACCGTGTCCTGCGCCGGGTCCTGTGCCGGAGGCGTGGCCGGTCGTATGTCGGGGCGCTCGGCCGTCGCCAGGATCTCGTCGGCAGCCGCGATCGCGTCGGTGACCGACTGCGTGCCTGTCACCACGCACAGCGTGTAGGTGACGTCCTCCAACTCCCGCTGCCACGCGGGGTCGGCCTTCTCCACGAGCGCGATGCGCGCGCAGGCGTAACGGGCGAGCAGAGTTCTCACTGAGCGCGGCTCCGGCTTCAGCACGACCACAAACCCCTCCTGTCGGACACACTCCGGTGGCCTACGGGTTCCCCGTCATCGCGCTCTCATGCCTGGACCTGCGCCGCGAGTTCAGTCCTCGACCGCCACCCGCACGCTCTTGACCTCGGTGTCGGCGGCATCCGGCACGACCATGCCGGCGTCGACGCCCGTGCGCAGATAGCGCACGACGTCCGCGTTGAGCCGTTCGCCGGGCAGCGCGGCGGGGATGCCCGGCGGATACGGGGTGAGCATCTCCGCGGTGATCCGGCCGATGGCCTTCTCCCACGGAACCTGCTCGGTCGGACCGAAATACGCGTCGCGCGGCAGCAGCACCTGTTCGAGCCGCAGCTGCCGGGGGTCCGGGACCTCGACCTGCTCCGCGGGCCGCAGCTCGTCCGCGTGCGCGGCGACGTCCCGCAGCGCCGTGAGAAGCGTCCGGGCGGTGTGTTCGTCGTCGGCGTGGGTCAGCTGGGCGCTGATCCGGCGGTGGTCGCACAGATGCAGGTTGACCTGGTGGTGTTCGCGCAGCCAGTCGCCGCGCGATAACCCGTCGTACCGAGCGAGGTGATGTCGACGATGATCTGGAGGGGGTCCATGTCGGCAGCGCGGCCGGGCCCGCAGAAGTCGTCCCGCCCGTGGACGTGCATCCCGTCGATGCCGGCGATCCGGGTCCGCAGGGACGCGGCGAGGGCGAGCGCGTCGTCGTAGAGGGCGCGCCCGTGCTCCACCATCTGGCGCCGCCAGCCGTCCAGAGCGGCGTACAGCAGCACGGAGGGGCTGGTGGTGCCGAGGAGGTCCTCGCGGCTCTTGAGCACCTCGGGCTCGATCAGGTCGCCCTGGAGATGGAAGACCGAACCCTGCTCCAGGCCGGAACCCATCTTGTGCACGGAGGTGACGCACACGTCGGCCCCGGCGTCCATGGCCCAGGTCGGCAGGTCCGGATGGAAGGGCAGATGGGCGCCCCAGGCCTCGTCCACGATGAGCGGCCTGCCCCGCCGGTGGCAGACCTGCGCGATGGCGGCCAGATCCGAACACGTGCCGTACGGCGTGGGCGTCGTCACGAGGGCGCCCTTGGCGTCGGGATGCTCGGCGAAGGCCGCCTCGAAGGCCTCGGCGGACGGCGGGTGCGCCAGATGCCGATCGGGGTCCCACTGCGGCGTGACCCAGATCGGCCGGATGCCGGAGAGGATCAGTCCGGAGACCACGGCCTTGTGGGCGTCGCGCCCCACGAGCAGCTTCTCGTGCGGCCCCGCCACCGCCAGCATCGCCGACTTGACCGACAGGGAGCTGCCGCAGGTCGAGAAGAACGTGTGCTCGGCGCCGACGGCGTCCGCCATGAGGGCCTGCGCCTCTTCCTGGACGCGTGGGAGGACGTCCGGTCGTCGAGGCCGCTGGTCGCCAGGACGTCCGAGCGGAACACCGCGTCCCCGAGCACCTCACGGACCCGCGGATCGGCGCCGCGCCCCTGCTTGTGGCCCGGCGGGGTGAAGGGGGTCTGCCCTTCGGCGTGGTAGGCGGCCAGGGCTTCGAGTACCGGCGCTTTCGAGTGGTCCATAGGGTGCGGTTGCCCTTGCCCCTGGAGAAGGAAACGGCGCGCTGCCACGGGTGCGGCCGGCCGGGTGAACCACCCGGCCCACCCCACGGAAGGCAGGCATCTCACGGCAGGCATCTCACGGAAGGCATCTCGTGGAAGGACCGGCGCGGCGGTCCTGGCGGATCGCTCCGCCGGCAGCCCGCGCCGGCCCCGTGGGGATACCGGTCCGTCAGGTGCGGTACGCGAAGTAACGCGCGTCGGGGTAGGACGCGATGACGCTCGCCAGCGACCTGCGGTACGTGTCGGTCGAGTGGTACGTCAGGTACGGCATGCCCCGCCCGTTGCGGTACGTCACCATCATGGTGTGGTCCTTGGACCCGTTCTTGTCGAAGTCCACCTGGAGGACGTCGCCGACGTCCAGCTGGTAGACGTTCGCCAGGTTGGGGGCCCGCCGGTTGGACAGCGTGAACCAGGCCCACTCGTTCACGCCGACCCAGGAGGTGCTCTGGCTCGTGCTGCCGTACCACCAGTTCCGGTAGTCCTGGGCGGAGCCGGGAACGGGCTTCCAGCCGCCCGCGTGCAGCGCCTGGCTGACGAAGTTGGTGCAGTCGCCGCCGGCCCCGTTGAACTTCCGGTACGCGCGGTTGTAGCTGTACCAGTACTTCTCCGCGTAGCGCGCCATGGCGGCGTAGTCGTACGTGGTGGCCGTCTTCCCCGAGGGCGTCGGCGTCGAGGGGCGCTTGGTGGAGGCCGAGGTGCCGTCGGGGTACTGGTTGCCGTCGTCCGGGACGGTGTTCACCCGGGCCACCGACGGCTCGTTGACCGCGCCGGGGCCGCCGTCCCGCGAGGTGATCGCGGTCAGCTTCCAGCCGCCGTCCTTCGTGCCGGCGAGCTTCAGCTCCTGCCGCGTGGAGAACGCGGTGGTGGCCGGCTCGTCCCCGCGCACCTTCTTGTAGGTGAGCGTCGACGACGAGGTGACCTGGACGGTCGCCGTGCCGCCGGTGATGGTGGCGCGGTCCACGACGACGCGGGTGTCCGCCTTCGTGTAGGCCTCGCCGAGCTTCGCCAGCCGGGCCTTGCGGGCGCGCAACGACCGGAACGCGGCGTCCTCGTCCTTCTTCAGCCGGCCGGACATGCGCGTCGTGGCGGCGCCGTCACCGGAGCCGCCGCGGGCCGCGTGCTCCTCCACCAGGGCCTGGGTGCGCCGGGAGAGGACGTCATCGGCGATGCGGGCGAAGGTGGCCATCGCCTTGCGGTCGGCCTTGCGCGGCTCGCTCTTGGGGGTGTCCGCGTGCGCGGGGGGCGCCAGCAGGGAGCCGGACGCCACGGCTGCGGTGAGACCCGCGACGACGGCGGGTCTGTATCTCTTGGGTATCACTCTGTTTCCTCTTTTGTCGCTCGATCCCCAACTGGGGCACGGAATCTTCGCACAACTCCGTGCCATCGCCGTGCCGTTCCTCTCCCCGGAGTCCCGAAGGCCGCCGGACCGGGGCGCAAGAGGCCCGGCGGAGGCGCCCCACGTACCTCTAGGGTGTGCGGCAAGGCGCAGCAGAGGAGGCGTACGGGGGTGGGTGGGCGCAGGAAGGCCGCAG
>RBWT01000059.1 GCA_004010275.1 Streptomyces huasconensis
TCCCGAGCCCCGACCCCGGCCGTGCCCTGACCCTGGTCCCTGTCCCGGCCCTGGTCACGGCCCCGACTTCGACCCCCACCTTGGCCGCGACTCCGGGTCCGACCCTGGCCCTGGTCCCGACTCCGACTCCAACCTTGGCTCCGACTCCGGGTTCGACCCCGACCCTGCTCGCGGCCGTGGTCCCGGCTCCGGCCCCGTCTCCACGCTCCCAGCCCCAGTCCCAGCCCCAGCCCCAGCCCCAGCGATACGGACAAGCCAGGCGGCCCCGGAGCCGTGCCGTACGGAGCCGGGCCATACGATGCGGGCCCCCTACCACCCCGGTACTCCGCCCCCGCCCGCCGAACCCGGACACCAACCCTTACCTGCGGCCAGCTGCGCGACGAATCCAGTGCCCCGACCGTCGCCGGGCCCCTCGTACCCCCGCCCCGGCCGCCAGCCGAAGCGCCCCCCGGCCCGGTGACTGGCCTCCCCCGCCACCGCCTCCCCCGCCGCCCCAGCGGACACCATCCCCGAAGAAACCACCGGGCCCACGCTGATCCACGGCTTCGGGCAACGAGGCCGGTCCGCGCGGTGTCCGGCACGCGGACCGGCCGGGCGGAGGTGTGGAGGGGGCGGATACCGTAGGGATCACCATGAGTGCTTCGCAGCCCCCTCAGCCGGCCGACGTCCCGACGCTCCTCGTCAAGATCTTCGGCAAGGACCGCCCCGGCCTGACCGCCGGCCTCTTCGACACCCTCGCCGCCTACTCCGTCGATGTCGTCGACATCGAGCAGGTCGTCACCCGCGGCCGGATAGTCCTGTGCGCGCTCGTGACCGAGCCGCCCGCCGGTCTGGAGGGTGATCTGCGCGCCACCGTCCACAGCTGGGCGGAGTCCATGAAGATGCAGGCCGAGATCATCTCGGGCATCGGCGACAACCGGCCCCGCGGCCTCGGCCGCTCGCTCGTGACCGTGCTCGGTCACCCGCTCACCTCGGAGTCGACGGCCGCGATCGCCGCCCGTATAACGGCCACCGGCGGCAACATCGACCGTATCTTCCGGCTCGCCAAGTACCCGGTCACCGCCGTCGAGTTCGCGGTGTCCGGCACCGAGACCGAGCCGCTGCGCACCGCCCTCGCCATAGAGGCCGCGCGGCTCGGCGTGGACGTCGCGGTAGTCGCGGCGGGGCTGCACCGCCGTGCGCAGCGCCTGGTCGTGATGGATGTCGACTCGACGCTCATCCAGGACGAGGTCATCGAGCTCTTCGCCGCGCACGCCGGCTGCGAGGCCGAGGTCGCCGAGGTGACGGCGGCCGCGATGCGCGGCGAGCTGGACTTCGAGCAGTCGCTCCACGCGCGCGTGGAGCTGCTCGCGGGTCTCGACGCGTCGGTCGTCGACAAGGTCCGCTCCGAGGTCCGGCTGACGCCGGGGGCCCGCACTCTCATCCGCACCCTCAAGCGTCTCGGCTATCAAGTGGGCGTCGTCTCGGGTGGTTTCACCCAGGTGACCGACGACCTGAAGGAACGTCTCGGCCTCGACTTCGCCCAGGCCAACACGCTGGAGATCGTCGACGGCAAGCTCACCGGCAAAGTGACCGGCGAGATCGTCGACCGGGCGGGCAAGGCCCGGCTGCTGCGCCGTTTCGCCAAGGAGGCGGGCGTTCCGCTGGAGCAGACCGTCGCGATCGGCGACGGCGCGAACGACCTCGACATGCTCAACGCGGCGGGGCTCGGTGTCGCCTTCAACGCCAAGCCGGTGGTCCGCGAGGCCGCGCACACCGCGGTGAACGTGCCCTTCCTGGACACCGTCCTCTATCTCCTCGGGATCACCCGGGAAGAGGTCGAGGCCGCGGACACCCACTTGGACTGAGGTTCGCGGATGAGGGTCGCCGGATCGACGGTCACCCTCCTCATGGCCCGACGGTCGCCTCACGCTCCTGCGCTGCCCGGGTACGCATGAACGGGCTTCGGTACGCACGACGGGGCCCCGCACCTTCGTGGTGCGGGGCCCCGTCCGCGTACGAGGAAGGAGGGACGGTGGAGGGTTACTCGGACGGTGCCCAGTAGTCGACGAGGGTGGCCACGCCGGGTTCGAGCGCCTTCCACGAACCGGAGTACGTCAGGACGGAGAAGGTCGCGGTCGGGAAGCCGCGGCGGTTCAACCGCTCCCGGGTATTGCCCTCGGCGTCTCCCGCGAGCACGTCGGTCAGACCCTGGATGCCGGGGTTGTGGCCGATCAGGACGACGTTCTGCACGTCGTCCGGGGTTTCGTTGAGCACGGCGATCAGCTCGCCGGGGGAGGCTTCGTACAACCTCTCCTCGTAGACCGTCTTCGGCCGCTGCGGCAGTTCCTGGACGGCGAGCTTCCAGGTCTCGCGGGTGCGGACCGCGGTCGAGCAGAGGGCCAGGTCGAAGGGGATGCCGCTGTCGGCCAGCTTGCGTCCGGCGACGGGGGCGTCCCTGCGACCGCGGTCGGCGAGCGGCCGTTCGTGGTCGGAGACCTGCGGCCAGTCGGCCTTCGCATGCCGGAAGAGGACAATCCTGCGGGGTTCTGCGACGCTCATGCACCCCAGCTTCGCATGAAACGCGCCACAGGGCGCGGGTAGTTGACGCGGTCACCCGGCATGGATGATGCCTTCCGGCGGGGCCGGCCTCACGGGGTCCTGCGCGAGATCAGGGCCTGTATGTGCTCGATGAGGTGGGTGACGGCGGGCTCGCTGCTCGCGGCGTGCGCGTCCGCGGGGTTGAGGATCAGCAGGAGCAGGGCCGCGAAGGCGACGGCGGGCAGGGCGATCGCCCACCACGGGAGCTGGATGTCGACGCCGCCCGACTCCGCGGGGTCGCGCCGGGTGTGCGTACGGACCGACATGCCGCCTCCGTGTCGTCTCTTCGAGTGGCCGGTGCCCGCCGCGTCGCGGGCACATCTCGAAACTAGGCGATCGGCGGCCCTTGGCCCATCCGGTGATCCACCCACTTGACCCTGAGACTGACCCCCTAGGGGATGGGGGTGCTAACCCCACCATCCGCCCGATCGGAGCCCTCCCGGAGCCCTCCCGGAGCCCGCTCGGGCCGCTGCGGAAGTCAGCTCGCGGGGAGGCGGCTCACGGGGAGGCGATGGAGGCGACGATGCCGATGATCACGGTGATGGCCAGCATCGAGCCGAGCACGATGAGCAGCTTCTTCTGGCCGTTCTGGGGGTTCGGGTCAAGGACGGGCATGCCGCCAGTCTCGCACCCCTGCCCCGCACCCCCGCCTTCGGGGTCAGGCCGTCCCAGCCGCTCCGGCCGCTTTGGCCGCCACCTCGTCCTCGACCGTGCGGTTGCGGCCCGCCAGGGTGCCGACGATGATCTGCGGCACCATCAGGCCCGCCATCAGCGCGATCGGCAGGCCCCAGCCGCCGCTGTGCTGGTAGAGGACGCCCACCAGGAGCGGCCCGGGGATCGAGATCAGGTAACCGGTGCTCTGCGCGAAGGCGGAGAGCTTGGCCACGCCCACGCTGCTCTTGGCCCGCATGCCGACCATGGTGAGGGCGAGCGGGAAGGCGCAGTTGGAGACGCCGAGCAGCAGCGCCCAGACCCACGCGCCGCCCGCGGGGGCGAGGTAGAGGCCCGCGTACCCGGAGAGGCCGCAGAGGCCGAGGACGAGGACGACGGGGCCCTGGTTGGTCAGGCGCGTGGCGACCCTGGGGATGACGAAGGCGAGCGGGACGCCCATGGCCATCGTGACGGCGAGCAGCACGCCCGCCTCGCCCGCGGGAACGCCCGCGTCCCGGAAGATCTGCGGCATCCAGCCCATGGTGATGTACGCGGCCGTGGCCTGGAGCCCGAAGAAGACGGCGAGCGCCCAGGCGGTGCGGCTGTGGGTGATGCGCAGTTCCGCGTCTTCGTGCCGGACGGTGGCGCTGACGTGCTCGGGGGCGGCGGAGGCCGCGCTCCGGTCACGGACGAGCGGAATCCACGGCACGACGGCGACGACGGCGAGCATCGCCCAGACGGCGAGGCCGGTCTGCCAGCGGCCGCCCAGCGCGTCGGTCATCGGGACCGTGAGGGCCGCGGCGAGGGAGGTGCCGAGGGCGAGGGCCATCGAGTACAGGCCGGTCATGGAGCCGACCCGGTCGGGGAACCAGCGCTTGACGATGACCGGCATCAGGACGTTGCTGACCGCGATGCCCATGAGGGCGAGCGCGGTGGCGGCGAGGAAGCCGGCCGTGCCCCCGATGAAGGGACGTATGACCAGGCCCGCGGCGATGGCGGCCATGCCGACGCAGACCACGGCGCTGGGGCCGAAGCGGCGGGCGAACCGGGGCGCCATCACGCCGAAGACCGCGAAGCACAGCGGCGGCACGGAGGTGAGGAGTCCGGCGAGGGTGCCGCTCATGCCGAGGCCGTCGCGCACCTCTTCGAGAAGGGCGCCGAGGCTGGTGATGGCCGGGCGGAGGTTGAGGGCCGCGAGGACGATGCCGACGACGACCAGACGCGTCGCCCCGCGCGCGTGGGGGGCGTGTTTCTCCGCCGACCCCGCCGACCCCGTAGAAGGCCCGGGAGTGGAAGACCCCGGATGCGGGGCAGATGTCGCCGGTGGGCTCGCCGGGCTCGTCGCCGGGCTCATCGTCGTGGTTTCCTCGCTAGCCATGGACCCATCATAGAATCATGGGATGATTGGCTGTCCACTCTGTTTCGGTACGCACGAAGGAATGTCATGCCGCTGACCACTCCTCGCCGTTCGGCGCTCTCCGAACAGGTCATCACCGAGCTGCGCAACCAGATCTCCTCGGGCGAGTGGCCGGTCGGCTCCCGCATCCCCACCGAGCCGGAGCTGGTCGAACAGCTGGGTGTGGCCAGGAACACCGTCAGGGAGGCTGTTCGCGCCCTCGCGCACAACGGCCTGCTCGACATCCGGCAGGGCTCCGGCACCTTCGTCATCGCGACGAGCGAGCTGGCGGGCGTGATGCACCGCAGGTTCGCCGACGCCGACCCGCGGCACATCGCCGAGCTGCGCCAGCACGCTGGAGTCGAGCGCCGCGCGGCTCGCCGCCGAGCGCCGCACCGAACGCGACCTCAGGCAGCTCGACGCCTGCTCGCACGCCGCGAGCAGGCCTGGGCGGCGGGAGACGCGGAGGACTTCGTGACGGCGGACGCGACCTTCCACATGGCCGTGGTGGCCGCGTCCCACAACGACGTCATGACGGCGCTCTACGCCGACCTCGGCGAGGTCCTGCGGGACTGGCTGCGCGAGGACATCGGCGGGGACCTGAGCCCCGAGGCCCACATGGACCACGCCCGCCTGGTCGACGCGATCCGCGCGCGGGACAGGGAGGCCGCCGCGGCGGAGGCGGCGAGCTACCCCTTCATGTGCCGCCCGGAGCGGCTCACCCAGGGCGCCGGCCGAAGCTGAGGCTCACTTCTGGTGGCTGACCCAGGCCGCGCGGACCTCTTTCCAGCACCGTCCCGCGAGCCGCACGGTCTGCGCGGGCCCCGCCTCGACCGGCGCGCTGTCGACGTCGAGGTCCCACCACCGGTCGCACTCGACGTGCAGGCGCACCCGGTCGGTCTCGGGGTACGGGTTGTGGCAGTACGCGATGACCGCGGAGCCATGGACCCGGGTGCGGCACTCCGCGCCGAAGGGCCGGGGCTCGCGCCCGGCCGGCTCCCCCACGCGCGCGTGGCGGTCGGGACCGGTGTCGCCGAGGGACGCGGCACCCGTGGGTACGGCGACCAGCAGGGCGAGAGCGGCGAGCACCGCACCGGAGAGACGCACACTTCAGGGTGCGCGGCCCTCCCCGGCCGCGCCCGGCCGGTGGGCCGAACGGGTGACGCCCCGTCCCTCGCGCACTGCGGGGAACGGGGCGTCATCTTCGTACGCAAGCCCTGGTCAGGACGGTCAAGCCCTGGTCAGGGCGGTGTCGACCGGTCAGGCGCCCATCATGTGCACGCCGCCGTCGACGTGGATGATCTCGCCGGTGGTCTTCGGGAAGAAGTCCGAGAGCAGGGCGACGATGCCGCGGCCCGCGGGCTCCGGGTCGGCCATGTCCCACTCCAGCGGCGAACGGCTGTTCCAGACGTCCGCGAGGTCGGCGAAGCCGGGGATCGACTTGGCCGCCATGGAGCCGATCGGGCCCGCGGAGATGAGGTTGCAGCGGATGTTCTCCTTGCCCAGGTCGCGGGCGAGGTAGCGGCTGGTGGCCTCCAGGGCGGCCTTGGCCGGGCCCATCCAGTCGTACTTCGGCCACGCGTACTGCGCGTCGAAGGTGAGACCGACGACCGAGGCGCCGTCCTCGAACAGCGGGCGGCAGGCCATCGTGAGCGACTTCAGGGAGTACGCCGAGACGTGCATCGCCGTGGAGACGTCCTCGAAGGTGGCCTCCAGGAAGTTGAAGGCGCCCTGCGGGGCGAAGCCGATGGAGTGGACGACGCCGTCCAGGCCGCCCAGCTCGTCCTTGACCAGGCCCGCGAGGCGGTCCAGGTGCTCCTGGTTGGTCACGTCCAGCTCGATGACCTTGGCGGGCTTGGGGAGCTTCTTGGCGATGCGCTCGGTGAGGGTGGGCCGCGGGAAGGCGGTCAGGATGACCTCCGCGCCCTGCTCCTGGGCGACCTTGGCCGCGTGGAAGGCGATGGAGGACTCCATCAGCACACCGGTGATGAGGATGCGCTTGCCGTCGAGAATTCCGCTCATGTGATCAGTGACCCATGCCCAATCCGCCGTCAACGGGGATGACGGCTCCAGTGATGTACGAGGCGTCGTCGGACGCGAGGAACTTGACCGCGGCGGCGATCTCCTCCGGCTGCGCGTAACGGCCGAGCGGCACCTGGGAGACGATGCCCGCACGCTGCTCGTCCGTCAGCACCTTGGTCATGTCGGTGTCGACAAAACCGGGCGCGACGACGTTGAAGGTGAGGTTGCGCGACCCGAGCTCGCGGGCGAGGGAGCGCGCGAAGCCGACCAGGCCCGCCTTGGAAGCGGCGTAGTTGGCCTGCCCCGGACCGCCCATCAGGCCCACGACCGAGGAGATGAGGACGACGCGGCCCTTCCTGGCCCGCAGCATGCCGCGGTTGGCGCGCTTGACGACGCGGAAGGTGCCGGTGAGGTTGGTGTCGAGGACGGACGTGAAGTCCTCCTCGGACATGCGCATCAGGAGCTGGTCCTTGGTGATGCCCGCGTTGGCGACCAGGACCTCGACGTTCCCGTGCTTCTCCTCGATCTCCTTGTAGGCCTGCTCCACCTGCTCGGCGTCGGTGATGTCGCACTTGACGGCGAGGACCCCGGCGCCGGTGAGGTCCTTCGGCGGCTCGCCCGAGCGGTAGGTGATCGCGACCTTGTCGCCGGCGTCGGCGAAGGTGCGGGCGATGGCGAGGCCGATGCCCCGGTTTCCTCCGGTGACGAGAACCGAGCGGCTCAACGGATCACCCTTTCGATAAGCGGTCTGGTACCTCGAAAACCTATCGGTACCTTCCGCGATACGGAGAATCGGCGACCGACAGTGGCGGACAGCACTCCCTGTCGGGTCCCTACAGAAAGCTCTGGCAAAGGGCCCGCAGGGCGCGACATGATCGGAGCCGACCGGTGCCGACAGCAGGGAGACCTTCGTGCCTCATTCCATCGATGAAGCCTTCACGGCGTTGCCGCTGCGCCCCCTAGCCGACGCCGCGCTGGCCCGCGCGCGGGCGCTCGGGGCCGAGCACGCGGACTTCCGGCTGGAGCGGGTGCGCAGCGCGTCCTGGCGGCTGCGGGACGCCCGGCCGGCCGGCGGTTCGGACACCACCGACCTGGGGTACGCGGTGCGGGTCGTGCACGGCGGGGCGTGGGGGTTCGCCTCGGGCGTCGACCTGACCATGGACGCCGCGGCGAAGGTGGCCTCGCGGGCCGTGGCCATGGCCAAGCTGTCCGCGCAGGTCGGCAAGGACGCCGGGGCCGACGAGAGGGTGGAGCTGGCGGACGAGCCCGTGCACGCCGACCGGACGTGGGTGTCGTCGTACGAGATCGACCCCTTCTCCGTGCCCGACGAGGACAAGGCCGGGCTGCTCGGCGACTGGAGCGCGCGGCTGCTTGCCGCCGAGGGGGTCGCGCATGTCGACGCCTCGCTGCTGACGGTGCACGAGAACAAGTTCTACGCGGATACGGCGGGCACGGTGACCACGCAGCAGCGGGTCCGCCTGCACCCGCAGCTCACCGCGGTCGCCGTCGACGAGTCGAGCGGTGAGTTCGACTCCATGCGCACGCTCGCGCCGCCGGTGGGGCGGGGCTGGGAGTACCTCACCGGGACCGGCTGGGACTGGCAGAGCGAGCTGGAGCGCCTTCCCGAGCAATTGGCGGAAAAGATGCGGGCGCCGAGCGTCCGGGCGGGCTCGTACGACCTCGTCGTCGATCCGTCGAACCTCTGGCTGACCATCCACGAGTCGATCGGCCACGCCACCGAACTCGACCGCGCGCTCGGCTACGAAGCGGCGTACGCGGGCACCTCCTTCGCCACCTTCGACCAGCTCGGCGAGCTGGCGTACGGCTCGCCGCTGATGAACGTCACCGGTGACCGGACCGCCGAGCACGGCCTCGCCACCATCGGGTACGACGACGAGGGCGTCGCCGCGCAGTCCTGGGACCTGGTCAAGGACGGCACGCTCGTCGGCTACCAGCTGGACCGGCGCATCGCGAGGCTCACCGGCTTCGCACGCTCGAACGGCTGCGCGTACGCGGACTCCCCCGGCCACGTGCCGGTGCAGCGCATGGCGAACGTGTCGCTCCAGCCGGACCCCGGCGGGCTCTCCACGGAGGACCTGATCGCGGGGGTCGACCGCGGGATCTACGTCGTCGGCGACCGGTCGTGGTCGATCGACATGCAGCGCTACAACTTCCAGTTCACGGGGCAGCGCTTCTACAAGATCGAGAACGGGCGGCTCGCCGGACAGCTGCGCGACGTCGCCTACCAGGCCACGACCACCGACTTCTGGGGCTCGATGGCCGCCGTCGGCGGCCCGCAGACGTACGTCCTCGGTGGCGCCTTCAACTGCGGCAAGGCCCAGCCGGGCCAGGTCGCCGCGGTCTCGCACGGCTGCCCGTCCGCCCTCTTCCGGGGCGTGAACATTCTGAACACCACGCAGGAGGCCGGCCGATGAGCCGCAGCGCCACCAAGCCGCACGAGATCGTCGAGCGCGCCCTCGACCTGTCCACCGCCGACGGCTGCGTCGTCATCGCCGACGAGGAGTCGTCGGCGAACCTGCGCTGGGCGGGCAACGCCCTGACCACCAACGGCGTCACCCGCGGCCGGACCCTCACCGTCATCGCCACCGTCGACGGCACGGAGGGCACCGCCACCGGCGTCGTCTCGCGCTCGGCCGTCACCGCCGACGACCTGGAGCCGCTGGTCCGGGCCGCCGAGGAAGCCGCCCGGAAGGCGGGCCCCGCCGAGGACGCGCGGCCGCTGTGACCGGCACCGCCGCCACCCCCGACTTCACGGACGCCCCGGCCGAGACCTCCTCCGCGGTCTTCGCGGACTTCGCCCCCGCCCTCGGCGAGGCCTTCGCCCGGGCCCGCGCGGGCGGCCGCGAGCTGTACGGCTTCGCGAACCACGAGTACGTGTCGAGCTACCTCGGTACGTCGGCGGGGCTGCGCCTGCGGCACGACCAGCCCAACGGCACCCTGGAGCTGAACGCCAAGTCACCGGACCGCGCCAGGTCGGCGTGGGCGGGGCGGGCCACCCGTGACTTCAAGGACGTCGACCCGGCCGCCCTCGACGCCGAGCTGGCCCAGCGCCTCGGCTGGGCCGAGCGGCGCGTCGACCTGCGCGCCGGGCGGTACGAGACGCTGCTGCCGCCGACCGCGTGGCCGACCTGCTGATCTACCAGATGTGGTCCTCCTCGGCCCGGGACGCCGCCGAGGGCCGCACGGTGTTCGCCAAGCCGGGCGGCGCCACGCGTCTCGGCGAGCGGATCGCCCAGCTGCCGCTGACGCTGCGCAGCGACCCGCGCGAGCCCGGTCTGGAGTCGGCGCCGTTCGTCCTCGCCCACGCCTCCGGCGACGACACGTCCGTCTTCGACAACGGCCTGCCGCTGACCGCCACCGAGTGGATGCGCGCCGGTGAGCTGGCCCACCTGGCGACCAGCAGGCACACCGCGGAGCTGACCGGGCTGCCGGTGACGCCCGCCATCGACAACCTCGTCCTGGACGGGGGCGGCGACCGCTCCCTGGACGAGATGGTCGCCGCCACCGGGCGCGGCCTGTTGCTCACCTGCCTCTGGTACATCCGCGAGGTCGACCCGGCCACCCTGCTGCTGACCGGCCTGACCAGGGACGGTGTCTACCTCGTCGAGAACGGCGAGGTCGTGGGCGAGGTGAACAACTTCCGGTTCAACGAATCCCCGGTCGACCTGCTCGGCCGGGCCTCGGAGGCGGGCCGTACGGAGAAGACGCTGCCGCGCGAGTGGGGCGACTACATCACCGGGCCGCGATGCCCGCGCTGCGCGTCCCGGATTTCAATATGAGTTCGATCAGCCAGGGCGTATAACCTCGGACCCTGCACCTGCACATCCGTGCAGTCCACCCGTACATCCAAGGAGACGCGAGACCCGTGACGGACATCGTCGACGAGCTGAAGTGGCGGGGGCTGTTCGCCCTGTCCACCGATGAAGACGCACTGCGCAAGGCGCTCGCGGACGGTCCCGTCACGTTCTATTGCGGCTTCGACCCCACCGCGGCGAGCCTGCACGTCGGGCACCTCGTGCAGGTCCTCACCGTCCGCCGGCTCCAGCAGGCGGGGCACCGCCCGCTGGCGCTGGTCGGCGGCGCCACCGGCCAGATCGGCGACCCGCGGCCGACCGCCGAGCGCACCCTGAACGACCCGGAGACGGTCGCGAACTGGGTGGCGCGGCTGCGCTCGCAGATCGAGCCGTTCCTGTCCTTCGAGGGCGAGAACGCCGCCACGATGGTCAACAACCTCGACTGGACCGCGGGGATGTCCGCGATCGAGTTCCTGCGCGACATCGGCAAGCACTTCCGCGTCAACAAGATGCTGACGAAGGACTCGGTGGCCCGGCGCCTGGAGTCGCAGGAGGGCATCTCCTACACGGAGTTCAGCTACCAGCTCCTCCAGGGCATGGACTTCCTGGAGCTGTACCGGCGGTACGGCTGCACGCTCCAGACCGGCGGCAGCGACCAGTGGGGCAACCTCACCGCGGGCATCGACCTGATCCACCGCCTGGAGCCGAACGCCACGGTGCACGCGCTCGGTACGCCGCTGATGCTCAAGTCGGACGGCACCAAGTTCGGCAAGTCGGAGAGCGGCGCGGTCTGGCTCGACCCGACGATGACGACGCCGTACGCGTTCTACCAGTTCTGGCTGAACACGGACGACCGGGACATCTCGACGTACATGCGCATCCTGTCCTTCAAGTCCCGCGAGGAGTTGGAGGAGATCGAGAGGCAGACCGAGGAGCGGCCGCAGGCGCGCGCGGCCCAGCGCGCGCTCGCCGAGGAGCTGACGACGCTGGTGCACGGCGCCGATCAGTGCGCGGCGGTCATCGCCGCGTCCAAGGCGCTCTTCGGCCAGGGCGAGCTGACGGATCTGGACGAGGCGACGCTGGCGGCGGCGCTCTCCGAGCTGCCGCGCGTCCAGGTCGCCGAGCCGGGCCCGGTGGTGGACCTGTTCGCCGAGGTCGGCCTGGTGGCGAGCAAGTCTGCGGCCCGGCGCACGGTGAAGGAGGGCGGTGCCTACGTGAACAACGTCAAGGTCGCCGCCGAGGACGCCGTACCCGCCCGCGAGGAGCTGTTGCACGGGCGCTGGCTGGTGCTGCGGCGCGGCAAGAAGAACCTGGCGGCGGTCGAGGTCACGGCGGGCTGATCCGCCGTGCCCCGGACGCACACGAAGGGGCCGGTCCATGCGGACCGGCCCCTTCGGTGCGGCTACGCCACGGCTACGCCGTGCGTCTGTTGCCCCGGACCATCTTGTAGAGCGCGTCGCCGAGGCCGACGATGACGACTGCGCGGCCACTTGCAGGGCGTGGCGGCCCCAGTCGATGCCCTTGGTCTCGTTGATGCCGAACTGCGTCGCGAGCCAGTTGCCCAGGACGGCTCCGATGATGCCGAACACCGTGGTGAGCCAGATCGGACTGTGCTGCTTACCGGGCAGGATCGCCTTGGCAATCAGCCCCAGCACGAATCCCACGATGATCGCCCACAACCAGCCCATAGCTGCCTCCTTGTACGGCTCTACGTGAGCATTACCGCCAGTGTCGGCCCGTGCCCCGTACGGCGCATGTCGGGCGCCCCCATACGGGGGCGCGGCCCAGGAAGCCCCGCCGCGATGAGGGGCGCCCCGGTCTCGTGGGCCGCGCAGGTCAGGCGTAACGTGGAGTGAGCCGGACCGGGGCAGATACCGGGGTGAGTCCGGTACAGCGGACAGGGCGGTGGAACGTGATGCGAAAGCAGAGCGGTGACCAGGTCTTCCGGATCACGGGGGCCCGGCAGGGGCTCGCGGAGGACGTGCGCGGCCGGCAGCGCCGCTACGTGATCTCGATGTCGGTCCGGACCGTCTCCGTCGTCGCCGCGGCCGTGCTGTGGAACGTCGAGCGGCATGTCGCCATCGTCGCCCTGGTGCTCGGCGTCCTGCTCCCCTACATCTCCGTGGTGATCGCCAACGCGGGCCGGGAGAGCAACCGTTCGCTGCCGTCGACGTTCGTACCCGCCCCTTCTCGGCCAATGCTGGCGCCGCCCGCCGCGGTCGGTCCCGCGGAATCCGTCCCGGAAGATCCCGTGGGTGCCGCGTACGACCAGCGGCGCGGCTCTTCGCACGGGCAGAGCTGACCGTCGACGTTGCGCCAAGCTCAAGAAAAGCTCAGATCAATCATGTGGTTCCGGTGCCAGTGACGGGGTCGACCGTGACATACTTCGTACGCGCTCCGCATCCCCCGTCGGAGCGACAGACCGACGCCGGGCAGCTCCCCCCGTGGCTGCTCGGCGTCGCCTTGTTTTCGCAACGTTGTGGGACGCGACTGTGAGTGACGGAACGCCGATCTGCTCGGCCAAGGGCTGCCGCGCGGCCGCGGTCTGGGTCCTCGCCTGGAACAACCCGAAGATCCACACGCCGGAGCGGCGCAAGACGTGGCTCGCGTGCGAGGAGCACCGGGAGCATCTCTCGCAGTTCCTCGGTGTACGCGGCATGTTGAAGGAAGTCGTGACGCTGGCGGAGTGGGAAACACCGGAGGGGCAGGGCCGGGATTAGCGGCCCCCGGAGCTAGCCGCCGATCGCCGACATCGGGCGGTCCGGCTGGAGGAACGAGGGGTCGTCCAGGCCCGAGCCGGCCTTCTTGCCCCACATGGCGAACTTCCAGATGCGGGCGATCTCCTCGTCCGAGCCGGTCACATCCTCCGCGTCGGCCGTGCCGTCCGCGCCTTCGGCCGGGGTCGCGCGCAGTGCCGCGCGCAGGTCGGTCTCCTCGGTGGCGAAGAGGCAGGTGCGCACCTGGCCGTCGGCCGTCAGCCTCGTACGGTCGCAGGCCGAGCAGAAGGGGCGGGTGACGGAGGCGATGACGCCGACGCGGTGCGGGCCGCCGTCCACGATCCAGCGCTCGGCGGGGGCCGAGCCGCGCTCCGTGGAGCCCTCTTCGGTCAGCTCGAAGCGGGTGCGCAGGGACTGGAGGATGTCTCCCGCGGTGATCATGCCGTCGCGCTTCCAGCCATGCTGGGCGTCCAGGGGCATCTGCTCGATGAAGCGGAGTTCGTAGTCGTTCTCTACGGCCCAGGCGAGGAGGTCGGGGGCCTCGTCGTCGTTCAGACCCGGCATCAGGACGGTGTTGACCTTGACCGGGGTGAGGCCGGCGTCGCGGGCGGCTTCGAGGCCTTCGAGGACGTCCTTGTGGCGGTCGCGGCGGGTGAGCGTCTTGAAGACGTCGGGGCGCAGGGTGTCCAGGGAGACGTTGACCCGGTCGAGGCCGGCGGCCTTGAGGGCCTGCGCGGTGCGCTTGAGGCCGATGCCGTTCGTCGTCAGGGACATCCTGGGGCGGGGCTCCAGCTGGGCGCAGCGCTCGACGATGCCGACGAGGCCGGGGCGCAGGAGGGGTTCGCCGCCGGTGAAGCGGACTTCGGTGATCCCGAGCCGGGTGACGGCGATGCGCACGAGGCGGACGATCTCGTCGTCGGTGAGCAGGTCGGGCTTGGCCAGCCACTGCAGGCCCTCTTCCGGCATGCAGTAGGTGCAGCGCAGATTGCAGCGGTCGGTCAGTGAAACGCGCAGGTCAGTGGCGACTCGGCCATAGGTGTCGATGAGCACTGCGACCCCCTCCCCGGCGGTTGGTTCGTGATGGGTTCCAGGTGGTTCCCACTCGCTTACGACCTTACGCGACACCTCTGACAACGCCATGGGCCATTTGCCACGAGGAACGCGGCGCGCGTCGTAGGACTCTACGACGCGGCCGCTACGAACATGTGAACGTTTCCTGGTCAGTGGGCTCCGACGCCGGTGAGGGACTTGACCTCCAGTTCGGCGTACTTGCCCTTGTCGGGCTTCTCCTTGGAGAGGACCGAGCCGAGCCAGCCGAGCAGGAAGCCCAGCGGGATGGAGATCAGGCCGGGGTTCTCCAGCGGGAAGAAGTCGAAGTTCGCGTCGGGGAACATCGAGGTGGGCTTGCCGGAGACGACCGGGGAGAAGAGCACGAGGCCGACGGCGGCGGCGAGGCCGCCGTAGATGGACCACAGGGCGCCCTGGGTGGTGAACCGCTTCCAGAACAGGCTGTAGAGGATCGTCGGCAGGTTCGCGGAGGCCGCGACGGCGAAGGCGAGGGCGACGAGACCGGCGACGTTGAGGTCGCGGGCGAGGGCGCCGAGCGCGATGGAGACGACGCCGATGAGGACGGTGGCCCAGCGGGCGGCCCTCATCTCCTCCTTCTCGGTGGCCTTGCCCTTGCGGATGACGTTGGCGTAGATGTCGTGCGCGAAGGACGACGACGAGGCCAGGGTGAGGCCCGCGACGACCGCGAGGATGGTGGCGAAGGCGACCGCGGAGATCACCGCGAGCAGGATCGCGCCGCCGGCGGAGTCACCGCCGCCGCCGATCTCCAGGGCGGTCAGCGGCG
Source organism: Streptomyces huasconensis (assembly GCA_004010275.1). Lineage (GTDB taxonomy): Bacteria > Actinomycetota > Actinomycetes > Streptomycetales > Streptomycetaceae > Streptomyces > Streptomyces huasconensis. The sequence goes on from RBWT01000059.1 coordinate 15,034, forward strand.
CCGCCGTGTTGCCCGCCTTGTTGGAGGCGATGATGTCGCCGGGCTTGAGCAGGGCCGCGGCGCCGAAGCCGAGCACGATCGTCATCAGGTAGAAGGCGCCGATGATCCCGATGGCCCAGTTGACGGACTTCCGGGCGGCCTTGGCGGTGGGCACGGTGTAGAACCGGATGAGGATGTGCGGCAGGCCGGCGGTGCCGAGGACGAGGGCGATGCCGAGCGAGAGGAAGTCCAGCTTCGAGGTGGCGCTCGCGCCGTACTTGAGGCCGGGCTCCAGGAACGCCGAGCCCTTGCCGCTGTTGGCGGCGGCCGAACCGAGCAGGTCGGAGACGTTGAAGTTGAACTTCAGGAGGATGAGGAAGGTGATGAGCACGGTGCCCGTGATGAGCAGGACGGCCTTGACCATCTGCACCCAGGTGGTGCCCTTCATGCCGCCGATGGTGACGTAGACGATCATCAGGACGCCGACGAGGGCGACGATGAGGATCTTGCCCGCATCGGAGGTGATGCCGAGCAGCAGCGAGACCAGGACGCCCGCGCCCGCCATCTGCGCCAGCAGGTAGAAGATCGAGACGACGATGGTGGAGGTGCCCGCGGCCGTGCGGACGGGGCGCTGGCGCATGCGGTAGGCGAGGACGTCGCCCATGGTGTAGCGCCCGGAGTTGCGCAGCGGCTCGGCGACCAGGAGGAGGGCCACGAGCCAGGCGACGAGGAAGCCGATGGAGTACAGGAAGCCGTCGTAGCCGAAGAGGGCGATGGCGCCGGCGATGCCGAGGAAGGACGCGGCGGACATGTAGTCGCCGGAGATCGCGAGGCCGTTCTGGAAGCCGGTGAACTGCCGTCCGCCCGCGTAGAAGTCGGCGGCGCTCTTGGTCTGGCGGCCTGCCCAGACGGTGATGCAGAGGGTGGCGACGACGAAGGCGGCGAAGAGGCTGATGATCAGCGGCCGGTGTTCGGAGGCGTCGGACGCCGCCGCGAGGTCGATGACGGCGGCGGTCTGCGCGGGGCTCATGCGGCGCCCTCCTTGGTGCCGGAGTTACCGGTCCCCGTACGGGACTCCATACGGGACTTGATCGCCTCGGACTTCGGGTCGAGCTTCGCGGCGGCGTGCCGCGAGTAGAACCAGGCGATGAGGAAGGTCGTCAGGAACTGGCCGAGGCCGAGGACCAGGGCGACGTTGATGTTGCCGAAGAGTTTGGTGCCCATGAGGTCGCCCGCGTAGTTGGAGAGCAGGACGTACACGAGGTACCAGGTGATGAAGGCGACGGTGAGCGGGAAGGCGAACGAGCGGTGCGCGCGGCGCAGTTCGCCGAACTCCGCGCTCTCCTGCACCTCGGTGAACTCCTCCGTGGAGGGCGCGTGGGGAGCGGGGTCTTTTCCTGCGCCACCCTTCGAAGGGGGCGGTGCGTCGGTGGCCACGGAGTCTCCTCGTGGTGCGGGTGGGGTGGGGACGGACAGTCGTTCCATGGGTGCCTGGTCTCACGTTCCGGCGTGACGCGGATCACGTGAGCCACGGTTGGCGATGCTAGGGCCATGGGACGTGATCCGACAGGGGTTGATGTTGCTTCTGTTGTCTGCTCAACGTCCCGGCGGCGCGTACGACGCGCCCGAACTCCCCGATCTCTCCGAGATCTCTCCGGTTTCTTCCACGGGGCATTGCTGGCCTGGGAGTTCGGGGGATAGCTTCACCCCTGCACGACCGGTCATGTACCTGCCCGAGATGTCTGCCCGAGCACCAGCTGTGTTCGGGCAGTTCCGTATCCGGATGATGTGGAGATCCCATGGCTCATCTGCGTTCCAGACGCCGTACGGCGCTCACCCTGCGATCGGTGTCGCGCTCGCCGCCTCGGTGGGCTTCGTCCCCGGCGCCGCGTCGGCGGCCCCGAACGAGTCGCCCGCCCCGGTGTCGGCCCGAGCCGCGAAGGACGCCCCCGTCTTCGCGTACGTCGTCAACACCCGTGTCGACCACCGGACGATCGCGTACGTGAAGCGGGCGATAGCCAAGGCCTGGGCGGCTCCGTCGTCGTCGCGCACGAGAAGATCGGCGTGATCGTCGCGCACTCCTCGGACCCGCGGTTCGGCGAGCGGATACGCGACGTCCGCGGCGTGAGCTCCGCGGGCGCGACCCACACCGCTCCGCTGCGGGCGGCCGGCACCACAGACGACGGCGAGGCGAAGTTGCTGTCGAAGGCGGACGCCAAGGCCCTGAAGCAGAGCGCCGCTCCGGGCGCCGAGCCGATGGAGGCCGACCAGTGGGACCTGCGGGCGATCGGCGCCGACAAGGCGGCGAAGATCAACCCGGGCAGCAGGAAGGTCACCGTCGCGGTGATCGACACCGGGGTCGACGACACCCACCCGGACCTGGCCCCGAACTTCTCGGCGGGACAGTCCGCGAGCTGTGTCGGCGGCAAGGCGGACACCTCGGCCGGCGCATGGCGCCCGGCGAACAAGGACCACTACCACGGCACGCACGTGGCCGGTGAGATAGGCGCGGCCCGCAACGGCGTCGGCGTCGCGGGCGTCGCGCCCGGCGTGAAGATAGCGGGCATCAAGGTCGCCGACCCGGTCGACGAGCTGTTCTACCCGGAGAACGTGGTCTGCGCCTTCGTGTTCGCCGCCGAGCACAGCGTCGAGATCACCAACAACAGCTACTACGTGGACCCGTGGCTGTACAACTGCAAGGACGACCCGGACCAGAAGGCCATCCTGGACGCGGTCAACCGCGCCCAGCTGTACGCCCAGCGCAAGGGCATCCTGAACGTCGCCTCCGCGGGCAACTCCAACCACGACCTGGCCTCGGACGCGATCGTCGACAAGTCCAGCCCCGACGACTCCACGCCGGTCACCCGCACCATCGACCCGAGCGAGTGCCTGGACGTGCCGACCCAGCTGCCGGGCGTCGTCACGACGAGCGCGACGGGCGTCAAGAACCTCAAGTCGTCGTACTCCACCTACGGCAAGGGCGTCATCGACGTGACGGCCCCGGGCGGCGACAAGTTCCAGCTGCCGGCCGACACCCCGTCGAAGAACGGCAACATCCTCTCCACCATGCCGAACGGCGAGTACGGCTGGCTGCGCGGTACGTCGATGGCCGCGCCGCACGCCGCGGGCGTCGCCGCACTGCTGAAGTCCACGCACCCCAAGGCGGGCCCCGCCGAACTGCAGCGCCTCCTGAAGAAGCAGGCCGATCCCATGGAGTGCCCGGCCGAGCCGTACGACCCGGACAGCGACGGTGACGTCGACGCGGTCTGCGAGAGCGGCGGCAAGGGCAGGAACGGGTTCTACGGCAGCGGGATGGTCGACGCGCTCGACGCCGTGAAGAAGAAGTGACGGGGAGCATGGACATGAACAGGTTCTCCGGCAAGACCACCGGCTTCCCGCGCTCCCGCCGCGCGCTGGCCCTTCCCCTCGGGATCGCGGTGGCCTCGGCCGTCGCCTTCCTGCCGGGTCCGGCGTCGGCGCGGCCCGCCGCGATACCGGACGCGCCCGCCTCGGCGTCCTCCGCGTCGGCCGCGGCGTCCGATGCCGCGTCGATGAGTTACGTCGTCAACGTCCGCCCCGGGAAGGGGACTTCGGCGCGCGTCGCGAAGGCCATCGCCAAGGCCGGCGGTGACGTCGTCATCGCGTACGACAGGATCGGCGTCATCGTCGTCCACTCGGCGAACCCGGACTTCGCGAAGACGATCCGCCAGGTGAAGGGCGTCGACTCGGCGGGGGCCACCCGGACGGCTCCGCTGTCCGCGCAGTCCGACGACGCCCTCGACTCCGAGCGGACACTCACCGCCGCCGAGGCGAAGGCCGCGGCGGGCCAGGCGACCGCGGGCCAGGACGAGCTGGAGCCGCTCCAGTGGGACCTGCCCGCCATGAAGGCGGACAAGGCGCACGAGATATCGCTCGGCAGCCGCAACGTCACGGTCGGCGTGCTCGACTCCGGGGTCGATGACACGCACCCCGACATAGCGCCGAACTTCGACCGGCGGGCGTCCGCGAGCTGCCTGGGCGGCGTGCCTGTCCAGAAGGACAACGCGTGGCGTCCGGTGGCCAAGGAGAGCGACCACGGCATGCATGTGGCGGGCTCGATAGCCGCCGCGAAGAACGGCACCGGCGTCACCGGCGTCGCGCCCGGCGTGAAGGTCGCGAGCCTGAAGGTGGCGGAGCCCGCGACCGGCATGTACTACACGGAGGCCGTCGTCTGCGGCTTCGTGTGGGCGGCCGACCACGGCGTGGACGTGACCAACAACAGCTACTACACCGACCCGTGGCTGTTCGCCTGCAAGACCGACGACGACCAGAAGGCACTGGTCGACGCGGTCGGCCGGGCCGCGCGGTACGCGGAGCGCAAGGGCGCGGTGAACGTCGCGGCCGCGGGCAACGCCAAGACCGACCTGGCCCAGGCCGAGATCCTCGACAAGACGAGCCCGAACGACACCACGCCGGTGCCGCGCACGGTCAAGACCGCGGACTGCCTCGACCTCCCGTCGCAGCTGCCCGGCGTCGTGACGGTCTCGGCCACCGGGGCCAAGGGCATCAAGGCGTCGTACTCGAACTACGGCAAGGGCGTCATCGACATCACGGCGCCCGGCGGCGACAGGACGGAGTACCAGGCGCCGCGGCCGCCCGCCGTCGACGGCAGGATTCTGTCGACGCTGCCGGGCGGCAAGTTCGGCTACAAGGGCGGTACGTCGATGGCGGCCCCGCACGCCGCGGGCGTCGTGGCCCTGCTCAAGTCCGCCCACCCGCACGCCTCGGTGGAGCGGATCAAGTCGCTCCTGTACCGCCAGGCGGACGCGATGGAGTGCACCGATCCGTACGACTACGACAGTGACGGCAAGGTGGACGCGGTCTGTGAGGGCGGCACGGGCAAGAACGGCTTCTACGGCGTGGGCATGGCCGACGCGCTGGACGCCGTACGGAAGTAACGTTCCGGCATGACGGGTCGGGCCGGGCGGTGGTGCACCGCCCGGCCCTTCGCGTAGGCGGGTGCGGCCCTTCGCGTAGGCGGGTGCGGCCCTTCGCGTAGGCGGGTGCGGCTTGTGCGCCATAGTGCGTGCATGACACACACACTGTGGAACGGTACCCGCGCGGCCTGGGCTGCGCTCGGCGGCGACCCCGCCCTCGTCTCCCGCGTCTCGGTCGTCGTGCGCCCGGGCGCCCTGCCCGCGCGCCTGCCCGTCATGGGGCTCGCCCGCGCCTGCGTGGGGGTGTGCGCGCTGGCCGCCGCCGAACTGAGCGCGCACCGCATGGGGCGGGAGGTGCCGCGGGTGCGGGTCGACGACGGGGCCGTGGCGACCGCGTTCACCAGCGAGCGGCACCTTCTGGTGGACGGGCGGGCGCCGGTCTCCTTCGCGCCGCTGTCCCGCTTCTGGCGCACGGCGGACGGCTGGGTGCGCACGCACGCCAACTACCCGCACCACCGGGCTGCGCTGACGGCCGCGCTGGGGATCGCCGCGGAGCCTTCCGTGGACGTGGTCGCCGCGTGCCTCGCCGAGCGGTCGGCGCTGGAGGTGGAGGACGCCGTGTACGCCGCCGGAGGCCTCGCCGTGGCGCTGCGGTCGGCGGCGGAGTGGGCCGCGCATCCGCAGGCGGCCGTGGTGGCCGGTCGCCCGCTGCTGCGGCGCGAGCGGGTCGCCGAGGGGCCCGCGCGGCCCCTTCCCCCGGTCGACGGCGATCCGGTGCTGCCCGCCCAGGGGGGTACGGGTGCTCGATCTGACCCGGGTCATCGCGGGGCCCGTCGCCACCCGCACGCTCGCGCTGCTCGCGCTCCGTGCTGCGGGTCCGATCCGCCGGGGCTGCCGGAACTGCCCGACCAGCACGCGGACACGGGCTTCGGGAAGCGCTCGGCCGTCCTCGACCTGAGTGCCCGCGAGGACCGCGCGCGCCTTCGACGACCTGCTGGAACATGCCGACGTGGTCGTCACCGGCTACCGGCCTGGCGCCCTGGACCGCTTCGGCCTGTCCCCCGAGACGCTGGCCGAACGCAGGCCCGGCCTTGTCCTCGCCCAGCTGTCCGCGTGGGGTGCGGACGGGCCGTGGGCGGGGCGGCGCGGCTTCGACAGCCTGGTGCAGGCGGCGACCGGGATCGCCGCCGCCGAGGGGTCCGCCGAGCGGCCCGGCGCGCTGCCCGCCCAGGCGCTGGACCCACGGCACGCGCCATCTCCTCGCGCGCGTCCTGCGCTACGCTGACGGAGCGCTCGACGACGGGCGGGACGTACGTGGCACAGCTCGCGCTGGCGCGGACGGCCGCGTGGCTGACGGGGCAGGCCGAGGGGCTGGAGCCCTCCGAGGCGGGCGGAGACGGCCCGGACGGCGGCCCCTCGGTGGCATACGACGGCCCCGGGCCCTGGCTCGCGGAGACGGACGGGCCGCTCGGGCGGCTCCGGCACGCCCTGCCGCCCTTCTCCTTCACGGGCGGCCCGGTCAACTGGTCCCGTCCGCCGGGCCCTTGGGGAGCAGACCTGCCCCGCTGGCACTGGGAGACGGGCGGCGCGCGGCCGAACGCGATGGTCCGGTGGGAACGGTATTGCCCCACTTGTCCCTCAGGAGTTGCCCGCCTCGCGGACCCCTGGTGAAGATCTTGTGGTGAGCTCCATACGACCGTCCGCCGAGCCCGGGGGCGAGGCCGCAGCCGAAGTGGCGGCCGAGGTGACGGCCGAGGTGACGGCCTCTCCCGCGGGCGCTCCGTTCGCCGCGCCGCGCCGCCGCCCGCCCGCGGGGCGCGCCGTGGCCGTGCTCGTCCTGCTGGTCGCCGCCACGCTGATCCCGCTGCTCGGGCCCTCGGCCGTGCTGCGCGGCACCGGCGAGGCGCCGGCGCCCGGCATCAGCGGCATCACGTTCCTGCGGACGGTCATGTTCGCGGCGCTGTGCGTGGCAGGGGGGCGAGGTGTTCGCGACGCGGCTCGCGCGGCGCGTCCCGGGGGGCGCCGCTGGACCGGGCGCCCCGCTGCTGGTCGGCGTACGCGGCATGGGCGGGGTGCGCCGCGGCGCTGGCGCTCGCCGCGATCGTGGCGAACGGCAACCTCGTCCCCGAGCACTTCTCCGACCTGGACCTCGGGCGGCTGTCCGGCTCCCGCGACGGCAGGCTCGCCCTCCTGGAGGTCAACGCCTTCCTCGTGGCCGCGCTGTGCGCCCGCTCGCGGCGCCCCGCGTCGGCGGCGCTCCCCCTGGCGGCGGTGATCGTCGCCGAGGCCCTGCGGGCCCATCCCCCGGTGGAGGACCATCCGCTGGTCGGCAGCGGGCTGACCCTCGTCCATCTGACGTGCGGGATGCTCTGGGCGGGCGGCCTGCTGTACGTCCTGCGGACACTGCGGCAGTGGCGGAGCGCCGCTCCGGAGGCGGGCGTGGCCGTTCTCGGGCTCTACGCGCGCGTGGCGGCCGTGCTGTTCGCGGCGATCACCGTGACCGGGACCGTCAGCACGCTGCGCCGGATGCCGCCGGGCACGGTCGCCGACCAGCTCACCGAGACGGCGTACGGGCGCACGCTGCTCGCCAAGGCGCTGCTCGTCGGGCGTCGTCGCGGTGCTCGCGCTGCTGGCCCGCCGCGGCTGCACGGCGCGGCCGACCGGGCCGGTGCCTACGCGCCCGCGCGCCGGGAAGTGGTCGCGCTGGGCGTCGTCGTGGCGCTGTCGGCGCTGCTGACCGCGGTGCCGGTGCCGATCCACTGGTGATCCCCGCTCGCGGGTGGCACGGCTTTCCGCAGCACGGCCCGGGCCAGCAGGTACTGCGCCGCGAGGTACGTGAGCATGATCGCGAAGTCGGGCCGGGGCGGCTGCGGCCAGTCGGCGACCCCGGTGGCGATGAGCGTGTCCGACAGCAGGAACAGCGCCCCTCCCGCCGCGGCCACCGCCCCCAGGATGGTCGCGCCGAGCGCATGGCGGTGAGCAGCAGGCTGTAGCCCGCGACGGGGCCCCGCATGTCGGCCGGCAGGTCCGGCCAGAGCAGCGCCACGGTCCCGAGGAGCGCGAGGGCGTACGCGGCCACGATCGCCGCCCCACGCGCGCGGGGTGAGCCGCCGCTGGAGCCCGCGTACCGCCTGGTGTCGCCGTACCGCTTGAAGAGCACGAGGTAGCAGACGTGCCCGGCGGCGAAGGAGCCCATCCCGGCGAGGAAGGCGGGTTCGGCGTCGAAGAGCAGCAAGGTGTCGCCGCCCCAGCCGAAGAGGAGCGCGGTGACCAGCAGCCGCGGGCCGCCCCGGGTCCAGACGTATGCCGCGAGGAGCGGCATGAGCAGCGGCTTGCAGACTGCGTGGCCAAGGTCCCAGTCGGCGAGGAGCGCGATGAGGTCGCGAGCACGGCGGCACCGAAGGCCCCGAGGAGCAGCCTCGGCGCCGGGCGGGGCCGTCACGCCGCGCGCTCGGCGACAGGGCGGGGGCCGCCTCGGCGCCCCGCACGGCGGGCGTGGGCGGCTCGGCGGGCGTGGGCTGCCAGCCGGGGCCGCGGAAGACCCGCCCGGCCCGCTCACGCCAACTGGTGGCCTTCTTCAGGTCCTTGGCGATGGCGACGTACTCGTGGGTGGCGACGCGCAGCGGGTTGTACGTGGCGATGTTCTTCGTCAGGCCGTAGACGGGCCGCTCGGTCTCGGCGACCCAGGAGCCGAACAGGCGGTCCCAGATGATGAGGATGCCGCCGAAGTTGCGGTCGAGGTAGCCGCCCTGGGAGGCGTGGTGCACGCGGTGGTGCGAGGGCGTGTTGAAGACGAATTCGAAGGGGCGCGGAAGCTTCCCGATGCGTTCGGTGTGAATCCAGAACTGGTACACGAGGTTGGCCGACGAGCAGAAGGCGAGCGCCGCGGGGTGGACGCCGCAGGCGATGAGCGGCAGGTAGAACGGCCATACGGTGAGGCTCGTCCAGGGCTGGCGCAGCGCCGTCGTGAAGTTGAACTTGCGGCTGGAGTGGTGCACGACGTGGCAGGCCCACAGGATGCGGATGACGTGGTGGCCCCGGTGCGACCAGTAGTAGAAGAAGTCCTGGGCGAGGAGCATCAGCGGGATCGTCCACCACAGGACGGGCACGCGCAGCGGCGTGAGCGCGTACACACCCGAGTAGACGGCGACGATCGGGATCTTCCACAGGAAGTCGAAGACGAGGCTGCCGAGGCCCATGGTGACGCTGGTGGCGGCGTCCTTGGTCTCGTACCCCGCGGCGTCCTCGTCGGGATGGAGCCGGTGGCTCACCATCTCGACGACGGTGAGCAGCACGAAGGCCGGGACGGACCACAGCACGACATCGGGCAGGTTCGGGGACATGCGTGCACCGTAGAACGGCTCTTCGTCCACGACTAGGGGTGGTTACCGACAAGTATTACCGGCGGTACGGGGGAAGTTGTTGGTGATCCTCCCCAAAGCGTCACCAGACCCGTACCGACCCTCCTGGGGCGAAGACCGGGCTCGTGGCGTCGGCGGGGGCCTCCTTGAGGGGTTCGTCCAGTTCCTGGACCGTCGGTCCCACGCGCGCGGCGATGCGGCCGAGCCGCTCCAGGTCGAAGCCGTAGACGCGGGCGGCGTTGCCGCCCACCATGGCAGCGACCTCGTCCCTGGGGAGGCCCGCATAGGCGGCGCGGAGGCCTTCGCGCGAGTAGGGGTGGGTGCCTTCGTCGTGGGGGTAGTCGCTGCCCCACATGATCTTGTCGAGGCCGATGCGGTGGCGCAGGGCCGCTTCGTGCGGGCGCATGAAGCTGGCGCCGACGAAGCAGTTCTCGCGCCACACCTCGGAGGGCCCCTTGCCCATCGCCTCGGCGAGACCCGCGCCGAACTTCGACTCGGCCGTGTCGGCGGTGCGCGTCCTCGTCGCGGCGGCGACGAGCCGCGCGTGGTAGTAGTCCAGCATGTCCAGGACGCCGGGAATCCAGCCGGAGCCCTGCTCGGTGAGGACGAGCCGCAGGCCCGGGTGGCGGCGGAAGGCGCCGCCGAAGACGAGGTGCCACAGCGCCCGGTGCGAGAACCACGTCGTCTCCACCATGAACACCGCGCGCGCCGCCGGCTCCTCCCCGAGTGGCGGCGAGGCGGAGCCCGCGTGGTGGTTGACCGGCACGCCCAGCTCGGCGCAGACCGCCCAGATCGGGTCGTACGCCGATGAGTGCAGCTCCGGCAGGCCCGAGCCCGGCGGGGTGCCGGGCAGCAGCAGCCCGCCCGTGAGGCCCGCCGCCACGGAGCGGCGGATCTCCGCCACCGCCTCGTCGACGTCGTTCAGGAGGATCTGGAAGACGCCCGCCCTGCGGCCCGGCGCGGCGGCGCAGAAGTCGGCGAGCCAGCGGTTGTGGGCGCGCAGCCCCGCCCAGCGCAGCCCGAACTCCTCGCGGGTCGGGGCCGGGGCCATCAGCGACGCCGAGGGGAAGAACGGCGGGATGGTGTTCGGGAAGACGACCTCGGCGACGATGCCGTCCGCTTCGAGTTCGGCGATGCGGCGGTCGGAGTTCCAGTTGCGGTCGGCGGTGTCGGCGAGGAGGTCCTCGTACGGATTGACGTACGTGGCCGCCCAGGCGTCGAACGCCTCGTGGTGACGGGACTCCAAGTAGGGCCTGTAGTCGAGGAGATCGGCGCCGGCGTGGCAGTCCGCGGAGATGACGGTGTAGCGGTCCTGCGTCATGAGGTCACCCCCAGCGCGGGAAAGTCGTGGCCGGTCAGCCAGTGGCGGCCCACCTCGCGCGAGCGGGCCCAGGAGGCCTCCACACCGGTCTGATCGGTGTCCTGGCCCAGGTCGGCGGGGGTCGGGCCGATGCGGCGGGCCAGCGGCGCCAGCTTCTCCGTGTCGAAGCCGAAGACCTCCGCGGCGGCGAGGCCCAGCATGCGGCGGGTCTCCGCCACGGGGATGTCGTGGAAGGTCTTCCGCAGCCACGCGCGCGTGTCGGGCCAGGTGCCCTCGGGGTGCGGGAAATCGCTGCCCCAGAGGATGTTGTCGACGCCGATCTCATGGCGCTGGGCGAGTTCGCGGCGCTTGGTGTTGGTGGCGCAGACGAAGATCTGCCGGTCGAGGTACTCATGGGGCGGGCGCTTCAGCTCGGCGAACGGGGAGAGTTTCTTGCCGCCGTGCGCGCCGAGGTAGAGGCGGTCCATGAACCACAGGAGGTTCGGCAGCCACCAGCAGCCCGACTCCGCGACGCCGAAGCGCAGCCCGGGGTGGCGCTCGAAGACGCCGGACCAGAGCAGGAACCACAGGGGGCGCGCGGGCCACCACGTCACTTCGGAGACGTAGATCCCCAGGTGGTCGCCGTACTCGTGGCGGGGCGCGGCGCCCGAGTGCGTGACGACGGGCATCGCGCACTCGGCGGCCGCCGCCCACACCGGGTCGTAGCGCCGGTCGTGGTAGGGCGCCTTGTCGACCCACATGGAGGGGATCATCAGCGCGCCGAGCCCCGACTCCTTGGCGCGGTGGATCTCGGCGACGACGCGGTCGACGTCGCCGGTGACCGGCAACAGCGCGACGCCGCAGTGCCGTTCGGGGTGCTCGGAGACGAAGTCGGCGAGCCAGCGGTTGTGCGCCTGCGCCCCCGCCATGCCGAGGTCGGGGTCCTGGTCGCCGGAGAGGCCGAGCCCCACGCCGAAGGGGGCGGCCGTCCGGCTGTCCACAGCGTCCGCGTCGGGGAAGACGACCTCGGCGGCCACCCCGTCGCCGTCCAGCTCCTTGAGGCGCTGCGCGGTGTCCCAGCCGCCGCGCAGGCCCTCTTCGTTGTCGTGGAACCACTTGGCGGCGAACGCGTCGTTGCGGATGCCGAGCCGCGTCGCCTCCTCACGGCGGGCGTCCCGCTCGCCGAGGAAGTCGTCGAAGGCGCGGTGGAAGCGGCTGTCGAGGTAGGGGCGGTACTCCTCGGTGGGGAGCCCGGCGTGGCAGTCGGAGGAGATGATCAGGTACGGGTCCTGCGGATTCCGCTGATCCTGGGCGCTCATCGGTGGCGCTCCCTTCAGTCCGGCCAGCCCAGTCAGTCCGGCCAGTCCAGTCAGTCCAGTCAGTCCAAGATGAAGTGTTCGAGGTACGCCGGGTCGGTGCGGTCCAGCATCGACTGCGACCGCGCCTTGATCTGCCGGTCGCTGTGCTCGCTCTCCGGGAGCAGCCAGAAGCGGTCCGCCCTGATGCCGTCCGCCACGAAGTCCGCGACCTGTTCGACGGGCGTGAACCGCACCTGTTGGCCGGCCTCCTTCATCGCCGCCTCCCACTGGTCGAGGCTGCGGTAAGGCGTCCTGCGAGGGCGGGACTTGGCGTACCGGTCGGGCCGGTTGCGGTGCGACTCCCACAGGCCGGTGCGCAGCATGTGGGGTCCCGGGAAGAGCACCGAGGCGCCCACGCGCGCGTGCTCCGCCTTCAGGTGCGCGTACAGCGACTCGGTCATCGTGACCACGGCCGCCTTGGTGACCGCGTACACGGAGGCGGTGGGCAGCGGCGCGATGCCGCCGTCGCCGGAGGAGGTGTTGACGACGTGCCCCGGCTCGCCGCCCGCGAGCATGCGGGGCACGAAGGCCTGGATGCCGTGGAAGACACCCCAGACGTTGACCTCGAAGGCCCATTTCCAGTCGTTCGGGTCGTGCTCCCACATGCGGCCCTCGGCGCCCGAGCCGACACCCGCGTTGTTGCACAGCACATGGACGGCGCCGAACTTCTCGTACGTCTCGTCGGCGAGGCGAGGACCTGTTCGCGCGCCCCGACGTCGACCACGCGCGCGTGCACGAGGCCCCCTCCGCGCGCAGACCCGCGGCGGCCTTCTCCAGGGCGCCCTCCTCGACGTCCGCGAGGACCACCCGCAGGCCGTCCGCCGCGAACCGCCGCGCCATGGCGAGCCCGATGCCGCTCGCCGCTCCGGTGACGACGGCGACCTGTCCTTCGCGCAGTTCCATGTCAGGCGCTCCGCTCGGGCGGGCCGTCGAGGATCTGCGCGGGGTCGTCGTAGCGCTGGTGGATGTAGGGCAGCAGGGCCTGCGCGCTGACGCGCTCCACGACGCGGCCTTGCTGGTCGGTGGTCTTCTCGCCGATGGTGATCTCCACGACCGCGCGCACCGGCAGGTCGGCCACCGGGTCGTACATCGACTCGCGCAGGACGACGTCGCCGGTGACGCTCTCCAGCTTGCGGACCTTTTCGTTGCGTACGCAGTGCACGAGCACCGGGTCCGCCTCGAAGCCGGAACCGTCGACCGCGGGCAGGAACTTGAAGTAGAAGTCGGTCCTGCGGGTCGGCTCGGGGAGGGGGAGCGCGCCGCCGACCGCGCCGCGCACCTCCACGAACGCGATGCCGTGCCGGGCCAGGGAGGCGCGTACGACCAGGCCGTCGCGCTCGACCCGGACGTCGCCGAGCTTCTTCGGCTCGCCGAAGACCTCGCGCCCGCCGATCAGGGCCCGCTCGTGGGTCATCGGCATCACCAGCGGATACCAGCCGGCCACTCCCCCGTGCTCGGCGGCGACGGCCACGGAGCCCGCGCCGAGCGGATAACCGGGCAGGTCCACCCTGCTGATGTTCGCCCGCACCAGGGGGCGCCCGGTGGGTTTGAGCGGGGGCGGCAGGACCGCCGCGACCGCGTCGGGATCGCTCTCCCAGACGGCGACGACGCCCGTGGACCAGATGGCGGGGAGCCGGGAACTCGCGGTGCGCGCGGCGGCGATCTCCGCCTCGGTGCGCGCCCCGTACCGTACGCGTGCCATGTCGTACCACCCTTCGTCAGCGCGGACCGGTGAGGCCGCGGCCGGGACTTGCGGGGGTCGGGACTTGCGGGGGTCGGGCTTGCGGATCGGCTTGCGGACGTTCTGTAACACAGTTACAACAGGAGCCGTGAAGGGTAAAGAGACGCGTACGCATCTCGGCCGGGAGGACGTCCTGGCCGCCGCGGAGCGCCTCGTCAAGCGGCACGGTCCGCGGGCCCTGACGATGCGTGGCCTCGCCGCCGAGCTCGACACCGCCGTCACCTCGATCTACTGGCACGTCGGCAACCGCGAGTCGCTCCTGGACGCCCTCGTCGAGCGCACCCTCGCCGACCTCGGGGAGATCCGTCCGGTCGGCCGCACCCCGGCCCAGCGCGTCGTCTCCGTGGCCCGCGCCCTGCGCCGCCGGCTGCTCGACCGCCCGCACCTGGTGGCGATGGTCCACGAACGCGGCCTGACCGAGCGGATGTTCCTGCCCGCCCAGCGCTCCCTGGTCCACGAGGTGCACGGGGCGGGGCTGCGCGCGCCCGCGCGGCCGACGCCGTGCGCGCCGTCCAGGTCCTCGTCGTCGGTCACGTCCTGGTCGAACGCAACCGCGAACGCGCGCCCGCGCAGCACCCCCGCGAGGACGAACTGTGGACGGCGCGGACGCGGAGCAGGACGCCGCGCTCGCCCGCGCGCTGGCCGGACCCCTCGATCCGGAGGCGCTGTTCACCACCTCCGTCAAGGCTCTGGTGACGGGCCTGCTCGGGCCGGGGAGCTGACTGCCGGTGCGGACCGGGGAGCTGACTGTCGGTCGCGGCCCGTATCCTCATGGACCATGCTCGAAGACCGCACGACCGCAGCGTCCGCCGCCCCCTGGCCGGCCGCGTATCCAACGGGGTACGCGGTCGTCGACGTGGAGACCACCGGCCTGGCCCGCGACGACCGCATAGTGTCGGCGGCCGTCTACCGGGTGGGCGCCCAGGGGGAGATCGAGGACCACTGGTACACGCTGGTCAACCCCCGGCGCGACCCGGGGCCGGTGTGGATTCACGGCCTCACCAGTGACGTGCTCGCGGGCGCGCCCCTGTTCGAGGAGATCGCCGAGGAGTTCGCGAGCCGCCTCGAAGGACGCGTCCTGGTCGCGCACAACGCCGTCTTCGACTGGTCGATGATCGCCAGGGAGTACGCGCGCGCGGAGCGCACCGCCCCCGTGCGCCAGCGGCTGTGCACCATCGCGCTCGCCAAGGAGCTGGCGCTCCCGCTGCCCAACCACAAGCTGGAGTCCCTGGCCGCGCACTTCGGGGTCGAGCAGCGCCACGCGCACAACGCCCTGGACGACGCGCGCGTGCTCGCCGAGGCGTTCCGCCCGAGCCTGCTCGCGGCGGCCGGCGGCAATGTGCGCCTGCCGCTCCTGGAGTGCCGCCCGCTCACCGAGTGGTCCGACGGGGTGCCCCGCATCGGCCGCCAGTCGACCGGACCGACGCCCTCCGCGTCGTATCGGCCCGGGAGTTGGCGCCCCTCGCGCAAGCGGCCGCCGTGCCCGTACCCGAACCCCGGGCGGTACGAACCGGGCAAACCGCTCAAGCAGGGCATGCGGGTCGCGTTCTCCGGGGACACCTCCGTGGAGCGCGACCTTTTGGAGGACCGGGCGGTCGAGGCGGGCCTGCACATCGCGACGAGTGTGTCCCGTCTCACCAGCCTCCTCGTCACGAACGACCCGGACTCGGGCACCTCCAAGACCGTCAAGGCGCGCTCCTTCGGCACACCGGTCATCGACGAGGCCGCCTTCGGGCAGCTCCTCCAGGACGTGGCACCGGCCACGGACGGGTGACGGCGGGGCGGTGACCGTCAGACGGGTGATTGCGGGCGACTCGCCCGCACACCACCCGCTCCGTACCGCCGCCGCGCCCCACCCTGTGGCGCATGGCACGTTGCGAGGTCTGCGGAAACGACTACGGCATGTCCTTCGAAGTGCACGCGCAAGGCGCCGTGCACGTCTTCGACTGCTTCTCCTGCGCCATCCACCGCATGGCGCCCATCTGCGAGCACTGCCGGTGCCGCATCATCGGCCAGGGCGTCGAGGCGGACGGCCACTGGTACTGCGGCGCCCACTGCTCGCGCGCGGAGGGGCGGGTGGGCATCGTCGACAAGGTCTGAGCCCGCCGCCCGCCTGCGGGCACCCCACGTCGAGACACCCCACGACCGAGTTGTACCGTCGTGGGGTGTACCGCTTCCTGTTGACCCGGCAGTGGGTGATCCTCACCCTGATCGCCCTCGTTCTCATCCCCGTGATGGTCGAGCTGGGTTTCTGGCAGCTGCACCGGCACGAGCACCGCGTCGCGCAGAACGAGCGGATCGCCAAGGCGCTGGCCGCCGACCCGGTCCCCGCCGAGCGGCTCACCTCCCCCGGCCACGAGGTGCCGAAGGCGGACCTGTACCGCCGGGTGAGCGCCAAGGGGACGTTCGACACCAAGCACGAGGTCGTCGTGCGGCGCCGTACCAACGACGACGACGAGGTCGGCTTCCACGTCCTGACCCCGTTCGTCCTGGACGACGGCAAGGTCCTGCTCGTCAACCGCGGCTGGGTCCCGGCGGACGGCCCGCAGACCGCCTTCCCGAAGATCCCCGCCCCGCCCAAGGGCGAAGTGACCGTCACCGGCCGCCTGATGGCCGACGAGACGTCCGCGGCCAGCGGCATCAAGGACGTCCGGGGCCTGCCGGACCGTCAGATCATGCTGATCAGCAGCGGCCAGCAGGCCGACAGCCTCGGCAAGCAGGTCCTCGGCGGCTATGTCGAGCTGACCTCCCCCGCGCCCCGCGACGGCTCCCCCGAACTGATCGGCGAGCCCGACCACAGCGGCATCGGCGCGCACATGGCGTACGCGGTCCAGTGGTGGCTGTTCGCCGCGGGCGTCCCCGTCGGCTGGGTGGTGCTGGTCCGCAGGGAGCGCCGTGACCGGGCCGCCGCCGCGGAGGCTCCCGTCCAGGAGAAGGCACCGGCAGCCGCGTAGAGCCCCCCGCGGCCCCGTCGATTGACAGGGCACTCCCCAGGGAACCCGTTCTGCGTGTCCCGACCTATCGAAGACTTCGCACTCATCGGCGACCACCAGACCGCCGCCCTCATCGGCAGGGACGGCTCGCTGGACTGGCTCTGCCTGCCCCGTTTCGACTCCGCCGCCTGCTTCGCCGCGCTGCTCGGCGACGAGGAGAACGGCCACTGGCGCATCGCCCCGAAGGACGCCGGCCCCTGCACCCGCCGCGCCTACCGCGGGGATTCCCTCGTCCTCGACTCCGAGTGGGAAACGGCGGAGGGGTCCGTCCGCGTCACGGACTTCATGCCGCAGCGTGACCGCGCCCCCGACGTCGTACGCATCGTCGAGGGCCTCAAGGGCAGCGTCAACGTCCGGAGCACGCTGCGGCTGCGCTTCGACTACGGCTCGGTCGTGCCGTGGATGCGCAAGGTGGACGGCCACCGCGTCGCCGTCGCGGGCCCGGACTCCGTGTGGCTGCGCAGCGAACCGGAGGTGCGCACCTGGGGTCACGACTTCGGCACCTACTCCGAGTTCACCGTCGAGGAGGGGCAGAAGGTGGCGTTCGTCCTCACCTGGCACCCCTCGCACGAGCCGCGCCCGCCCGTCGTCGACCCGTACGAGTCGCTGCGCCACTGCCTGGAGGACTGGCACGCCTGGTCCTCGCGCTGCCAGTACGACGGCCCCTACCGCGACGCGGTGATGCGCTCCCTGATCACCCTCAAGGCGCTCACCTACGCCCCGACCGGCGGCATCGTGGCCGCCCCCACCACCTCCCTGCCCGAGGAGATCGGCGGCGTACGCAACTGGGACTACCGCTACTGCTGGCTGCGCGACGCCACCCTCACCCTGGGCGCGCTGCTGATGGCGGGCTATCTGGAGGAGGCCGAGGCCTGGCGGGACTGGCTGCTGCGGGCGGTCGCGGGCAGCGCCGCCGACCTCCAGATCGTGTACGGCCTCGCCGGTGAGCGGCGCCTTCCGGAGTACGAGGTTCCGTGGCTGTCCGGCTACGAGGGCTCGGCGCCCGTGCGCATCGGCAACGAAGCCGTGGAACAGCTCCAGCTCGACGTGTACGGCGAGGTCATCGACTCCCTCGCGCTCGCCCACCGCTCCGGCCTCACCACACGCCCGCCGGGCTGGAACCTCCAGCTGAGCCTCCTGGAGTTCCTGCGGGAGAAGTGGCGCGAGCCCGACCAGGGGCTGTGGGAGGTGCGCGGGCCCGGCCGCCACTTCGTGTACTCGAAGGTGATGGTGTGGGTCGCCGCCGACCGGGCGGTGCGGGCCCTGGAGGAGAACCCGGAGCTGCGCGGCGACCCGGACCGCTGGCGTCAGCTGCGGGACGAGGTCCACCGCGAGGTGTGCGAGAAGGGCTACGACCCGCAGCGCAACACCTTCACGCAGTCCTACGGCTCCACGGAACTGGACGCCTCCTTGCTGCTCATCCCGCACACCGGGTTCCTGCCGCCCGACGACCCGCGCGTCATCGGCACGATCGACGCGGTCCGCGCGGACCTCACCCACCACGGTCTGCTGCGCCGCTACACCTCCGACCAGAAGGAGATCGACGGTCTGCCCGGCACGGAGGGCACCTTCCTCGTCTGTTCGTTCTGGCTGGTGGACGCGCTGCACATGACGGGACGCACCAAGGAGGCGTGCGAACTGTTCGAGCACCTGATCTCCCTGCGCAACGACGTGGGCCTGCTGGCGGAGGAGTACGACCCGGTCTCCGGCCGTCAGCTCGGCAACTTCCCGCAGGCGTTCAGCCACATCGGATTGGTGAACACCGCCCTCGCGCTCTTCGGTGAGGAGGCGGAAAAATAGGGCCATGGATCTTGGACTGAAGGACCGTGTCTACGTAGTCACCGGCGCCACCCGCGGCCTCGGGAACGCCACCGCGCGGCAGCTCGTCGCGGACGGCGCGAAGGTCGTCGTCACCGGGCGCGACGAGAAGACCGTCACCGAGGCCGCCGCCGGCCTCGGCCCGAACGCGGCCGGGGTCGCCGCCGACAACGCCGACCCGGCCGCCGCGGGCCGGCTGGTGCTGGGCGCGCGAACACTTCGGCGGCTTCGACGGCGTACTGATCAGCGTCGGCGGGCCGCCGCCCGGCTTCGTCGCGGACAACACCGACGAGCAATGGCAGGCCGCCTTCGAGACGGTCTTCCTCGGCGCGGTGCGGCTCGCCGCGCGGCCGCCGCGGAGCTGGGCGAGGGCGGCGTCATCGCCTTCGTGCTCTCCGGTTCGGTGTACGAGCCGATCGCGGGCCTGACGATCTCCAACGGTCTGCGGCCGGGGCTCGCCGGCTTCGCCAAGTCCCTGGCGGACGAGGTGGGCCC
The DNA here is from genome assembly GCA_004010275.1 of Streptomyces huasconensis. Taxonomy (GTDB): domain Bacteria; phylum Actinomycetota; class Actinomycetes; order Streptomycetales; family Streptomycetaceae; genus Streptomyces; species Streptomyces huasconensis. The sequence goes on from RBWT01000059.1 coordinate 33,995, forward strand.
GCGCGGCATCCGCGTCGTCGGTGTGCTGCCGGGCCGCATCGCCACCGACCGCATGCGTCAGCTCGACGGCCTCTCCCCGGACCCGGAGGCGACCCGCGCGGCCAACGAGGCGGGCATCCCGCTGCGCCGCTACGGCACACCGGAGGAGTTCGGCCGGGCGGCGGCGTTCCTGCTGTCGCCCGCCGCCTCGTACGTGACGGGGGTCATGCTGCCGGTGGACGGCGGAGCGCGCAGCGGCTTCTGAGTCCGCACGGGTCGGCCCGCGCGGGTTCAACTCACGCGTTCCGCGCGGTGCCTGACCCCGCGCAGCCGCACCGTGGCGGGCAGGCTCGCCAGGCCCGCGGAGTCCCGGGCACGGGTGAGGACCTCCGAGGAGAAGCGGTGCAGCGTGTCGGAGGGCGTCGCGTCGGGGGCGAGGGTGAGGCCCACGCGCGCCCGTGGTGCGGCGCGCCGCCCTCTCAGGGCCGCCTGGGCGTGCTCGACGCCGTCCAGGGTCTCGGCCTCCCCGGCGAGGACGTTCTCCACGGCGCGTCCGCGCAGCAGCGCGCCCTCGCCGTCGCCGCTCTCCACCAGGACCTCCCCGAGGCGGCGCCTGCGCAGCTGCGCCGAGAGCCACCACAGGGCGAGCAGCACGAGCAGCGCCAGCACGGCGATGACCGTGGGCCAGAACCATCCCTCGTCCCGCCAGCGCGTGCGGTCGGCGGCACTGAGCAGGACATCGCGCCGGCCGTCGTGGAACCACCAGGAGGGCGGCGAGGCGCCGAGCCCGACGGCCAGCACCGAACCGCCGATGACGAGCAGCACGAGCCCGGCGAGGCCGAGGAGCACGCGGTTGACCGTGCGGAGCATGGCGCTCACCCCTTCTTTCCTGGCCGGGCGACACGGACCGAGAGCCTCGGGGTGCGCGCGAGGCCGAGGTCGTGGATGCCCTCCGCCAGCGTGGCCTCCAGGTCGCGGTGTACGTCGTCGAGATCACGGAAGTGCGCGACGGCCCGCACGCCCGCCTTGGAACGCGTCATGCGCACCCGGGCGCTCTGCACGCCCGCCACGTCCATGGCCCGGTCGCGCAGCACCGTGGCGGCGGTGCCGCGGTACAGCCCGGCGCGTACGTCGGGGTCGGTGCGCCGCATCGGCAGCAGCCCGCGCTGCCCCGGCGTGAGGGCGAGCACGAGGAGCCACAGTCCGACGAGGGCGGCGACGGCGGCGCCGACGAGCACCCATGTGTCGTCCAGGGGCCGCTCGCCGAGCTGCCGGGCGAGTGCGCGACGCCAGTGCATCGCGGAGTGCCCGGCCCGTACGGCGACGACGTCGTACAGGAGCAGGCCCGTACCGGCCAGGGCCAGCAGGGCGAGGACGGCGGCGGGCACCCGGCGCGGCGACCAGAACCGGGGCGCCTTGGTGTCGGCGCCGGTGAGGGTGGGCAGCGGGTGTGGGTCACCGGCTGCGGCCGTCGGGTCCTCGCCGCGGTCGGCCGGTCCGGTGACCGGCATCGACTGGGTGGCGCCGCTGGACGGAGGCTGTGGGGGTTGGCTCATCGGGTCCTCCCCTGTGCCGCGGCGCGGACCCGCGCCGAGTGCAGCCGCTCCACGTGGACCACCACCTCGGGTACGTCCATCCCCGCCAACGTCCGTACCCGCTCGGCGACTTGGTGGCGTACGGCTCCGCACTGGCGGCCGATGTCGCAGGGATAGTCCAGTTCGAGGCTGACGCGGACGCGGGCGGTGTCGTGCCGCACGGCGACGGAGGCGTGCGGCGGGGAGCCGCCGTCCGGCACCGTTTCCACCGCCTCACGCGCCGCCCGCGCGGCGATCTTCGCGACGACCCGGTCGGCGATCCGGGTGGCGCCGCGCTCCCCGGCCGTGACCTGTGCCGCCACCGGTCAACCCCGCCGTCGCCGCGCGTGCGGAAGAACTCGCCGGGCTCCAGGTCCCCGTCGAGGAACCGGCCGGCCACGAAGCCGACGGCCCCCAGGGCGGCGACCAGCAGGAACGCCCCGAAGCCGCCGAAGTATCCGGCGAAGCCGAGTGCCATTCCCGCCACCATGCCGATCACGGCCATGCTCATGTGCGCTCCTTAGCGAGACGCGGCTGAAGTGTCATTGCAGGCGGCCCTGGGGCTCGTCCTCGTCGTCCTCGTCGGGCAGCTTCACATCGCTCACCGCGATGTTCACCTCGACGACCTCGAGTCCGGTCATGCGCTCGACGGCGCCGATCACGTTCTCGCGTACGTCCTGCGCGACATCGGTGATCGGCACGCCGTACTCCACGACGATCTCCAGGTCGAGCGCGGTCTGCACCTCGCCGACCTCGGCCTTCACCCCGCGCGTGACGGATTTCGTGCCGCCGCCGGGGACGCGGTCGCGCACGGCGCCGAAGGTCCGCGCCAGGCCGCCGCCCATCGCGTGCACGCCTTCGACGTCACGCGCGGCGAGCCCGGCGATCTTCTCCACGACCCCGTCGGCGATGGTGGTGCGGCGCGGCCCGGGGTCGCCGCCGCCGCGCGCGGTCGCGCCCGCCATGCCTTGGTTCGGGTCCTTCTGCAGCGTCTGAGACGTCTTCCGCTCTCCGATGTCGGTCATCGCGGTCCCGTCCGTTCCGAAAAAGGGGGATCTGCTTTCTTTGCCCACATTAGGACGGGTTGGGCTGCGGCGCTCCAGGAATGCGGCAGGGTGGAACCATGACAGGTGACGGTTTGACCGAGGCGGTACGCCGCCGGCTGGGCCTCGGCAGGGTGCTGCCGCTGGGTGGCACGCGGGACGGCACATGGGTGACGGAGGCCGCGGTGGACGGCGTGCTGCGCCAGGCGGCGCAACGGATCACCGGCGTGCGCCTGGGCGGACTGCGCGTGGCCCTGGCCGATCCGGACGCCGCCTGCGCCCCGGCCGTGCCGCGCCGCCGAGCGCGCTGCCGCCCGGGCCGCTGCGGATCACGGCGGACTTCGCGGCCGCCACCGGCCTGCCCCTGCCGGCCGCGGCGGACCGGGCTGCGCGCGGCGCTCGGCGAGGCGGCACAGCGGCTCGGCCTGGTGGTCGCGGAGGTGGATCTACGGGTGACGGCGCTGCTGACGAGGGCACCGACCCCCCGGACGTACGCCAGGAGGCGCCCCGTCCGCCCGCGGCTCAGCGCCCGCGGGCGACGGCGAGGAGGCGCGCGCCGGGCAAGCCGCGCTCGCGGTGCCCGGCGTGACCCGGCTGACCGGCGCGCTCGGCCCGGCCGTGCACATCGAGGAGCACCCGGCGCGTGACGGCGCGCTGCCGCGCGCCACGCGCGCGTGGAGCTGGCGACGGGCCGGGAGCACCGCGCTCTGGACGTGGCGCTCGCGGCCCGCGCGGCGGTCGGTGAGGCGCTGCCGGACCACCCTTCGGTGGCCGTGCTGGTCACCGCCGTGGAGTAGCCGGGACGTAGGTGCGGCGCGGGTCAGTCGCCGAGGCCCGCGAGGTCGCGCAGACGACGGCGGGCGGCGCGCTCGGCGACGCGCTGTTCCTCGTAGGAACGGCCCGTGGCGCCCTGGAGCAGCGCCTTGGTCTCGATGACCGCGTCGCGCGGCGCCGAGATCAGCGCGGCGGCCAAGTCCTGGGCGGCGTCGGTGAGTTGGTCGCCGGGCACGACGAGGTTGGCGAGGCCCACCCGCTCGGCCTCGTCCGCGTGGACGAAGCGGCCGGTGGCGCAGATCTCCAGCGCGCGGGCATAGCCGACGAGCCCCACCAGCGGGTGCGTGCCGGTGAGGTCGGGGACCAGGCCGAGACTGGTCTCGCGCATGGCGAACTGCACGTCGTCCGCGACGATCCGCAGATCGCAGGCGAGCGCGAGCTGGAAGCCGGCACCGATGGCGTGGCCCTGCACGACGGCGATGGACACGATGTCGCTGCGCCGCCACCAGGTGAACGCCTCTTGGTACTCGGCGATGGTGGCGTCGAGGACACCGTCCTCGCCGCGCGCCAAGTCGATGAAGGACGGCTCGCCGTCGAAACCCTCGGGCGTGAACGCCTGCCGGTCCAGGCCCGCGGAGAAGGACTTGCCCTCACCGCGCAGCACCACGACGCGGACGCTGCCCGGCAGCAGCTGACCAGCCTCGGCCAACGCCCTCCACAGCGCGGGAGATTGGGCGTTCCGTTTGGCCGGATTGGTCAGCGTCACCGTGGCGACGGCCTCGTCGATGGTGAGGCGTACGCCGTCCTTGTCGAGAACCGGTGCGAGCTCGCTGTCGGACGAAGCCATGGGTGCCTCCGATGGGGTGCGGTCGGGCCGCACTCGGGAGCGCCCGTAAGTGACTGCACAGTAACCACCCGACCGCTCACACGATCGACCGGGTGGCCACCATCGGACCATGGGTACAGCGGGCCGCGCCTGCCGTCAGCCGGCGGCGGCCTTCTTGCCTCGCGTCGCCCCGCCGCGTCCCCGCAGCGTGACGCCGGACTCACTGAGCATGCGGTGCACAAACCCGTACGAACGGCCGGTCTCCTCAGCCAACGCCCGGATGCTCGCACCGCCGTCGTACTTCTTCTTCAGGTCTGCCGCGAGCTTGTCGCGCGCGGCGCCGGTCACCCGGCTGCCCTTCTTCAGAGTCTCGGCCACCCGTGCCTCCTCATGGGAAGTGCGCTCTGGACTTCTCATGATCACCCCTCCAGGGCTTCCTGGCCACCCATTCGGCAAGGTCGGTACGACGAGGTTTGCCGCACGGGAAGGCTCCACCACGATCGGAAGCGCCCATTCCGCGCGCTGAATTCCGTACGACCGACCGAACCGCGCGACGAATCGCCAGGTCAGCGGGGTGCCGGGGAGATGCCCGGCACCATGCCCCGACGACGACGAAATCCGTGTATGACACACCTCGGTACGAGGACGGCTCACACAGATGAGGGATCACCGCTCGGCCGAATGATCCATACGCAGTGGATCAGTGGTTCGATCACGCGAAGTGGACGCCGCGGGCGGGCGGGCTCAGGCGAGCGCGACGAGGTCCGCGTAGTCCTGGCCCCACAGGTCCTCGACGCCGTCCGGCAGCAGGATGATCCGCTCCGGCTGGAGGGCCTCGACCGCGCCCTCGTCGTGGGTGACGAGGACGACCGCGCCCTTGTAGGTGCGCAGGGCGCCGAGGATCTCCTCGCGGCTGGCCGGGTCGAGGTTGTTGGTGGGCTCGTCGAGCAGCAGGACGTTGGCCGAGGAGACGACGAGGGTCGCGAGCGCGAGCCGGGTCTTCTCGCCGCCGGAGAGCACACCCGCCGGCTTGTCGACGTCGTCGCCGGAGAAGAGGAACGAGCCGAGCGTCTTGCGCACCTCGACGAGGTCGAGGTCGGGGGCGGCCGAGCGCATGTTCTCCAGGACCGTGCGCTCGGGGTCCAGGGTCTCGTGCTCCTGGGCGTAGTACCCGAGCTTCAGGCCGTGGCCCTCGATGACCTGGCCCGTGTCGGGCTTCTCGGCGCCGCCGAGCAGCCGCAGCAGGGTCGTCTTGCCCGCGCCGTTGAGGCCGAGGATGACCACGCGCGAGCCCTTGTCGATCGCGAGGTCGACGTCGGTGAAGATCTCCAGCGAGCCGTACGACTTCGACAGGCCCTCGGCCATCAGCGGCGTCTTGCCGCACGGAGAGGGCTCGGGGAAGCGGAGCTTGGCGACCTTGTCGGACTTCCGCTCGGCCTCCAGGCCGGCCAGCAGCTTGTCCGCACGGCGCGCCATGTTCTGCGCGGCGACGGTCTTGGTGGCCTTGGCCCGCATCTTGTCAGCCTGCGAGTGCAGCGCGGAGGCCTTCTTCTCGGCGTTCTGCCGCTCGCGCTTGCGGCGCTTCTCGTCGGACTCGCGCTGCTGCTGGTAGAGCTTCCAGCCCATGTTGTAGACGTCGATCGCGGAGCGGTTGGCGTCGAGGTAGAAGACCTTGTTGACGACCGTCTCGACGAGGTCGACATCGTGGGAGATCACGATGAAGCCGCCGCGGTACGTCTTGAGGTAGTCACGCAGCCAGACGATCGAGTCGGCGTCGAGGTGGTTGGTCGGCTCGTCGAGCAGGAGCGTGTCGGCGTCCGAGAAGAGGATGCGGGCCAGCTCGATACGGCGGCGCTGACCACCGGAGAGCGTGTGCAGGGGCTGGCCGAGCACGCGGTCGGGGAGGTTGAGCGCGGCGGCGATGGTGGCGGCCTCGGCCTCGGCGGCGTACCCGCCCTTGGTGAGGAACTCCGTCTCCTGGCGCTCGTACTGCTTCATGGCCTTGTCGCGCGTCGAGCCCTGGCCGTTCGCGATGCGCTGTTCGTTCTCGCGCATCTTGCGGATCAGGGTGTCGAGGCCGCGCGCGGAGAGGATGCGGTCGCGGGCGAGGACGTCGAGGTCGCCGGTGCGGGGGTCCTGCGGGAGGTAGCCGACCTCACCGGAACGGGAGATCGTGCCGCCGGCGGGGATGCCCTCACCCGCGAGGCACTTGGTGAGGGTGGTCTTGCCCGCGCCGTTGCGGCCGACGAGACCGATGCGGTCGCCCTTCGCGATGCGGAAGGAGGCGTTCTCGATGAGGATGCGGGCGCCGGCGCGCAGCTCGATGCCGGAAGCGGTGATCACGGGGGGTACTCCTGAACAGGGTGGACGGCGAGAGGGACGACTGGTTGCTCGGGGCCGGTGTCTACGCCGTCCAACTGAGAAGAGGAGCTGCCATGGCAGCCATTCTAACGGGCGAGCGCAACTAGTTTTCTGGGCTGCCGCCGCCCGCGCCCGCCCCCGTCGCCGCGCTCCAGGTCGCCGTTGCCCAGCGGGGTGCGGCCGGGAACGATCCTGCCGAGGTCGTCCACCGCCACGACCTGCGCAGTCCAGGACGCGGCGGGTGCCCGCGCAGGGCTGGGCGACCAGGAGGGCGCCGTCCCGGTGGAGCGAGCGGGCCGGTGCGAAGGCGCAGCCGCGGCGGGCGGCAGGACCCAGCGCAGGTCGCCGTCGGCGGTGCGGTAGGCGGCGATGCGGCGCGGGGTGATGACGGCCAGCATGCCGGCCCCGGACGTCAGCGGCCGCAGCACGCCGGTGCCGCCGCGCGCGGCCGGGGTGCGGAGCCAGCCGGCGCTCTCGGGGATCGCCCGGTGCCAGCGCACGGCGCCGCCGCCGTCGCGCTCGGTGTCGGTGACCAGGCCGTCGCTCCAGAGCGTGAAGGCGTGGCCGGGCGCGGCCAGCACGGTGAGGGGGCGCCGCCCTTCCCGCGCGTACGTCCAGCGGATCGTGCTCGCTCCGCGGTTCGTATGCCTGGACGGCGCGGCCCCTGGTGCGCAGGGCCGGTGGTGGGCCGGGATCGGTGCCCGGCACGCGCGCGTGGGCGACGCCGGTCTCCGTACGGGGCGGGCCGCGAGTGGTGGGCGGCGGTGATGAGCGGCAGGGCGAGCAGCGCGAGGGCTACGGGGAGGGCGATGCGGGTGCGGGCGTTCTTGCGGGTGCTGGTGCGGGCCGGGGGCCGGGGCGCTGACCCGTAGGGCGCAGCGGGCGTGGCGGTCGGCTCGGTCGGCAGAGCGGACATGACGCCCCCCTTCGGTACCGCTACCCCAGATCAGGCGCTCAGGCGCAGAGCGTAACGGCGGGGCTCCGGACGGCCGTGGCCCCGCAGGTACGACACGGCGCGGCGGACGGCCCGCGTCCCCCGTTCGGACCTCCGTCCGGCGCCCCGTGGAGGCGGGCGTACCAGGATGAAGTGGCCGGGAGTCCCGGTGCGGGGCGGCGCGTGCCGTCCCGGTGAGGTGAAGGGGTGCGCCCATGCAGTTCGACGACGATGCGGGCCTGGACACCTCCGAGGTGCAGGATGTGCGCGGCAGCCGCATCCCCGGCGGCCGGGCGACCGTGGGCGGCGGCATCGCCGGGCTCATCGCGCTGGTGCTGGGCCTCTTCTTCGGCGTGGGGCCGGATCAGCTGGGCCTCTCCTCCGGTGACGAGGAGCCCGAGGCCTCCTCGTCGTCCCTCGCGCAGGTGCAGCAGAGCTGCCGCACGGGGCGGGACGCCAACACCAAGGACGACTGCCGCATCGTGGCGGTGGTCAACAGCGTGCAGGACTTCTGGCGCCCGGAGTTCCAGCGCAGGCGGGCCGCATACTCCCCCGCGACGACCGTCCTGTTCACCAGCCGTGTGGGCACCGCCTGCGGGACGGCCACCTCGGCGGTCGGGCCGTTCTACTGCCCGGGCGACCGGAAGGTCTATCTGGACCTCGGCTTCTTCGACGAGCTGCGCACGAAGTTCGGCTCCACGGGCGGCCCCTTCGCGCAGGCGTACGTGGTGGCCCACGAGTACGGGCACCACGTCCAGAACCTGGCGGGCACCCTGAGGCGCTCCCAGGACGGGCGCACGGGCCGTGACAGCAATGCCGTGCGGGTGGAGTTGCAGGCGGACTGCTACGCCGGGGTCTGGGCGCGGCACGCGACCCGCAGTCCGGACGAGCGCAAGGGCAAGCCGCTGATCAGCAGCCTCGACGAGGCGGACATCCAGGACGGCCTGGACGCGGCGGCAGCGGTGGGCGACGACCGGATTCAGGAGAAGTTCCAGGGCCGCGTCACCCCCGAGACCTGGACGCACGGCTCCGCCGAGCAGCGTCGGCAGTGGTTCTACCAGGGCTACCGCACGGGCGACATGGGGCGGTGCGACACCTTCCGCTGAGCCGCCCGGACCCCCCGGTGCGGCACGACCTGATCGGAGTGATCGGCATGGCAGACCATCGGAACGGGCGGCCGAGCGTCTTCCCGACCCTGCTGTACGCGGACGCGAAAGCCGCGGTGAAACAGCTGACGGAGGCCTTCGGCTTCACCGAGCTGCATGTGTACGAGAGCGAGGACGGCGGCGTCGCGCACGCCGAACTCGCCCAGGGCAACGGCATGGTGATGCTCGGCTCCAAGGGCACGGGCGGTGTCTTCGACCGGGCGATGAAGGGCGCGGGTCCGTGCGGGGTGTACGTCGTCGTGGACGACGTCGACGCCCACCACCGGAGGGCCGTGGAGCACGGCGCGGAGATCCTGATGCCCCCGACCGACCAGGACTACGGCTCGCGGGACTACATGGCGCGGGACGCCGAGGGCAACGTATGGAGTTTTGGGACGTACGCCCCCGGGACCGCCGGGGGCTGACGCTCACTCCCCGCCGGTGTGCACCTGGAAGGCGGCGCGGCGCACCGCCCTGGCGAGCGCCGGGTCGGGGTGGGCGGCGGCGAGGGCGACCAGGACCTGGACGGTGCGGGGGTGGCCCGCGGCGGCGCACCTCGTCGAGGATCGCGGGCACGGTGGGCTGGACCGCCGACTCCAGGTGGCGGACGAGGAGTTCGCCCTCGCCGTGGTCCGCGACGGCCGCCGCGGTGTCGATCCACAGCCAGGTGGACTCCTCGCGGCTCAGCACGAGGTGGACGTCCTCGGGGTCGGCGCCCTCCTGCTCGGCCAGCCACAGCAGGGCGTAGGGGCGCAGGGAGGGCTCGTCGACGACGGCTCTGACCTCCGCCTCGGCCGGGGCGCCGACGACGCGCAGGGCCTCGAAGGCGAGGCCGCGCAGCAGGGCGCCTCCTCGCCGCGGGCGGCGGTGAGCAGCTCGGTGACGGCGCTGCCGACGGGGCGGGCGGCGAGCCAGGCGCGGTACTCGCGCGGGCCGCGTTGGGGCGCAGGCGGGCGCAGCCGCGGAGCATGTCCTCGGCGGACTGCTCGATGTGTCCTGCGGGGCTCTGCGCGGCGACGCAGATCTGCTCCAGCTTGACCCAGACCGCCCAGCTGCCGAGCGGGGTGAGGGTGGCGTGGCCGTCGGCGTAGGTCAGCGCGCCGACCGGGCGGCGAGGCCGTGCAGCGCCCAGTCGAGGAGGACGGGCAGCGGCGGCGCCTCTTCGGGGTGGTCGGCCGGGGTCTCCGGCTGGGGCCCGTAGGGGATCTCGCAGCGCTCGGTGCGCAGTTCCGTGACGCGCTGGTCCAGAGGTCGAGCAGTTGCGCACGGGGACGGGGCCCGCCGACAGCTGGAGGAAGGAGAGGACCTGCGGCATGGCCTCGACGACCTCGGCGACCGCGGCGGGGCCGAGCGCGTCCGGCGCCGGGTGGGCCAGCGACCAGGCGTCGAAGAGCGCGACCCAGCCGCGCAGCACGGCGCTGTCGTCGCGGTCCCAGGCGCGCAGACGCCAGCCGGGGCGGGCGCGGTCGCCGTGCACCTCCACGAGGCCGGCGAGGCGGGCGGTGTCCCAGTCGGCGCGGACCTGAGCGGCGGTCAGGCCCAGTTCTCGGCGGCGTTCGGCGGTGGCGTCGGAGAGGGTGCCCTTGCCGTCGGGGCTCCCTCCGGTGCTGCCGGGTCCGGGCCGCAG
>RBWT01000005.1 GCA_004010275.1 Streptomyces huasconensis
GGGGGCGGGGGGGCGCCGGGGCGGTGAGCAACCCGGACCGGACCCGCCCCCCAACCCACCGTCAGGGAATCAGCACCGGCTCCTTCCGCGGGAGTTCACCCTCGGGGAGTTCACCCGCGGGCACCTCCTCGTCCCCGCCCTCCACATGCTGCTTCGGCTTCGCCGGGAGCGCGAACATCAGCAGGAAGATGACCCCGAGCACGCCCGTCACCCACCACAGGGCGTTCTGGAACCCGTCCGTGAACTCCCCCGGTATGCGGCTCGGCGCGACCCGCTCGTCGATCACCCCGAAGAAGACCACCGACACCAGGCCGAGGCCGAGCGCGGTGCCCATCTGCTGCACGGTGTTGATGAGCCCGGACGCCGAACCGGCGTGCTCGCGCGGCACCTCCGAGAGCACCGCGTCGGTCAGCGGCGCCACGATCAGGCCCATGCCGAGGCCCATCACGGCGAGCGGCAGCGCCATCTGCCAGGGCGCGATGTCCGCGCCGTACCGGCCCGCCTCCCAGATGTAGATCAGCAGGCCCGCGGCCATGGTCAGGGCCCCGGCCTGGAGCACCTTGCGCCCGAAGCGGGGCACCAGCTTCTGCACGGAGAGGCCCGCGGCGACCGAGACGGCGATCGAGAACGGCACCCCGGTGAGACCGGCGCGCAGCTCGCTCCAGCCGAGGCCGACCTGCATGTACATGGTCCAGACGAGGAAGAAGACGCCCAGCACGACACCGAACACGGTCTGCACGGCGATGCCCGCGGCGAAGCTCTTCACCTTGAACAGCGACAGCTCCACGAGCGGCGAGCCGTCCTTGGCGGTCTTCCACCTCTCGTACGCGACGAGGGCGCCGAAGACGACGACGGAGCCGCCCATCATGACGAACCCCCAGACCGGCCAGTCCAGTTCGCGTCCGCGGGTGAGGGGGTAGACCAGCATCAGCATGCCGAGCGTGACGAGGACGACGCCGACGAGGTCGAGCTTGAGGGCCCTCGGCGCCTTGGACTCGGTGATGAACTTCCGGCCGAGGATGATGCCGGCGATGCCGACCGGCAGGTTGATGAGGAAGATCGGCCGCCACTCCAGGCCGAAGATGTTCCACTCGGTGAGCAGCGCGCCCAGCAGCGGCCCGGAGACCGCGCCGAGCCCGACGACCATGCCGAAGAGCCCGAAGACCTTGCCGCGCTCGTGGGCGGGGAAGGTCGCGTGCACGATGGACAGCACCTGCGGCACCATCAGCGCGGCCATGCCGCCCTGAAGGATGCGGGACGCCACCAGCATCTCCGGGTTGGCCGCGAAGCCGCAGAGCGCGGAGGCGACGGTGAACCCGGTGATCCCTATCAGGAAGAGCCGCTTGCGGCCGTGGATGTCGCCGAGCCGCCCGCCCGTGATGAGCCCGGCGGCGAAGGCGAGCGCGTAACCCGCGGTGATCCACTGGATCTGGCTGAACGTGGCGCCGGACTCCCGCTTGATCGACGGGATCGCGATGTTGACGATCGTGACGTCGACGAGGTCCATGAAGGCGGCGGTCATGACGATGGCCAGCGCGAACCAACGTCTCCGGTCCGCCTCCGGCCGGGCTTCGGGCATGGTGCTGGTGGAAGAACTCATGCCGGAAGACTAGAAGTCATATAGGCCATAACAGTTCCTATATCCCGGGCATCCTGGACCCCATGAAGATGATCTCGGACACCTTGCCCCTGCCCACCGTCACCCCGAACGCCGCGGACACCCCGGCCACCCCGAATGCCTCGGACACCCGGGAACGAGCGCACGCGTGACCGGGGCGACGGGCGCGCAGACCCCCATCCGCCTGCTGCAACTGCTCTCGCTCCTCCAGACGCCCCGCGAGTGGCCCGGCAGCGAACTCTCCGAGCGGCTGGGGGTGAGCCGGCGGACGGTGCGGCGCGACGTGGACCGGCTGCGGGACCTGGGCTACCCGGTGCAGGCGACGCAGGGCGCCCTCGGTGGCTACCGCCTCGTCGCGGGCAAGGCCATGCCGCCGCTGGTCCTCGACGACGAGGAGGCCGGTGGCGATCGCCGTGGGGCTGCGGGCGGGGGCGGGCCACGCGGTGGAGGGCGTGGAGGAGGCGTCCGTACGGGCGCTCGCCAAGCTGGAACAGGTCCTGCCCGCCCGGCTGCGCCACCGGGTCTCCGCGCTTCAGGTCGCGACGATGCCGCTGACCAGCGGGGACGGGGCGAGCATCGCTCCGGAGACGCTGACGGTGATGGCGTCGGCCGCGGCGGGCCACGAACGCCTGCGGTTCTCCTACCGCGCCGGGGACGGCACGGAGTCGCGCCGCCTGACCGAGCCGTACCGCCTGGTCTCGACGGGGCGGCGCTGGTACCTCGTGGCGTACGACATCGACCGCGAGGACTGGCGCACCTTCCGGGTGGACCGGGTCGCCGAGCCGTTCGCCACCGGTGCGCGGTTCGCGCCGCGGGAGCTGCCGAAGGGGGACGCCGCGGAGTTCATCCGCCAGTCGGTCTGGCGCGGGCAGCAGTCGTACGACATCGACGTGACGTTCGCCGCGCCCGCGGAGTTCGTCGTGGCCCGGCTCCCCTCGGCGCTCGGCACCGTGGATGTCCTGGACGAGCGCCGCTGCCGCCTGCGCGGCACGGTCACGGACTCCGTCGAGTGGCTGGCGGTCCGCCTGGCGATGACGGACTGCGACTTCGCGGCCCATGAACCGCCGGAACTGGTCGACTGCCTCAGAGAACTGGGCAGCCGCCTGACCCGGGCGGCGGAAGGCACGGAAGACCCCCGAGACCCGGCGAGCCGGAGCCCAGGCGCCTAGGCGGCCGCGTCGAACCCGGTGTCCCGCGCCAGCTTCTTCAGCTCCAGCAGCGCGTGCTTCTCTATCTGCCGGATGCGCTCGCGCGTCAGCCCGTGCTCCTTGCCGACCTCGGTCAGCGTCCGCTCGCGGCCGTCCTCGATGCCGTACCGCATCTTGATGATGGAGGCCGTGCGCTGGTCGAGACGGCCGAGCAGGCCGTCCAGCTCCTCGCTGCGCAGCAGTGACAGGACGGACTGCTCGGGCGAGACGGCCGAGGTGTCCTCCAGGAGGTCGCCGAACTGGGTGTCGCCCTGGTCGTCCACGCCCATGTTCAGCGAGACGGGGTCGCGGGCCCAGTCCAGGACGTCGATGACGCGCTCGGGCGTCGAGGACAGCTCGGCGGCCACCTCCGCGGGCTCCGGGTCCCGGCCGTGCTCGCGGTTGAACTCGCGCTGCACGCGGCGGATGCGGCCCAGCTCCTCCACGAGGTGGACGGGGAGGCGGATGGTGCGGGACTGGTCGGCTATGGAGCGGGTGATGGCCTGGCGAATCCACCACGTGGCGTACGTGGAGAACTTGAAGCCCTTGGCATAGTCGAACTTCTCGACGGCGCGCACCAGGCCGGCGTTCCCCTCCTGGATCAGGTCGAGGAGGGGCAGGCCGCTGCGCGGATAGCGGCGGGCCACCGCGACGACGAGGCGGAGGTTCGAGCGGATGAAGACGTCCTTGGCCCGCTCACCGTCGGCGACGAGGGCTTCCAGCTCCTCGCGGTCCGCGGTGACCTTGCTCTCCTCGACCTCGCCGTCCAGGATCTTGCGGGCATACACGCCCGCTTCGATGATCTGGGACAGCTCCACTTCCTTGGCGGCGTCGAGCAGCGGCGTACGCGCGATCTCGTCGAGGTACATGCCGACCAGGTCGCGGTCGGCGATCTCCCCGCCTACGGCGCGAACACTGCGTGCCGCGTCGGTCTCGCCGGAGGCGGCGGACTTACGACGGGCGACGGCACGGGTTGCCATGCGTGCTCCCTTGCGTGTGGTGGTCCTGGTCGGCCCTGTTTTCTGAGGCCTCTGTGGCGGATGGCACACCCTCGGGTGCCCTGCATCCGATGGAAACAACGACTGGAATCCGGACAGAATTCCCAAGCCGCGCATCTTTTTTCCTGACGGTGCAGTACCCTGTCGCGCCACAAGGGGAGGCGGCATGCTGTCCGGACGTACAGAGGTGCAGGTCAGGCCGGGAGTCGAGGGCGACCTGGACGCTCTCACCGAGCTGTACAACCACTATGTACGTGAGACGGCCGTCACCTTCGACACCGTCGCGTTCCTGCCCGAAGAGCGCCGCCCTTGGCTGCTCTCCCACCCCGAAGACGGCCCCCACCGCCTCTTGGTTGCCCAGGAACCGGATTCCGGCGCCCGCCCGGGCCGGCTGCTCGGGTACGCCACCAGTAGCCCTTTCCGGCCTCGCCCGGCTTATGCCACATCCGTGGAAGTCAGCGTCTATTGCGCGCCGGACGCCGCCGGACGCGGCATCGGCACGCTGCTCTACCAGGCGCTCTTGGAGGCCCTGGAGGGCGAGGACCTGCACCGCGCCTACGCCGGGATCGCGCAGCCCAACGAGGCCTCGGTCCGCCTCCACGAACGCTTCGGGTTCCGGCACGTGGGGACGTACGAAGAGGTGGGCCGGAAGTTCGGGCGGTACTGGGACGTCGCCTGGTACGAGCGCCCTCTCGGCCCGCGGACCTAGGTCGCGGGCCCGTTACGGGACGGCCGCCGGCAGGCCTACCGTCCCGGCATGACCGACACGGGAACCGACACCGGCACCAGTACTGGCACCAGCACTGGCGGCACCGACACCACCGGCATCCTCGACGAAGCCCTTGAGCGGCTGCACACCAGCGGGCCCGAGCGGCTGGGGCGGCTGACCAACCACGCCCCGATGGCCGTCGAGGCGCTCACCGCGCGCGGCCGGCCGGAGGCGGTCCACAAGTGGCTCGATCTTTACGCCCCGAAGCTGGAGGAGTTTCCCGCCCGGGTCGCACCGGTCACCGACGCGGACTGGCACACGGCGCTCGGCGACCCGCGCCGCGCGGCGGACTGGATCGCGTACTTCCACCGGCAACTCGACGAGCACCCCTGGCGCGAGGTCCTCGCCCGGTGGTGGCCGCGGCTGCTCCCCGGGATGTACGGGGGTTCGACGCACCCGGTGATCCGCGTGGGCCACGCCGTCCGCACCCTGGAAGCCGGCGAGGCGACCGGCGTGACCGCGCCCACCTCGCCGAACTCGCCCACGGCCTCGGCTACTGGGCCGCCCGGCACCGCCCGCTCACGGACGTCACCCCGCTGCCGGGCGCCCGGAGCGCGGCCGACGCCCTGGACGCCGTGCCGCCCCTCGCCGACCGGACGGAAGGCGGCTTCCCCGCGCGCCTCGGCCGGGTCCGTGAGCTGCCCGTGTGGGCCGCCGCGGTGGACGGCCCCGAGGAGGCCCGGCGCCGGCTGACGGAGCTGGCGCGCGCGGCCACCCACCGGTACGCCACCCATGGCCACGGCGACGAGACCATGCTGGTCCACGCGGCGACGGCGCCCAACGCCGTGCTGCGCGCCCTGCCCGCGCTCCCCCGCGCCCTGTGGGTGCCGAGCCTGCACGTGGCGTGGACGGCGTCGGCGGCGGTCACCGCCATGTACACGCCGGACGAGCCGGTGGCGTACGACCCGCCCGGCACGTTCACCGCGCAGGAGGTCTTCGAGCGGGCCCTCGCGCACGGCGACGAGCACGTCATCAAGCTGACGGACACGGCGCTGGACGTCGGTGACGAGCGGGCCCTGGCGGCGGCCCTGCGCGCGGTCGAACTGAGCGAGCCGCTGGCCCCCTGACCTCCGCTAACCGAACTGCACCGACCTCTTCGCCAGCCCCATCCAGAACCCGTCGATGACGCTGCGCTGCCCGCCGAGGTCGCCCGTGGCGTCGGCCGCGCCGAGCGTCACGAAGAGCGGGGCGAAGTGCTCGGTACGTGGGTGGGCCAGCCGCCCGGCCGGGGACTTGTGCCCGAAGTCGAGCAGCGCGTCCACGTCGCCCGCGGCCAGGGCCTCGCGCCCCCAGGCGTCGAACTCGGCCGACCAGGAGGGGATGCCGCCCTGCCGCAGCGCGGCCAGGTTGTGCGTGAAGAAACCGCTGCCGACGACCAGCACACCCTCGTCCCGCAGCGGCGCGAGCCGGCGGCCGATGTCCATGAGGCGGCGCGGGTCCAGGGTCGGCAGGGAGATCTGCAGGACGGGGATGTCGGCCTCGGGGTACATCTCGACCAGCGGGACGTACGCGCCGTGGTCGAGCCCCCGGTCCGGCACGTCCTGGACGGGGAGGCCGGGCGCGCGCAGCAGCTTCCGTACGGCTTCGGCGAGTGCGGGGGCGCCCGGCGCGGCGTACGTCACCCGGTAGTAGTGCTCGGGGAAGCCCCAGAAGTCGTACACGAGGGGCAGCGTCTCGGTGGCGCCGAGGGCCAGGGGGGCCTCCTCCCAGTGGGCGGAGACCATGAGGATCGCCCGGGGGCGCGGCAGCTCGGCCGACCAGGCGGCCAGTTCGGCGGGCCAGAGCGGGTCGTCGGCGAGCGGGGGCGCGCCGTGGCTGAGGTACAGGGCGGGCATACGGGGCATCGCGCACCTCCGGCGACGGGCACTCGGCGCTTCATCACGGGTTACTTGAAGTCTCAAGCTCTCCCGGGCAACCCTACGTCCGACTTGTTCAAACTTCAAGAAAGGGCCTCGTACAGTGGTGTCCATGGATATGGCACCCACCCCTCCCCCGGACGGCGAGCCGCGCTGGCTGGACGGCGACGAGCAGCGCGTCTGGCGGGTCTACCTGCAGGCGACCGCCCTCCTCGACGACTTCCTCGACCGCCAGCTGCAGCGCGACGCGGGCATGCCGCACATGTACTACGGCCTCCTGGTCCAGCTGTCCGACGCCCCGAGGCGGCGGCTGCGGATGACCGAACTGGCCAAGACCATGAAGATCACCCGCTCCCGCCTCTCGCACGCGATCGCGCGCCTGGAGAAGAGCGGCTGGGTGCGCCGCGAGGACTGTCCGTCCGACAAGCGGGGCCAGCTCGCGGTCCTCACCGACGAGGGCTTCGATGTGCTCCGCAGGCCGCGCCCGGCCATGTCACCGCCGTCCGCCAGGCCCTCTTCGACCGGCTCACCCCGGAACAGCAGAAGTCCCTCGGCGAGATCATGATGATCGTCGCCGAGGGACTTCAGCCCAAGGAGGCCGGGGCGGACCTCCCCTGGCTCCGCTAGGCACCCGCCGAGGAGGTCAGTGGGCCATCACCGGGATCTTCACCTCGTCCTCGGCGCCGTCCACCGAGTCGCCGGAGGCCGCGGGGCCGCCCTGGTGGCCGGTGTCGATGAACGTCGCCGCGATCACCGCGGAGACCACCAGGATGCCGACCGCCCACCAGATGGCGCTGGTGTAGCCCTCGACCATGGCCTGCGCCTGGACGAGCTTCAGGTCGGCGCCGCCGGCCACGTGGTCCACGAGGTACGCGGAGGTCGCGGAGGCCGCGATGGTGTTGAGCAGGGCCGTGCCGATGGCGCCGCCGACCTGCTGCGAGGTGTTCACCATCGCGGAGGCGACACCGGCGTCACGGGCCTCGACGCCGTGCGTGGCGAGCGACATGGCGGGCATGAACGCCGTACCCATGCCGAGGCCCAGCATCAGCTGCGCCGGCATGATCAGCCCGGTGTACGAGGAGCCGACCTCCAGCTGCGTCAGGAGCAGCATGCCGACGGCGGCGAGCAGGAAGCCCGGGCCCATCAGCAGCCGCGGCGGGACGCGCGTCATCAGGCGGGCGCCGATCTGCGTGGAGCCCACGATCATGCCCGCGATCATCGGCAGGAAGGCGAAGCCGGTCTTGACCGGGGAGTAGCCCTCGACGATCTGCAGGTAGTACGTGAGGAAGAGGAACAGGCCGAACATCGCGATGACGGCGAGGCCGAGCGAGAGGTAGACGCCACCGCGGTTGCGCTCGGTCAGGACGCGCAGCGGGAGCAGCGGCGACTTGACCTTGGCCTCGGTGAGGACGAACGCGGCGAGCAGCACGACCGACGCGACGAACATGCCGATGGTCACGGAGTCCGACCAGCCCTCGGACTCGGCGCGGGTGAAGCCGTAGACGAGCGCGACCAGGCCGAGGGTGGACAGGA
This sequence comes from Streptomyces huasconensis, assembly GCA_004010275.1. Classification (GTDB taxonomy): domain Bacteria; phylum Actinomycetota; class Actinomycetes; order Streptomycetales; family Streptomycetaceae; genus Streptomyces; species Streptomyces huasconensis. Next base: position 7,962 of record RBWT01000005.1, read on the forward strand.
CCACGCCCGGGATGTCGAGCGGCGAGCGGTTGCGGGTGCCGGCCGGCTCACGGATGACGAAGTACGCGCCCAGGGCGGCGACCACGGCGAACGGGATGTTCACGAAGAAGGTCCAGCGCCAGTTCAGGTACTCGGTGAGGAAGCCGCCGAGGATGAGGCCGACGGCGCCGCCGCCACCGGCGATCGCGCCGTAGATGCCGAAGGCCTTGGCGCGCTCCTTGGCGTCGGTGAACATCACCGCGAGCAGCGAGAGCGCGGCGGGCGCGAGCAGCGCGCCGGAGATCCCTGGAGGGCGCGGGCGCCGAGCATCATGCCCTCGCCGGTCGCGGCGCCGCCGAGCGCGGAGGCCGCGGCGAAGCCGACGAGACCGGTCACGAAGGTGCGCTTGCGGCCCCACAGGTCGGCGATGCGGCCGCCGAAGAGGAGCAGACCGCCGAAGGCGAGCGCGTAGGCCGTGATGACCCACTGGCGGTTGCCGTCGGATATGCCGAGATCCTCCTGGGCGGAGGGCAGCGCGATGTTCACGATGGTCGCGTCGAGGACGACCATCAGCTGCGCGAGAGCGATGAAGACGAGGGCTTTCCAGCGCCTCGGATCTGTTTCAGTCATGGATGTGGCCACCTAGCGGTACGAAAGGGCGGTACGAAAGGGTCAATGCCGTACGAAAGTCGTGACGCGGCGCGGGAGTTCACCCGCGACGCGAAAGGAGTTCAGCGCTGCCGGAGGTCTTCCAGGGTCGCCGCCTCCCCCGGCAGCTCCGAGCGGGCGGGCGTCATCAGGCCGTCCAGGAACAGCTGGAGATGACGGTGGACGAAGCGGTCCATGTTCGGGCAGGCCGTGCCGGGCAGCGGCCGTCCGAGCTGGGAGAGGGCGATCATCAGGTCCCCGACGTCGATGTCCGTGCGCAGCTGCCCGGCCGCGCGGGCCCGCCCCATGAGGCCTTCGATGGCCCGCTCCAGGCGTTCGCGGCCGTCGAGCAGATCGGGGTGGTCGGGGTCGAAGCCGGACGACAGCATCGGGCACAGGGCGCCGATGCGTTCGTCGGCCGCCGCGTGCACGAAGGTGCGCAGCGCCTCGAAGGCCGCGCTCTCGTCGGCGTCCGCCGCGGCGATGCCCCGCTCGGCGTGGACGGTGACGCAGTCGGTCACCGACAGGACGACCTGGCGCACCAGTTCGGCGCGGTCGGCGAAGTGGCGGTAGACCGTGGCGTTGCCGACGCCCGCGCGGCGCGCGACCTCGTCGAGGGGTACGTCGGGTCCGTACTCCACGAACATCTCGCGCGCGGCGGCGACGATCCGCTCCCGGTTGCGCAGGGCGTCGGCCCGCGGGCGGGTGGCTCGGCGCTGCGGGGCGGTGGCGGCGTCCACGGCTCCTCCTCTGATCGGCTGACGTCTCTGGGGCGTGAAGCTCTGTGTCGTTACTGGTCCGGCCCGATGCGGGGAGTAGTTCCCCGTTTCGCGCGGACACAGGTCTAAACGGGGAGACAGTCCCCGGATATTTCCCCGATCCGACACCTTCTGACGTGACCCGCGTCACACCTCCCGGGCCCGAAGAACCCACGATCGGGCGCACCCAGCGCGCGTCCGCGCACCCCTCGACCCAGGGTGATCGGAGAGGGTGCAGCCAGGACCGGCGGCTGCCGCGGAGTGGAGGGCCCACGTATGCAGCAGCCGATCTGGCGTCGGATATCCGCCACCCGCCGCGGTGCCGCCCTCGCGTCGGTCACGGCTCTCGCCCTCGCGGTCACGACCTCGGCGAGCACCGGACGCCTGATGGAGGACGCGCCCAGCGCGGCGGGACCGGTCTCGGCGCCCGCGGCGCCGCGCTCGGGCCGTGCATGATCAGCGGCGCGATGGGCGTGCAGATGTCGGAGGGCGTGCCGACACAGCCCGGCTACGCCCGCTCCACCGGCACCGTCCGGGCCCTGAACCTCATGGTCGACTTCTCCGACGCGCCCGGCGAGGGCAGCGCGAAGGACCGTCTCGCGGAGTTCTTCCCGCAGACCTCGCATTGGTTCCGCACCAGTTCCTACGGGCGGCTGGACTACCGCCCCGAATCCCCCATATCCGGCTGGCTGCGGATGCCCAAGCCCTTCGCGAAGTACGGGATAGAGCGCGGCGCCCCCTTCGACCCCGGCTACCGCGAACTCGTCGAGGACATCGTGGCGGCCGCCGACCCGGAGGTGGACTTCCGCGCCTACGACCTGGTGAACGTCCTGGTCACCCCGAACGCGGGCCCCTCGGCGCTCGACACGGTCCTGTCGGTGACCTTCGCCGGCAACCACGAGGCACCGGTCGCGGACGGCGTGCCCGTCGCCAACGCGTCCTTCGTCTACAGCCGCCAGGACGACGGCTCGGGCAGCTACCACGAGACGGGCTACCGCGTCCTGCCCCACGAGAACGGCCACGTCTTCGGCCTGCCCGACCTCTACACGCACGACGGCGGCGGCGCGGTCGGCCACTGGGACATCATGAGCGAGGACTGGGGCGCCAACAACGACCTGCTCGCCTGGCACAAGTGGAAGCTCGGCTGGCTCGACGACGACCAGGTCAGCTGCGCGGCGAAGGCCGGCACCACCGAACACCTGCTGACCCCGCTGGCCCGCTCCGGCGGCGCGAAGCTCGCCTTCGTCCCGCTGGACGAGAAGACGGGGTACGCGGTCGAGGTCCGCACCCGCGGCGGCAACGACGAGGCGGTCTGCAAGCCGGGCGTCCTCGTCTACCGCGTGGACGCGGACGTGGACACGGGCCACGGCCCGATCACGGTCGCCGACTCGACCGCTGACAGCGGGGGCTGCACGCGCAGGCCGAACGTCCACGCCGAACTCTCCGACGCGCCCTACGGACCCGGCGAGACCTTCACCGACCGCGAGAAGGGCGTGCGGGTGACGGTGGCGGACGTGACGGACGACGGCGTCCACCGCGTCCACGTCACGCGGCCGTAGCGCCGTTGCCCGCCCCGGCGCCGGAGCCCGCCCCCGGCACGGTCTGCTGCACCTGCCGTACGAACGCGGCGTTGCTCGGGGTCTTCTTGAGCCGGTCGAGCAGCGTCTCCAGGGAACTCGCGCCGTCCCTGCCCAGCAGGGCGCGCCGCAGTCCGCGTACGGCGGTCAACTCGTTGGGCGGCAGCAGCAGTTCCTCCCTGCGGGTGCCGGACGGCGTGACGTCGACGGCCGGGAAGAGGCGCCGGTCGGCGAGGGTGCGGTCGAGCCGCAGCTCCATGTTGCCGGTGCCCTTCAGCTCCTCGAAGTAGTAGTCGTCGGCGCGGGAACCGGTCTCCGCGAGGACGGTCGCGAGCATCGTCAGGGAGCCGCCCTCCTCGGCCAGACGCGCGGCGCCGAAGAGCCGCTTGGGGCCCTGGATGGCGGCCGCGTCGACACCGCCGCTGAGGGTCTTCCCGCCGCTGGCCGCGGCGTTGTTGTACGCCCGGCACAGCCGTGTCAGCGAGTCGAAGAGCATGACGACGTCGCGGCCGTCCTCGACCATGCGCTTGGCCCGCTCCACGGCGAGTTCGGCGAGGGCGATGTGCTGCTTGGCGGGCCGGTCGAAGGTCGAGGAGAGCACCTCGCCGTGGACCGAGCGCCGCATGTCGGTGACTTCCTCGGGGCGTTCGTCGAGGAGGACCACCATGAGGTGGCACTCGGGGTGGTTGCGGGCGACGGCCGCGGCGATCTGTTGCAGCAGTACGGTCTTGCCGGTCTTCGGCGGCGCGACGATCAGGCCGCGCTGTCCCTTGCCGACGGGCGCGACGAGGTCGATGAGCCGCCCGGCGAGTGCGCCGCCCCCGGTCTCCAGGGTGAGCCGTTCGCGCGGGTGCAGCGGCGTCAGCTCCCCGAACCGGCGCCGCCCGCGCAGGGCTTCGGGAACACGTCCGTTGACGCGGTGCGCGCCGGTGAGCGTACGGGCCCGCCCCGCGCACTCCCCTTCGACGAAGTCGCCGCTCCTGAGCCCCAGTTGATGGATGAGCGGGGCGGGCACCTGGACGTCGTCGGAGGCGGGCAGACATCCGGCGCCGCGCAGGAACCCGCGTCCGTCGCGGGCGATGTCCAGAACTCCGCCGCAGGTGAGGGGAGTTGAGGTGGCGTGGGTGGCGGGGGTGGTGCTCGGTGCGGTGGTGGTGATGCTCATGAGTGGGGTCCTTTCGCGGACGTGCGCGGGAGACGGCCCGGCGGGGCGGAGTGGACACGCCCCGTACGACGGGTGAGGAGAACTGCTCCGTGACGAGCAGCGAAGGGGAGCGCGAGGCAGAAGCGCCAGCGGAAGCAGACCTGAGAACCGGAGAGCCGGGGTGGTCTGTGCGCGGTGAGATCCCGGAACCGGGAGGAAAAGCGTGGCACGGGCGTCCCGATGGGACGTGCGGACGTGCTCTCCGCAAGGTAACACATGAGGGGGGCGGCGCGGCAGGGGCGCGGGCCCGGGCGGGCGCGGCCCGACGCCACGGGCCGGCTGCGGCGTGGCGGCAGCTACCGGCCGGGGCCGGGCTTGGCGTCGCGGCCCGCACGGCGGCAACGGCGTCAGCGACCGGACGCATCGGGCTCGACGTCGCGGCCTCCCCGGCGGCGACGGCGTCGGCTACCGCACGCAGTCACCCGCACCACCTTCACCCGACGCCTCTCACCCTTCTCCGTCGGGGGCGACGGTGAGCTTGTCGAGCCGGGCGCGCAGGTCGCGGCGCCCGGACCCGCGCGGCCCGACGTCACGGCCCCCGGCGGCAACGACGTCAGCTACCGGACACAGTCACCCGCACCACCTTCGCCCGACGCCTCCCGCCCCTCTCCATCGAGCGCGGCGGTGAGCCTGTCGAGGCGGGTGCGCAGGTCGCGTACCTCGTCGAGTGAGAGGCCGGTGGCCGCGGCGATGGTGCGCGGCACGGCGAGGGCCTTCTCCCGCAGGGCGGCACCTTGCGCGGTCACCCGGACGGAGACGGACCGCTCGTCCTCGGCGCTGCGCCGCCGCTCGACGTGCCCGGCCGCCTCCAGCCGCTTGAGCAGCGGCGAGAGCGTCCCGGAGTCGAGCCGGAGTCGTTCGCCGATCTTCTTGACGGGCAGCTCGCCGTCCTCCCAGAGCACGAGCATCACGAGGTATTGGGGGTAGGTGAGCCCGAGGTCCTTGAGGGCGGTGCGGTACACGCCGTTGAAGGCGCGGGCGGCGGCGTGCAGCGAGAAGCAGACCTGGCGATCGAGGCGGAGGAAGTCCTGGTCGTCGAGTTCGTCCGTGGCCCCGGCGGATGCGTTCTCCATGCGCCCAGCGTACAACAATGCAGTGGACAACTAAGTTGCGCACAACTGAATGGCGTGCTCTACTGATGGTGCAAGGCTGCTCACCCGCCGAGGAAGAGGGACCGCACCATGGACGCGCTGTACACCGCCGTAGCCACCGCCAACGGCCGCGAGGGCCGCGCCGTCAGCACCGACGGCCAGATCGACCTTCCGCTCGCCTTCCCCGCCGCCCTCGGCGGCGACGGCAAGGGCACCAACCCCGAGCAGCTCTTCGCCGCGGGGTACGCGGCGTGCTTCGCCAGCGCGATGGGCAACATCGCGCGCCAGGAGAAGATCGACGTCTCGGACGTCTCGGTGACCGCCGAGGTCAGCATCGGCAAGGACACGGACGGCGGCTTCGGCCTCTCCGTGATCATGCGCGCCGAACTCCCCGACCACCTCCAGGGCCCGGCCGGCGAGGACCTCCTGAAGAAGACGCACGCCTACTGCCCTTACTCGAAGGCGACCCGCGGCAACATCCCCGTGGAGCTGGTCATCGAGTAACCCCCGTCGCCCTGGATCGACCGAAGGGAGGGCCGCCGGCGAAGCGATCGCCGGCGGCCCTCCCTTCGCCGTTCAGGTCGCGGGCACCGGAAGAGGACGGGCCCGGACCGCCGGAAGCGGCGATTCCAGGCCTGCGTCTTCTACAGGGGGCGCCGTCAGCGGGGGACGGTGCTGCCGATGTTCTCTCCGAGTTCCTCGATGAGGCGGGTGATCCGTTCCTCGTCGCGCCGGTAGTGGGTCCACTTCCCGACGCGCGTGGAGCGGACGAGACCGGCGCGTTCGAGCGCGGCCATATAGGCGGAGACGGTGGACTGGGCCAGTCCGGCCTTGGCCTGGATGTGGCTGACGCACACCCCGACCGTGTAGGGGTCCGTGACTTCTTTGTTGACCGGGAAGTTGCCTTCCGGGTCGCGCAACCACTGAAGGATCTGGAACCGCACCGGGTTGGCGAGCGCCTTGAGGGGTTCCAGCAGGGGCGCGACGTCGACTGTCGTAGGCATGTCGTGTGTCGTCATGGGCCTTCCGGAGGCGGACGTGGAGCCGATTACGGTTCATCGACGATAACCGATACGTTGCGCCGCCGAGCGCTGCCCGTTCTCGCGGACCAGTGGGCGGACCCGCCTTGACATTGCATATCGAGATTCTGCGATACTCCGATCCGTTCACGTTCCGCACGGCACGGTCCCGGACCGCACGCCTCTGCAACGGAGGGATTTCACATGCCTGTCGGGCTCATTGCCCTGGCACTGGGGGGCTTCGGCATCGGCCTCACCGAGTTCGGGATCGTAGGACTGCTGCCCGAGGTGGCGGGCGACTTCGACGTCTCCGAGGCGGTCGCCGGATACCTGGTCTCCGGCTACGCGCTGAGCGTCGCCATCGGTGCCGTCGGCCTGACCGCGGCGGTCGCCCGCCTCGACCGCAAGAAGGTCCTGCTCGGCCTGATGCTGCTGTTCGTCGCGGGCAACCTGATCTCGGCCGTCGCCCCGGCCTACTCGCTGCTCATGGTCGGCCGGGTCGTCGCGGCGCTGTGCCACGGAGCGTTCTTCGGAGTGGGCGCGGTCGTCGCCTCCGACATGGTCGCCGAGAACAAGAAGGGCAGCGCCATCGCCCTGATGTTCGGCGGCCTGACCGCCGCGAACGTCCTCGGTGTCCCGTTGGGCACCTTCGTCGGCCAGCAGTTCGGGTGGCGCGCCACCTTCTGGGCCATCACGGTCATCGGCGTCATCGCCCTGATCGGCATCCAGCTCCTGGTCCCGCGGCCCGGCGCGGACGGCCAGGCGAGCCTGCGCAGCGAACTCGCCGTCTTCCGCCGCGGCCAGGTCTGGGTCTCCCTCGCGCTCAGCGTCCTCGCCTTCGGCGGTGTCATCGGCGGATACACCTACATCGCCTTCACGCTCACCGAGGTGTCCGGCTTCGCGACGAGCACCGTGCCGTGGCTGCTGGTCCTGTTCGGTGTGGGCACGTTCATCGGCAACTTCTTCGGCGGCAAGGCCGCCGACAAGTCCCCGAACGCCGCGCTCATCGGCATCCTCGGCGCCCTCGCCGTCATCATGAGCGTCTTCGCCCTCACCGCGGAGAGCAAGATCGCGACCATCGTCGCGCTGCTGCTGATGGGCACCATCGGCCTCGCGGCGGCGCCCGGTCTGATGGTGCGCATCATGAAGTACGCCGAGGACGCGCCCACCATGGCCTCCGGCGCCAACGTGGCGGCCTTCAACGTCGGCAACGCGCTCGGCGCCTGGATCGGCGGTCTCACCATCGCCGCCGGGTACGGGTTCGTCTCCCCGCTCTGGGTCGGTGCCGGCCTCGCCCTCGCCGGTCTGGTCGTCGTCGCGACCAGCTCCCTCAGCGGCCGGTCCACGGCCTCCACGGCCATTGCGGCCGGCGTCGGGCCCCGGCTGGAAGCGCAACGAAGTCGCTGATGCAGCGCCGAGTTCCGGATTATGGCGGCTCCCCCCTTCGGACGTCCAGCTGGAGGCCCCGCAGGAGCTGTTGCACAAGTGCCGGCTTTGTACGGGTGCCGAGAGCCGAGCGTGTCCCCCGGGGCAACGGACGGCTTGAGGGCCCGGGGAAGAGCGCCTCAAGCCGTCCGGGTACTCCCGTCGGCGGGGGGATTGACCGACAGGAGCACGACTATCCGGCGGCGGTCGCCGCCGGCTGGGGGTGGCGGGCGAGTTCCAGTGCCGTCGCGCGGTCGAAGCCGCGGCGGTCGTAGAGCCGGGCGACCACAAGCCCGGCGAGGAACGCCACGACCGCGTAGGCGCCCAGCACCAACCACGCCCGGAGCAGGTTGGAGCCGAGCCCGTCGAAGAAGAGCAGCGAGCGGACGCCCTCCGTGACGTGCCGAGCCGGAAGGAAGTCGCCCACAGCCGCGGCGAAGCCCGGCTGTGCCTGGACGGGGATCGTGCCGCCCGACAGCGGGATGCCGAACATCGTCACCATCAGCAGCGCGATCACCTGGCCGGCCATGCCGAGGATGGCGAACAGCGCCAGCGTCAGCAGGGAGACCGCCGCACAGCTCAGGCCGGCGAACAGCCAGAGCTGCACGGGCCGGTCGGGTTCCACGTCGAGGCCCCACAGGGCGACGGCCGTCACGGCGCTGCCCGCCGCGAAACCGGTCACCGCGCCGATGCCCGCCTTCGCCACGAAGGTCGACGTACGGGCGATGCGTACAACGGGTCGCACGCTGCGGCGCGGGCCCATCTCCAGCGGGGAGTAGCCGAGCGCCGCGTCGACCGTCATGGTGAGGAGGACCGCGGGCAGCAGCCCGGCCAGCAGCAGGGCGATCGTCAGATAGAGCGTCATGGCACCGCCGGCCGTGGCTCCGGAGGTCGTCACTCCGGGCTCGGTCACCGTACGGACCGGGTCCTGGAGCAGGATGAGGCGATCGGCGCCGGGGCGGGTGGCGCGGGCGCGGTCGAGGAGCTGTGTCCCCAGCGCGGCGGAGGCCTCGGTGGCGGTCTCGCGGGCGGCCTTCTCCGCCATCGAGGAGGCCACGCTCCCGGCGCCCTCGTTGCTCAGGACCGTCATCGCGGGTCGCTCGGGGCGGGCGCCGCGTGCGGTCAGCGACAGTGCCTTGCGGGTGAAGTCCCGCGGGATGACGAGTGCGCCATACGCCTCGCCTCGTTCCAGCAGCTTCCGGGCCTCGGGCAGCGACTCGACGCGCGTCCAGGAGATCCGGCCGTCGCGACGCGCGCTCTCTTCGATGCGGGTGCTGAGGCCGGTGCCGAGGTGGACGGTGGAATCGCCCGCGCGGGCTCCTTCGTCCGCGTTGACCAGAGCGAGGGGGAGGTCACGCAGGTTCGCTTGCGGATCGGCCGCAGGGCCGATGTACGCCAGGGTGATCAGTGCCGACAGGAGGCCGCCGATGATCACTGCCAGCCAGCCGCGAGGTTGTTTCCACAGGGTCGTTGCCCGCACAGGGGTCGCCTTTCGGTCTGTTGGATGTGCGGTGGCGTGTTCAGGCCACCGCCGGGAACCGTTCGCGCTGCCGTCGGAAACCTCGTTCCGCCGCGGGCGGGCGGACCACGAAGCCGTCGGCACGGCTGTCGGTCAGCGCGGACCTGAGCCGGTCGGTGGCGTCGGCGAAGCCCGTGACGAGGGTGGCGGCCTCGAAGGCCGGCGTGGTGGCGTCGCCGCACGCTCCGTGCTCCGCGCCGAGCAGTTGCGGTACGAGCAGTGCGTCCAGCCGTCCCCTCTCCAGCTCCATCACCAGGAGTTCGTGGAACGGATAGTCGTACGGGTCCGGTGGTGCGGCGGGGAGCGGCAGTCCCGTTCTCCGCTCCTCCCCTCCGTGCAGCCTCACCCCGAGTGACAGCCGTCTGGCGGCTCCGCCGGACATGTTCTCCCCCTTCTGCCTTCTTCGTTCTGCGGTCAGCGCGATCCGAGGAAACGGACCACGCGTTCCAGACGTGCGATGTCCTTGGCGCCGCGGGCGTACGTCGAGACGGCCAGCGGCGCGGTGAAGCGGCGGCGCGTGACGGCGTGCGGCACGGTGAACTCCTTGAGCCCGTCGGCTCCGTGGATGCGGCCGAAGCCCGAGGCGCCCACCCCGCCGAAGGGCAGTGACGGCACGCCGGGGAAGGCCATCACGTCGTTGACGCTGACCATGCCGGACCGGATGGAGCGGGCCAGGGCGGTGGCGCCGCGGCGTGCGAAGAGGGACGCTCCCAGCCCGAACTCCGATGCGTTGGCGCGTCGTACGCCGTCCTGGGCGTCGCGCACCCGGTTGATGATGAGGACCGGGCCGAAGGTCTCCTCCCGCAGGGCCGCGGAGTCCTCCGGGACGTCGGCGAGCACGACGGGGCCGCGCACGTACGGCGGGCTGATGGACTCGGGGCCGCCGACGAGGGCGCGGCCGCCGCGGGCGAGGGCGTCCTCGACGTGGCGGCGGATGATGTCGAGCTGCCCGGGCATCGTGATGGGGCCGAAGTCCTCACGGGCGCGGATCTGCCGTGCCCGTTCGGTCAGCCGGGCCTCGAACCGCTCGTACACGGCGTCGGCGACGTAGACCCGTTCGATCCCGGTGCAGGACTGGCCGGCGTTGGCGCAGCCGCCCCACAGCGCGGCTTCGACCGCGGCTTCGACGTCGGCGTCCTCGGCGACGACGAGGGCGTCCTTGCCGCCGAGTTCGAGGAGCACCGGAGTGAGCGTGGGGGCGCAGGCGGCGAGGATGCGGGCTCCGGTCGCCCGGGAGCCCGTGAACGCGATCTTGTCGACGCCTGACGCGCACAGCGCCGCGCCGGTGGGACCGGCCCCGGTGGCGAGCTGGAGGACCGGGTGCTCCGGGACGGCTTCGGCGAAGGTGTCGACGAGCCATTTCCCGCAGGCGGGGGTGTACTCGCTGGGCTTGAACACGACGGCGTTCCCGGCGGCCAGGGCGTAGGCGATGGAGCCGACGGGGGTGAACACCGGGTAGTTCCACGGCCCGATGACGCCGATCACTCCGTACGGCTTGTACTCCAGCGTGCTGGCCTGGTTGAACATGAGCGGTCCGGAGGGCATCGCCCTGCGGCGGAGCACCCGGTGGGCGTGCCGGGCCGCCCAGTCGACGTGGGTGAGGGTGACGGACAGCTCGATGACGGCATCCGCCCGTACCTTGCCGTTCTCGCGCTGGAGCAGGGCGATGATCTCCGCCCGGCGGCGGGTCATGGCGCGCTTCCAGGCCAGCAGCCGGGTGCGGCGGCCGTCGTGTCCGAGCCCGTCCCACCAGGCGGCGGCCTCACGGGCGCGCCCTGCCTTGTCCCGTACGGCTGCCTCGTCGTCGACGGGGAAGGTGGCGACCGGCTCCGCTGTCGCCGGGTCCATGGAGGTGAACCGCGGTGGCGCCCCGTGGGTGGGCGTCGTGGTCATGGTGGTCTCCTTCACGGCCGCTGGGTCAGGCGGACGGGGCTCTGGATACGGCGGTCTGGGCGAGAGAGGCGACCAGGCGGGGGGGGCGGTCTCGTCCTGCCAGAGAAAGAAGTGGCCGCCGGGCAGGACCCGCACCCCTTCCCAGCCTTCGGCGAACGGCTGCCAGGCGGCCACGGTGTGCGGCGGGTGGAGCCTGTCGGAGTGTCCGCTCAGCGCGGGGACGGATGTGCGAGCCGGGAGGGGCAGGCACAGGACGCGGGCGTCGGGCAGGCGCGGGGTCCATTGCTGAAGCCAGGTGGTCATGTCCGCTCGTCCCGCGGGGCGAAGGCCTCGGGCCGGGCCTCGGAGAGGAGTGCGTGGCCGCGTTCCACGATGCGGGTGAAGGCCGCCGGGTCGCTGATCGACATGTCGTGCGGGCCGTTGACGTGGAACAGCCGGGAGTATCCGCCACCGGAGCGGACCGCGTCGACGAACTCCCTTTCCTGCGCGCGGAAGAGGCGGTCGCCGCGGCCGTTGACGAACAGGACGGGCAGCCTGGCGCGGGCCGCCACGTTGAGGAAGTCACGCCGGGTGAGGTCTTCGACGACCTCGACGAAGGCGTGCATGGTGAGCCCGCCGCCCATGATGGCCTGGTAGCTCTCGCGGGGCAGGCGCCGCTTGAGCGCCCGGTCGTTGAGGCGGGCGGCGCGGGCGGGGCCCAGCCCCCAGATCGCGCGCGCGGCGGTGCGGTAGACCCAGCCGGTGAGGCGGTCGGGCCGGGCGGTCGCCCCCTGCACCAGGACGGCGGCGGCGCGGTCGGGGTGGGCGGCGCCGTAGGCGAGCGCGACGTACCCCCCCCAGGGACGCGCGACGACCAGGGGCGGGCGGCCGGTGGCCAGGGCCGCCTCCTCGTCAGCGAGGCCGACCTGGCCGACCGCCTCCTCCAGGGAGAAGGGGCGGTCGCGCTGGGTGCCGTGTCCGGGCAGGTCGGGGGCGGTGATCCGGAAGCGGGGGGTCAGGCGGCGGGTGTGCGGGTCCCACATGCGGGCGGAGACCCGGATGCCGTGACGAGGACGAGCGGGTCGCCCTCGTCCGGGCCGCCGTCCAGATGCCCGGCCGGCCGGCGGCGGGCGTCAGCCCCGTGCCCGGGCCCACCGGTCCCTCTGCGCGCATGTGTCCCCTTGGTGAATCCGGTGGCGCCTGCGGAAAAGCGCCTGCGACGAACGCAACGTTGCGTTGCACTCTAGGAGAGGGGGCGGCCGAACGCAACGCTACGTTGCGTTGGAGTAGGCTGACCCCAGACGAACGAAGGGCGGTATCCGGTGACGCGGAAGCAGGAAGGCGAGGCCGGCGGGCCGCGGCGCAAGGCCGAGATCTTCACGGCCACGCTGGACATGCTGGGCAGCCTGGGTTACGACTCCCTGACCATCGAGGGGGTCGCCCAGCGCTCCGGGGTGAACAAGACGACCATCTACCGGTGGTGGTCCTCGAAGTCGGAGCTGCTGCGCGACGCGCTGCTGCACTCGCACATGCTCCGGTTCGACCTCCCCGACACCGGCAGCCTCCGTGGCGACCTGACCGAGCTGGCCGAACGGGTGCAGGATCTGCTGGACGACGAGCACCGGCGGACCATCGTGGAGGCGGCTCTCGTCGGCGCGGTGCGCCATCAGGCGATGCGGGAGCTGGTGGTCTCGTTCCTCGACGACCGTTTCGGACGGCATCAGCCGGTCTTCGAACGGGCCATGGCGCGCGGCGACCTGCCGCGCGACGCCGATCCGGCCCCGCTGGTCGACGCCATGGCCGGCGCGCTGTGGATGCGCGTCCTGGTCCGCAGGGGCGACGTGGCCGACACCTACACCCGCGACCTGGTCGACATGCTCATGGACGGGGCCAGGAGGAGCGCGACGCGCTCCGGCCGGCCTGCTCGGTGACCTGACGCAGGTGCGCCAGAACCTCGACGTACGAGCGCGTCGCCGCGACCTCGTGGTACGGCAGACCCTGCGCGGCGCAGCGGGCCGTCGCCAGCGGCCGGTACTTGCGCAGGTCCGGCCGCGGCACGGTCGGGAAGAGGCGGTGCTCGGTCTCACGGTTGAGCCCGCCGCAGAGGAAGTCGTGGACGAGCGAACTGAACAGCCCCTGGCGGACGGCGATCACCGATCCGCCCCGCAGGCCGACGGCCTCCAGGGTGAGCACCGGGAGGAACAGCGGCGCCTGATGGCGGATCAGGATGTCCGGGTCCAGGAGTCGCCGAGCTGCCGGAAGAGGCCCCCGGCCACTGCCATGAGGACAGTGGTGGAGAGGAACTCCGCGGCGTAGTGACCGGTGCGCGGACGCAGCAGACCCGCTTCGCGCACCGCCGCTTGCGGGGGTGCGACGGAGACCCGGGCCGGAGCCGTGGTCATGGCCGTCGCCTTCCCCGCGGAGGAGTCATCGCTCCACGGCGCGTTTGAGCCGGAGGAGGGTGGTGCGCATGCCGGCACGGTTGATGTCCGCACGGCGTCCGGCGGGTGTTCCGGTGAAGAGGAGACCGAGCAGCTCGGTGAGGCGCGCACCGTGCCCCGTCCTGAGGTCCTCCCAGGACTCGGTGACCCTGACGGCGCCGCCCTCGGGCGTGAAGCGGTAGCCCCAGCGGGCCACGGGAAGACCGAAGGCGTACACATCGAACGTGAAACGCTCGGGGGCCTCGGCGCATGTGACGCGGCACCACGTGAACCAGAAGAAAGGGCCCTTGCGGTTGAGGCCGACGAAACGCCGACCGGCCGCGACGGGGCCGCGAGGCCCCAGGACCGCCCTGCACTCGGGGCTGTATTTTCCCATGGCACGCACATCGGCCACGGCCGCGTACAGCTCCGCCTGCGAGGCATTCACGAGAATGTCCTCCTGGAGCTTGAACTGACGTCGCATCATTTCCTCCTGTGTCGGGAGCCGGGAACACCGAGGAGTATGCGGCACGGTGGCGAAGGTAGCGGCAGAACCTAACCGAAGCAACACGTTCCGGCCAACAGCCAAGTGATCGTCAACACCCCGATAAAACGCGGCCGTCAGGAGCAATTCACTTGACGAGCCTGCGCCACCCGCATAGCTTAGAACGAGTCGAATCGTTCCGAGCCAGGGCGGGGAACCCACACGAGCTGCGGAACTGTCTCGACACGGTGCATACAACACCTGCCTTCCGGCCGTCGGCGCCCTCGCGCCGACCGGCGACGGCTGCGCAGGATTTCCATGGGGGAAAAATGAGCCAGGTCGCTTCCGCGATTGCTGCTGCAGTCTGCGACATCGAATCCACTCTTCGCCTCGTCCGGCATTCCTGGGAACGCCGATGACGCTGCTCCGCGACAATTTCACGGAGCCGCAACACCCGAACACCATCACCTCCCACGACCCCACCGCGCCGGTGTCGGTGTCGAGCGAATGGGAGATGCCTGCCATTTCCGGGATTCTCGGAATGGTCATTCGGGAAGTCGAACTCCGCATTCCGCGTGTAAGCACATCCATGTCACTTCCCAAGACATCAGAAGGATGAATTGTGAGCGTCATCGACAAGTGCGCCTCCTACACCCGAGCGCGTGAGGCGAAGGCCGCCGGCCTCTACCCTTACTTCCTCAATTTCGACGGCCGCGACGCGGGCACCGCCCGCATGACCGACGGCCGCGAGGTGGTGATGTGCGGCTCCAACGACTACCTGGGGCTGTCCACCGATCCGCGGGTGGTCGAGGCCGCCGCCCGGGCGGCCGAACGCTACGGTGCGGGCTGCACCGGTTCCCGGTTCCTCAACGGGAACCTCGAGCTGCACGACCAGCTGGAACGCGAACTGGCCGAGTTCTTCGGCAAGCCCGCCGCCCTCGTGCTGACCACCGGCTACCAGGCCAACCTGGGCGCGATCGCCGGGCTGTGCGGTCCCGGCGACATCGTCTTCCTGGACAAGGAGGCGCACGCCTCCCTCATCGACGCCGCGCGGCTGAGCCGGGCCAAGATCCAGTGGTTCGCGCACAACGACACGGACGATCTCCGCGCCAAGCTCTCCCGTGTCGCCGGCACCGCCAATTGCATGGTCGTCGTCGACGGCGTGTACAGCATGGAGGGAGACCTCTGCCCGCTGCCCGAATTGGTGCGAATATCGGACGAGTTCGGCGCGACCCTGCTCGTGGACGACGCCCACGGCGGCGGTGTGCTCGACAAGGGCCGGGGCACGAGTTCCCACTTCGGGCTCACCGCGAGCGTCCCGCTGATCACCCTGACCTTCTCCAAGGCATTCGGTTCGATCGGCGGCGCGATCCTCGGCGACGAGGAAGTGATCGACTACCTGCGCCACAACGCGCGCAGTCTGATGTTCTCCGCGAGCGCCAGCCCCTCCAATACCGCCGCCGCCCTGGAATCCCTGCGGATTCTGCAGGCCGAGCCCTGGCGCTGCAGCAAGGTCTCCGACAACGCCGACTTCATGCGGCGCGAGCTGACCGCCCTGGGGTACGAGGTGGGCGCCAGCCAGACGCCGATCGTCCCGGTCGAGATCGGCGACGACATCAACACGCTGTTGGCCTGGAATCTCCTGATCGAGCAGGGCGTGTACGTCAACGCCGTCCTGCCGCCCGCCGCCTCGCCCAGGCTCCGCACCAGCTACACCGCGGCCCAGACCGAGGAGCAGCTGGACCGGGCCGTGGCCGGCTTCCGCGCGGTCCGCGACCTGGTGCTCCGCGTCCCCGCGCACGTCTGACCGCCCCTCCGACCGGAGCTGACATCACATGCCCACTGCACTGATCACCGGAGCGACGGCCGGCCTCGGAAAGTCGTTCACCCGGGCCCTGGCGGAACAGGGGTACGACCTGGTCCTCGTCGCCCGATCGGAACGCGACCTCAAGGAGCACGCCGAACTCCTGCGGGCCGGCCACGGCATCCGGACCGAGGTCCTGCCCGCCGACCTCACCACCGACGAGGGCTGCGCGCGGGTCACGGCCCGGCTCACGGCCGAGCCGACCGTCGACCTGCTCGTCAACAACGCCGGCATCGGCTACGACAACGCCTTCCTCGAGACCGGCATCCAGGCCGAGGAGCGCCTCCTCGACCTCAACGTACGGGCCGTGCTCCGGCTCACCGACGCGGCACTGGGCGAGATGACCAGGCGCCGCTCGGGGTCGATCGTCAACGTCGCCAGCGTCGCCGGCCTCGGCCCCGCCTGGCTCAGCTCGACGTACCCCGCCAGCAAGGCCTGGATCATCGGCTTCACCGAATCACTGGCCGTGTCACAGCAGGTGCGCGACGCCGGCGTGCGGATGATGGCGCTCCTGCCCGGCTACACCAGGACCGAGTTCCACCAGCGGGCCGGTATCCCGACCACCTTCCCGCCGGCCTGGCTGTGGCTCCACTCCGATGACGTCGTCCGCTCGGCCCTGCGCGATCTGCGCAAGGGAAAGGTGCTCAGCATCCCGAGCCTCCGATACAAGACCGCCGCCTGGGGGCTGCGCCACCTGCCCCGGCCCCTGTCACGGCGGTTCGCGTGGGACATCAGCAAACCCGGCCACTGAACACGCACGCAAGAACTTCCTGGGGGAAACACATGACGGGTCCTGCCATATCACCCGCCACCGCAGCACAGACGAAGCTCTTCACCCACCACCGGCTCTTTCCGGCCGACGCCTCCTTCAACCTCACCGGCCTCTTCCGCGTCACCGGCCAGGCCGACGCGGAGCGGCTGCGCACCGCACTCGACCGGGTCGCCCGCGGCATCCGGGCCCTGAACACCGTCTTCGAGTCCCGCGACGGAGCCGTGTACGCCGTCCACCGCGAGCCCGTGGAGGACCGCGACTCCCTCGTCCCGCTGACCACCCTCACGGGCAACGCCGAGGAGTCGCTCGTGAGGGATCTCACCGAGCGCAGCGACACCCCGATCCCGCCCGGCGAGCGCCAGTACGACTTCCGCGTCTTCCAGGACGACGAGGCGGTCTACGCCAGCCTCGTCTTCTCCCACCTGGTCAACGACGGCTACAGCTTCTTCAACTTCATCGCCGAGCTGGAGCGGATCTACGCCGACCCGCAGGCGGAGCTCTCGCCGTCCACGCAGGACGATCCGGCGGGCCTCGTCCGGCCACGCGTGCCCAGCGCGGACGCCCTCGACTTCTTCGCCGGCCGCCTCGCCGGTCTGACGACCCTCGGCGACGACCGTCTCCAGGGCCACCGCGACTCCACCGGCGCGCTCCTGGGCGAGGAGCGCTCCCTGGAACTCGACGCGGAGCTGGGCGAGTTGATCCGCACCCGTACGCGGGAGCTGGGCTGCACCCCCTTCGCGTTCTTCCTCGCCGCCTACCTCGTCACCTATGCCCGGGTGACCGGCGGACGCGAGCTGGTCACCGGCATCCCGGTGGCCAACCGGCGCGGGCTGCGCCAGCGCCAGGCCTTCGGCTACTTCGTCAACACCCTCCCGCTGGCGGTGGACCTCACCGAGCACGGCACCTTCGAAGACCTGTGCCGGGCCGTGCAGTCGGCCAGCGTGGGCATGCTGCGCCACCAGGACTTCGACCTGGGAGCCCACGCCCGCCAGGTCAGCCCCGGGCTGGCCGGCACTCTGCTCGCTCCCGAGAACACCTTCACGTACTACAAGGAGCCGCTGCGCTTCCGGCTGCCGCACTGCACGGTGGAGTCCCTCCCCCTGGCGCGCCGGCTGGTGAAGTACCCGCTGTCGATGAACGTCGAGGACTCCGGAACCGCCTTCGTCCTCAACGCCGAGTGCAGCGACGAGCAGTGGCGTACCGATCCGATGGGAGTGATGCGCCACGTCCTCACGCTGGTGGCGCAGGACCCCAAGCGGCGGATCGAGGAGATACCCGCCCTGTCGGCCGAGGCCGAGCGGGAGGTGCACACCCTGGTCAACCCGGACGCGGGCGGCGAGCCGTTCGAGGTGCCCCCGTCCCTGGCCGCCTGGTTCGAGCGGACGGCACAGGCGCACCCGCGGCGCGTCGCCGTCCGCGACGGCGCCGAGGAGCTGACGTACGCCGAGCTGGACGAGCGGGCGGCCCGCGTGGCCGCGCGGCTCGCGGCCACCGACGGCACCCACGTCGGCATCGCCATGCGGCGCGGCGTCGACCTGATCGCCGTCATCCTGGGCACGCTCAAGGCCCGCAAGGTCTATGTCCCGCTCGACCCGCACTCCCCCGCGTCCCGGATCACCTCGATCCTGGAGAGCTTCCCGGACGGGCTGCCGATCGTGGTGGACGAGGCGCACTGGCCCTCGCCCGTCGCCCGCTTCCTGGACGCGGCCGAGCTGCTCGCGCCGGGCTCCTCCGGTGAGAGCGCCGCCACCGGCCCGGACGACCCGGACGCCTGCGCGTACGTCATCTTCACCTCCGGTTCCACGGGCCGCCCCAAGGGCGTCCAGGTGACCCACCGCAACGTGATGCGTCTGATGCGCTCCTGCGAGGGCCACTTCGGCTTCGGCCCCGAGGACACCTGGAGCCTCTTCCACTCGTATGCCTTCGACTTCTCCGTCTGGGAGATCTTCGGCGCGCTGCTGTACGGAGGCCGGCTGGCCATCGTCCCGGAGGACTGCGCCAAGTCCCCGGACCAGTTCCGGGAATTCCTCGTCCGGGAGCGGGTCACGGTCCTCAACCAGACCCCCTCCGCCTTCGGTCAGCTGATGAAGGTGCTCGACCCGGGCGACGGCGAACGGCTCGCCGTGCGCCACGTGGTCTTCGGCGGCGAGGCCCTGCGGTACGCCTCGCTGACCGCCTGGTACGACGTGATGGGCGAGCGGGCCCGGCTGACGAACATGTACGGCATCACCGAGACGACCGTGCACGTCACCTACCACCCGATCACCCCCGAGAGCGCCCGTACGGAGACGCTGTCGGCGATCGGCCGACCGCTGCCGGACCTGACGGTCACGGTCGTCGACCCGGACGGCAACGTCTGCCCGCCGGGCGTCCCGGGCGAGATGGTCGTCGGCGGCGCGGGCGTCTCGCTCGGCTACCTCGGCCTGCCGGAACTCACCGCCGAACGGTTCCCCGTCCTCGGCGGGGAGACGGTCTACCGCAGCGGGGACCTCGGCGTGGTCCGGCCCGACGGCACGCTCGTCCACCTGGGCCGGATCGACAAGCAGGTGCAGCTGCGCGGCTTCCGCATCGAACTCGGCGAGATCGAGACGGCGTTGCTCTCGGTGCCCGGCGTGCGCGAGTGCGCCGTCCGCCTCGACGAACGCGACCCGGACCACCCCCGCCTGGTCGCCTTCGCGGCAGGCGTCGGCCTGCCGGAGACCCGCGCGATCGCGCAGGCGCTGCGGGAGCGGCTGCCCTCGTACATGGTGCCCGCGCAGATCGTCCGCGCCACGGCGCTCCCCCTCACCATCAACGGCAAGATCGACGACTCGGCCCTGCCGTGGCCCGCGCTGCCCGGACCGGCCGAGCGGGGCACGCCCGCCATGCCCGCCGGGGCCGGCAACGACACGGAGGCCGAGGTCCGCGCCGTGTGGGGCCAGGTGCTCCCCGGCATCGAGATCGGCCCGGAGGACAACTTCTTCGACATCGGCGGCACCTCGATGCACGTCGTCGAGGTCCACCGGCTGCTCCAGGAGCAACTGGCCGTGCCCGGCCTGGAAATGATCGAGCTCTACACCCACACCACCGTGCGCCGGCTCGCGGCGCGCATCGACGTCGTCCGGGGGGACAGCTGATGAACCAGACCACTCGACCGACACCCGGAACGACGAGCGAGCCCGTGGCCGTCGTCGGCATGGCGGGCCGGTTCCCCGGCGCCGCGTCGACGGACGAGCTGTGGCAGGGCCTGCTGGACGGCGTGGAGTCCGTCCGCCGGTTCTCCGACGAGGAGATGGCCGCGGCGGGCGTCTCCCCCGAGCGGATCACCTCCGCCGGCCGCGTCCCGCGCGGCGCGGACCTCGCCGACGCGGACCTCTTCGACGCCGGCTTCTTCGGCGTCACCCAGCGCGACGCCCGGCTGATGGACCCCCAGCACCGCGTCTTCCTGACCTGCGCCTGGCAGGCTCTGGAGGACGCGGGCCTGGCCCCGCACCACGCCGGCGGCCCGGTGGGCGTCTTCGCGAGCACGAGCCTGAGCACGTATCTGCTCGCCAACGTGCTGCGCTCGGCGGAGTACGCGGACGCCGCCCTCTCGTACCCGGTGATGCTGGGCAACGACAAGGACTTCCTGGCCACCCGCGTCTCGTACAAGCTCGACCTGCGCGGCCCCAGCATGACCGTGCAGACCGCCTGCTCCAGCTCGCTGACCGCCGTCCACCTGGCCTGCCAGGCGCTGGCACGCGGTGAGATACGGGCCGCGCTCGCGGGCGGTGTGAGCATCACCTTCCCGCAGACGTCGGGGTACGAGTACCAGGAGGGCGGCATCCTCTCCCGCGACGGCCACTGCCGCGTCTTCGACGCCCGGTCGGCCGGCACGATCAAGGGGAACGGCTGCGGTGTCGTCGTCCTCAAGCGGCTCGCCGACGCGCTGGAGGACGGTGACCGCGTCTACGCCGTGATCCGGGGCACAGCCGTCAACAACGACGGCTCGGACAAGATCGGTTTCACCGCGCCCGGCCCCGAGGGCCAGCGTGCGGTGATCCGCGCGGCCCTCGAGGCCTCCGGGCTTCCCGCCTCCGACATCGGATACGTCGAGACCCACGGCACGGGAACGGCCGTCGGAGACCCGCTCGAACTCCACGCGCTGACCGCCGCCTACCGCGAGGCCGGCGGCCCCGCCCCCGACTGCGCCATCGGCAGCCTCAAGGCCAACATCGGGCATCTCGACGCGGCCGCCGGGGTGACCGGCCTGATCAAGGCGGCGCTCGCGCTCCACCACCAGAAGGTGCCGCGGCAGATCAACTACGACACGCCCAACCCGCATCTGCGCCTCGACGAGCAGCCCTACGAGGTGCCCACCGAGTCCCTCGCGTACCCGCCGACCGCTCCCCTGCGCGCGGCGGCGGTGAGCTCCTTCGGACTGGGCGGCACGAACGCGCACGCCGTGCTCGCGGCCCCGCCCGTACGGGAGGAACCGCCCGCCGGCAGCCCGGGGTCCGCTACCCGGTCGTCCTCTCCGCCCGGGACGCCGAGGCGCTGGCCGACCAGGTCCGCGGTCTGCGCGCGCTCCTGGACGGCGCCGAGCCGCCGGCCGTCCGGGACATCGCGTACACGCTGCTGACGGGCCGGGCCCTGCTGCCCGTACGGCACGTCTTCGAAGCGGCCACCCATGACGAGCTGCGCGACGGTCTCGACGCGTACCTCGCCGGCGCGCACCCGGGGGCCGCGCTGCCCGAGGACGGCTGGGCCCACGGTGCGGCCCTCAAGGTCTCCCTGCCGGGCCACCCCCTCCGGCCGGAGCGCCACTGGATCGAGCCCGACACCCGGGCCGGTGCGGTGGCCGCGGCCCCCGCCGCCACCCCTGCGGCGGAGGCCGCCGAGATTGCCGCCGACGAGGCCGCCGACGACCAGGTGCTCGAGCGGGTTCTCGCGCTGCTCGAACAGGGCCTGGGGATCGACCAGCTCGCCCCGGACGACGACTTCTACGAACTCGGCGGGGACTCCATGCTCGCCGTGGAGATCGTCACCGCCCTGCGCGACCTGTTCGGGGTCGAGGTCGACGTCGACGAGTTCGCCGGCCTGCGCACGCCCGACGAGATGGCGGCCCACATCCGCGCGGCGCTCGCCGGCACGTCGGCGGCGCACAGCGGGATCACGGCCGTCCGCAAGGGCACGGGCACGCCCGTCTACCTGGTCCCGCCGGCGGGCGGCACCAACTTCCTGTACTTCCGGCTGGCCGATCAGACCGCGCCGGGCGTGCCGCTGCGCGCGCTGTCCTTCCCCGGCGACGCGGCCCTGCGCCCCGCAACCCTGCGCGAGCTGGCGGCGCTCTACGTCGAGTGGATTCGCCGGGAGCAGCCGCAGGGCCCGTACCGCCTGGGGGGCTACTCCTTCGGCGGGAACGTGGCCTTCGAGATGGCGCTCCAGCTCCAGCGGGCCGGTGAACAGGTCGAACTGCTGCTCATGCTCGACACCCACGTGCCCGAGACGTACGTGGGCGGGCACCTGGACGCGGAGGAGTTCGAGGCGGTCTTCCCCGTCCTGTTCGAGGCCGCAGCGGTACGCGGCGTGGACCCGCGGATGCTGCGCGAGCGGGGCTTCCTCGACGTGTGGCAGCACAACCACGACCTGCTGAAGGGCTACTACCCGGACCGGCGATTCGACGGGGACCTCGTGCTGCTCCAGGCGGAGGAGCCGGAGGGGAACGCGCTGCTCGACGCGCTGCGCATGAACCCGCGCGACAAGTCCCTGTGGGGCGCCCACATCACCGGGCACCTGGTGGTCGAGAAGGTGCCCGGCGACCACTTCTCCATGTTCGACGAGGGCGACCGGATCGCCCGGCTCGGGGCGGCCCTCGGCTCGGCCCTCGCCCCCTACGGCCAGGAAGGCTGACCGCGATGCTGAGTTACGGCTCCTATGTGGATGGACAGGACCGGCCGGGCACCCAATGGGTGTACACCGTGCGCGCTTCGGCCATGCTGCGCGACTTCTTCGGGTCCGTGCGGACCAAGCGTGGCCTGGAGCAGGGGACGATCGCCCCCGAGGACGCGCCGCAGGACGTGATCGGGCGCTGCGCCGTCGCCGATCAGCACGAGATGGAGCAGCTCTGCAGTCGGCCGCGCGGGCGGCCGCCGAGTGGTCGGCCGCCCCGCTCGCGACCCGGCTGCGGCTGGTCGAGGTCTTCCACGACCTGGTGCGCGAGAAGCACGACGAGATCGTCGACCTGATGATCGCGGAGGGGCATCCCTCGGCACTGGCCCGCTGGGAGGCCTCCGGAATCCTCGCCAACACCGCCGCGGAGACACGCGAGTTCCTCGCGTCCCAGATGGAGCACCGGGTCGGCACCGCGCAGCGCGAGCTGACGGTGCGCCGCGTCGCCGACGGGGTGGTCTGCCTGAACCCGCCGCAGAACGCGACGGTCGCCAACGTGCTGCTGGGCGTGTGGGCCCTGGCGGCCGGTAACGCCCTGGTCGTCCGGGCCCCGCGCAGTGCGCCGCTGGGGGTGATGCACATCCTGCGGGAGCTCATCGCGCCGGCCCTGGAGGCCGTCGGCGCTCCCGCCGCGGCGCTCTCGGTGCTCTGCTCCGACGCGCCCGCCACCATGCGGACGTGGCTGGAGAGCCCGCTCGTCGACGACGTCATGTACTTCGGCGGGAGCCGGCAGGGGATCGACTTCGGCGCCCGGTGTGTGGCCGCCGGCAAGAAGCCGGTCCTCGAACTCGCCGGCAACGACATCTGCGTGGTCTGGCACGACGCGGACCTCGACCTGGCCGCCGAGGCGCTCACCGAGGCGTTCTACGGCTCCGGACAGATCTGCATGGTGCCCAACGTGGCGGTGGTGCACCCGGCGGTCGCGGACGAGTTGCTGGAGAAGCTGGCCGCGCGGGCCGCCACCATCCGGCCGGGCTACCCCGAGGAGCCGGGCACGCTGCTCTCGCCCGTGCTGCGGCCCGACCTCTTCAAGGCCGTGCTGGACCAGGCCCTGGAGGGCGGCGCGCACCTGGTGTGCGGCGGACGCCGGCTGGACGTCACCGGCGCGCAGGACGAGGTGGGCGGGCTGTTCCTGGAGCCCACCGTCGTCCGTGTCGACGGTCTCAAGAGGGCCCGCGACCTGGAAGCCGTACGCCACGAGACGTTCTTCCCGCTGCTGCCGGTCGTCGTCCCGGAGCGGGCGGAGACGCAGGGGCTGCTGGAGGCCGTGGTGGAGTTCGTCAACACCAACGAGTACGGGCTGCGCAACTCGATGTGGACCGGCGACCAGCAGGTCATCGACCGCTTCCTGGCCGGGGTGCGCGGCGGCGGGCTGCTCAAGGTGAACGACTCGCACATCGGATTCCTCCCGGTCCTGCCCACCCACGGCGGCACGGGCCTGACCGGCGGGCCGGGCGGCGAGGCCAACTACCCGATGCTGCGCACCTCCCATCTGCAAGGCGTCAGCGTGGCGCGCGGAGTGCGGCCCGCCGACGCGGTGTTCACCGATCTCACCAGGAAGGCATCAGCCTGATGCGCACGATGGACCGCGCACGCGAGGCGTGCGAGAAGTACCTGCCGGGGCTGGCCGGGGAGCTCCAGGGCGTGGCACTGGCGACACTGGAGGCGCCGGGCGGCCCGGGTCTCGCCGCCTTCCGCCGCGCCGGCGGACCCGGGCTGCTCATTCCGGGGACGTACGGGGGCGGGGGCGCGAGCGCCCTGGACGCCGTACGGGTCGGCCGGGCGCTGGGGGCGATCTCCCCTCGCTCGGGGTCGCCGCCGCGATGCACAACTTCTCGGTGGCCAGCCTGGTCGCCCTGGTCGACTCGGAGGACGCGAGCGGCCTGGAGTGGATGCTGATCGAGTCCATCGCCCGCGAGCGGCTGCTGGTCGCGTCCGGGTTCGCCGAGGGGCGCACCGGCGCCGGCATCCTGGACTCGTCCGTGACGGCCGTGCCGGTGGAGGGCGGCTTCCTGGTCAACGGCGTCAAGAAGCCGTGCAGTCTGACCCACTCGATGGACCTGCTGACCGCCGGGGTGGCGCTGCCGGCCGCCGATGGGCAGGGCGGCACGGAGCTGGGGGTGGCGCTGGTCCCGGCCGGGTCTCCCGGCATCACCCGCAAGCCGTTCTGGGGCGCCCCCTTCCTCGCCGGCGCGGAGAGCGACGAGATCCGCCTGGAGGACGTCCATGTGCCGCAGGAGCTGATGCTGCGGCCCCAGGTCGAGCTGGGTTCGGGCCTGGACACGCTGCAGACGGTGGGTTTCGTCTGGTTCGAGCTGCTGGTCACCTCGGCGTACACCGGGGCCGTGGCCCGGCTCGCGGAGGTGGCGGTGGCCGGCGGGCGCGGCAGTGCCACCGACCGGGCCGCCCTGGTCACCGGCATGGAGGCGGCCGCGGGTCTGGCCGAGAACGTCGCGCGGCAGGTCGACGCGGGCCCGGTGGGCAATGACGAGCTGGCCGCGTCCCTCACGGCGCGGTACGCCGTCCAGGACCTGCTGGTGGACGTCGCGGACCGAGCCGCCGAGGTGCTCGGCGGGCTGGCGTTCGCCGGCTCTCCCGACATCGGGAGCCTGCTGGCCGTCAGCCGCGCGCTGGCCTTCCACCCTCCGTCCCGTACGGCTTCCGCGCAGGCGCTGCTCGACCACTGCGACGGCGCTCCCCTGCGGGTCCGGTGAGCGGCGTGAGCGCGGCTCCGCAGCCCCACGCCACAGGGCAGAGCGTGGCGGCCGGATACAAGGCGCACCTGAGCCGGGGGCGCGGCAAGCTCGGCGAGATGTTCGGCGGCCACGTCGAGGTCTCTTCGGCCGGCTCCAGGGTCCGTACGGCCGACGGCCAGGACTTCCTCAACGCCGGTGGGTACGGGGTCTTCCTCACCGGCGCCTGCCATCCCCGGGTCGTCGCCGCGGTCGAGCGGCAGATCCGGACGCTGCCGCTGGCCACGCGGCTGCTGCTCGAGCCGTCGGCGGCGCGGGCGGCGGCCGCACTGGCCGCGGTCTGCCCGGCGGGGCTCGAGCGGGTGCACTTCACCGGCTCGGGCGCGGAGGCGGTGGAGACGGCGCTGAAGATGGCCCGCAGCCTCGGCCACCGCCGGGTGATCGCGACGCACGGCGGCTACCACGGCAAGACCCTCGGCGCGCTGTCGGTCACCGGGAAGCCGCTCTACCAGGACCCGTTCCGGCCCTTGCTGCCGTTGGTCTCCCACGTTCCGTACGGCGACTCGGCCGCACTGGCCGCGGAGATCGGACCGGACGGCTCGGACGCCGTGGTGATCCTGGAACCGGTGCAGGGCGAGGCGGGGGTCGTCATCCCGCCGGACGGCTACCTCAAGGAGGTGGCGGACGTCTGCCGGGCCACGGGGGCCCTGTTCGTGCTCGACGAGATCCAGACCGGGATGGGCCGGCTCGGGGCATGGTGGGGGGCGGACCGCGAGGCCGTCCGCCCCGACATCCTGCTGGCCGGCAAGTCGCTGAGCGGCGGCGTGATCCCGGTGGCGGCGGCGATCGCCACGGAGAAGGCGTTCGCGGTCTTCGACCGTGATCCGTTCATCCATACGTCGACGTTCTCGGCCGCCCCGGTCGCCATGGCCGCCGCCGAGGCGGCGATCGACGTGATCCGGGACGAGGGGCTGACCGAGCGGGCGGCTGAACTGGGCCGCGTGCTCCTCGGCCGGCTGCGCGGCTCCCTGACCGAGCACTGCGGACACCTGGTCCGCGAGGTCCGCGGAGTGGGACTGCTCATCGGTGTGGAGTTCCACGACGCGGGCACCGCCGGGGAGTTCCTGCTGGAGCTGCTCGACCGCCACGTCATCGTCAATCACTCGCTCAACGCACACACGGTCGTGCGCTTCACCCCGCCCGCGGTGTCGGCGACGCGGAGGCGGACGAGCTGTCCGAGGCGGTCGACGGGGCCGCCCGCGCGCTCGGCGGGCGCTTCCCGCGGACCGATGACACGAACAAGGAGCAACTGAGTTGCGAACGGTAGAACTGGAACACCGCAGCCCCGCCGTCGACACGCGGGCGGCGTACGAGCTGGTGCGCGACTTCGGGCGCTACCCCGAACTGGTCGCCATCGTACGGAAGGTGGAGGTGCACCCGGCGGTCGACCGTGCGGTGATCGGCAGCGACTGGGAGGTGGACTTCCGCAACGGAGTGCTGGCCTGGTCCGAGGAGGACACCTTCGACGACAGCGCCATGGTCATCTCCTTCCGGCAGACCGCCGGCGATTTCGAGGTGTTCGAGGGCCAGTGGGAGGTCACGCCCGCGGGCCCGGACGCCCCCGGGTGCGTGGTGCGGTTCCAGGCCTCGTTCGACTTCGGCCTGCCGAGCCTGTCCGGGATCATCGACCCGGTGGCCGAACGGGTGCTGCGCGAGACCATCGCGACCATCCTGGAGGCCTTGCTGGGCAAGGAGGGCGCGTAGTGGACGCCGCCAACCGCTTCGAATCCCGTACGACGTACCGGCTGCTGCGCGCCGAGTACCTGGCAGGCCTGCTCATCAGCGCCTGGCTGCTGATCGCCCACTGGGACGAGGTGCGCTGGCCGGTGGCCGTCGGCCTGTTCCTGTACATCGACGTGATCGGGTACATACCGGGTGCCCTGGCCCACCGCAGGGCGAAGGGCGGCCCCGTCCAGCGGGTGTACTACGTCCTGTACAACACGATGCACAGCTGGCTCACCGCCGGCGCGGTCGTGGGTCTGTGGGCATGGTTGTTCGGCTGGGAATGGGCGCTGCTCGCCGTTCCGCTGCACCTGTGCGGGGACCGCGGCCTGCTGGGCAACTTCCTCAAGCCGTTCTCCGTACCCTTCGAACCGGCACCCCATCCGGCGTTCACCGCGTTCGAGGCATCCGTGAACTCGGGCGGACAGGCCCCCGTGCCCCCGGTCGGGGCGGCGCGGGACGAACAGCCCCGGCAGCCTGCCGGGAGCCGCGGGTGAGCGCCGGGCCCGCCTCGGTGGCCGACCGGGACGTGACCCGGGCCCTGGACCTGCTGCGCGCCCACGCCGACCACCCCAGCGCGATGCTCGCCCTCAACCGGGGCACCCGCCGGTACACGGGCCTCGGCGGCGCGGACTCGTCGCCTACACGCGGCGGGGGCGCCGCGGCGTGGTGCAGTTCGCGGCGCCGTTCGCCGAGCCCGGTGAGCGGGGGCGGCTGCTGGACGAGTTCCTGCGGCGTCTGGCGGCCGGCCCCGGACCCACGCCCCGCTTGACGGCGGCGCAGGTCGGGCGGGCGGACGTGGGGCTCTACGCGGAGCGCGGGTTCACCGTGAACCAGGTGGGCAGCACGTACGGGATCGATCTCGGCCGCTTCACCCTGCGGGGCCGGCAGCTGGCGAAGGTCCGGCAGAACGTCAACCGGGCCCGGCGCGACGGTGTGACCGTCGTGGAGACGGACCCCGGCGACCCCGGAGACCGGCGCGAACTCGACGCCATCGACTCCGAGTGGCTCGCGGCGAAGGGCCGCCACGTGAAGGAGCTGTCGTTCCTGATCGGTGAACGGGGCGGCCCCGGGGCCCCGTTGCGCCGTACGTTCCTCGCCCGGCACCACGGCCGGACGGTCGGCTACATCACCTACTCCCCGGTGTGGGGCAGCCGGCCGGGATGGCTGTACGACCTGACGCGCCGCTCGCCCCGGGCCCCGGTCGGGACCGTGGAGCTGGTCAACCTGACCGCCCTCGGCCGCTTCCAGGAGGAGGGTGCGCCCTGGCTGCACCTGGGGCTGACCCCCTTCGCGGGCTTCGACGACCGGCACGAGCCGGCGTGCGCGAACCGGGGGCTGGCGCGGGCGTTGCGACTGGTCGGGGAGCACGGGCGGCTGGTCTACCCGGCGCGGTCGCAGGAGGCGTTCAAGCTCAAGTGGGCGCCGCACGTCATCGAGCCGGAGTACATCGCCTTCCAGGGCGGGGTGCGGCTGTCCAGCGTCTGGCACCTGCTCAGAACCACCGGTGCCGTCTGACGTCCGCGAGGAACACGGAACACCGCGAAGCAAGCAACCGAAAGACCCAGAAGCTCCAAAAGCTCCAGAAGAAAGAGAAGAGGCACTCCTATGACCTCCGCCGCCACCCCCACCCCGGTCGAGGCCGACTGGGACCACGCCCCGAGCGTGCTCGAAGGCGCCCGGACGCTGGAACTGACCACCGAGGACTGCAACCTGCCGTACTGGCTGCGCCATGTCGCGGGCACCATGCTGCGGCGGCTCTCCGACGGCTCGGTGCCCGACGAGGGACCGACCGCCGCGGTCTGTGAGCCGGGCCCGCTGCGCGACGCCCTCGTCGACGAGTTCACCTTCCGCCACCTGGCGGAGGAGAAGGCCGCCCGCGCGCTGTCCTTCCTGGTCTTCCATGCCCCCCGCACCGATGACCTGGAGTTCTTCGCGACGCAGCTGATCGACGAGGCCCGGCACGCCCGTATCTTCCGGGAACACCTGCTGCGCGTGGGCCTCTCCGCCGCGCAGATCGAGGCCGAGGTCGCCCGCACCGCCGTGACGACCGCGGCCGAAGTGCTGGACCCGCTGGAGGAGTTCGGCCTCCAGGTCCTGCGTGACCAGGGCGACTTCCACGGCGGCGTCCTGGTGCTGACCGTCCTCGTGGAAGGCATCCTCGCGCCGGCCGCCGAGCTCAGCGAGCGCAAGTGGCGCCCGCTCGACCCCTCGGCGGCGCTGGTGGAGCGCGGGGCGAACATGGACGAGATCCGGCATCTAGCGGTCGGCAGTTCGGTCGTACGCCGCTATCTCACGGAGCACCCGGAGGAGCGCCCCCGTCTGCTCGACCTGGTCGCGGAGGGCCGCCGCCTGTGGGAGAAGCTCCCCATGGAGGAGGTGCTGTTCCGCCGCGAGTCGTTCTTCCAGGAGGGCCTCGCGCAGCATGCCGAGCTCATCGGCGACTACGAGATCTGGCCCGGCCGGCGGCTGATCGACACCGGCATCGAGGAGCGGATGGAAGCGGCCGGGCGCTGGTCGCAGGAGACTCAGGAGGCCCGCCTGGCGTACATGCTCCTGTCGGACTCCTCCCGATGAGCGGCGCCCGCTGGGAGGTGCCGCTGCCGGCCTACGGCGACGACGGCCCGCGGCGGATCGTCGCCCAGGTCACCGAGCCGGCCGGGGCACCTCGCGCGGTGGTGCTGATCTGGCCGGCCATGGCGGTCGACGCCTCGTACTACGCCCCGTTCTGCGCCGAACTGGCGGAGCTGGGCATCGCCTCCGTCGCGGCCGACCTGCGCGGACAGGGCGAGAGCGGTCCCCGGCCGGACCGCACGTCCCGCTACGGATACGACGAACTCGCCGCACGGGACTGGCCCCGGACCGTGGCAGCGGTACGGGAGCGCTTCGGGGACGGCGTCCCCGTTTACCTCCTGGGGCACAGCATCGGCGGCCAGGTCTCCGTCCTGTACGCGGCCCGGGAGCCGAAGGGCGTCGACGGCCTGATCTTCGTGGCCGCCGGGTCGGTGCACTTCCGCGGCTTCCCGGGCCTGAGCGGGCTGCGCGTGCTGCTGAGCACACAGCTCGCCTCCGTGATCGCCCGGCTCTGGGGCTACTTCCCGGGACACCGGCTCGGGTTCGCGGGCCGGCAGCCGGCGCGGCTGATCAGGGACTGGGCCAGGATCGCCCGTACCGGCCGGTTCCAGCCCTCGGGCGCCGGCATCGCGTACGCGGAGCGGTTGGCGTCCGTACGTCTTCCGGTCCTCGCCGTCTCCGTCGCCGGGGACTCCCTCGCTCCGCCCACGGCGGTGGACCGGCTGTGTGCCACACTGCCCTCGGCACTCGTGGAGCGGTGGCATTTCGAACCGGGCGAGGGCGTCCGGGTCGACCACGTACGTTGGGCCCGCAAGGGGGCGCCGGTGGCGGCGCGTATCCGCGCGTGGGCGACGGACTCTGATCGCCAGGGACGGTGGGGCCCCGGCCCACGGGCGGCCGTAGGGGAGAACCACCGGCGCACCACTCTGTCGCAGGCTGCCCGCCGAGAGGTGCTGACCGACACCGCCGAGTACGCCGCCGTCACCGCGACCCCGGCCGCGGCGGACCGGGATGCCGCAGGATCTACTCCCTTGGATTCGAAGCCGGGGTAGTGGTTGAATGGTTGCATCCACGCAGAACGAGTCGGATCGTTCAGTTCGCGCAATTCTCGGCAGCAGCTGAGCTTCGGCTCCTGAAGACGTGAGAAAAAAACAATGGGACAGAACAGGAACCTGCATAAGGTGTCGGACCGCTCCGGCACCCACATGCGAGACTTGGACGCGCGTGAGCGAATCCTCTCCGCGACCCTGCGGATACTGGCTCAGGTCGGCTATTCCAAGCTCACCATCGGCGGAGTCGCCGCGGCGGCGCGCGTCGGCAAGGCGACGATCTACCGCTCCTGGCCCAGCAAACCGGCCCTGGTGCTCGATGCCGTGCGTGAAGAGCTGCCCGCGATACCGAACGAGGACACGGGCGACAGCGAAGCAGAACTGGTCGCCGTGGCCTGCGCCCTGGCGGACCTGTACTCCTCGCAGAAGATCCGGGTGGCGCTGCCGGCCCTGATGGCGGATGTCGCGGACGACTCGGGCCTGCGCAACTTCCTCACCGAGAACCTGATCGAAGGCCGCAAGGCCTCCTCGTACCAGGTCCTCTCGCGCGCCGTCGAACGCGGAACCCTCCCTCCGGACACGGACATCTCCCTGGTCCTCGACTCGTGGGCGGGAGCCATCCTCTTCCGCAGCCTGTTCTTCGAGGAGACCTTCGAAGAGCACACCGTCCGCCGCATGGTCGCCGCCACGATCGCCTCACCTCCGCGACTCCCGGAGAACTGACCCTGCACCCCCTTCCGCGCGCCACGCATGCGATGCGCGCTCGCGGCGAGGGGTCAGGAGGGAAGGGGTCAGGGGTCAAGGGGTCAGGGGTCAAGGGGGCAAGGCAGCCCGTCCGGAGAGGAGGTGCGCCTCGATGCGGCGCGACGGCGAAGCGCGGCCCCACCGCGTACGCCGCGATCGGGGCGCAGACGAGGCGGGGCCGGCGAGACGGGCCCGGCCACCACATCTCTCCGTACGCCGAACACACCACCCGCTACACTGGCCGCGGCGAACCGACCCTCATCGGCCGCTCGCCACCCTGTCCCAAACATGTCAAGGAACGGTTCCGGGTACGGCATCGTTCGAGACACATGTGCAGACAGATCCCGCCTTCGTAGCTCAGGGGATAGAGCACCGCTCTCCTAAAGCGGGTGTCGCAGGTTCGAATCCTGCCGGGGGCACAGAGGAACGCCTGGTCAGGGGCCCTTCCGTCCATCGGACGGGAGGGCCTTCGTACTCTCAGCACATATATGGCACACACGCGGTTGCGGACAGAGGCGGGGAGCTGTGCGAGAGGCCCGCGAAGGATGAGCTGGCCCGGCGGCGGCACGAGAAGCCGCGGCATTCGAGCGCGCCACCCGCTCCTGCATCGCCGCCGACCCGACAGCGCCTGTGTCCTGCGCCGCAGCGTCCAGGCGATCCGGCACACAGCTGGTGACAGCTCGGGCCTGGCGTTGCTGATCGACGCCGCGCTTACCGCGGTAACCTTCGCCAGGCACTGCGTACGCGCAGGTTGCCGGGCCGGTGCTGGACGGCCTGGCTTACCGAACGCCCACCCTGCAGCCGTCCTTGACCAGGCCGTCAGCCAGCGCCCCCTGGACGACAGCCGCAACCCCGCCCGTGCGCTGACCTGGCGTATCCAGCGCCTCGGCCGCCGGCATGCCCCTGGCCCTCATGCTCAGGCAGCCAAGGCACCCAGCACCCCAGCCGTTTCAGCGGCTTCCCCACCCTCGCAACCGCCGCAAGCACGGCGCCGCTGATCACGACCGCTCGGACAACCTGGGCGTGAGCAGTTCCAAGGCCTCCTCCCAGTGGAAGCGATTAACCCCGCCGCCGGCCTTCGGCCGGTGCGGCTCACACCAGCGCCCAAGCAACATCGCTTCCCCCGCCGAAAGCACGAGTTTGATTCTCGGCACCCACTCCACTTTGAGCCCCCAGGTCCCCCGGCCCGGGGGTTGTTGATGCCGACGCCGTGGCGCGAGAGATCGACGACCTGGAGGATGAAACCCCTCGTAGCGCTGCCGTGCGCGTGTCAAAATCAGGGAACTCGACACCGTACGGCTCGATCTTCCCGTGCTCGCGGACGGAGAACCGTGTGCCTGCCATCCCTGACAGAGAAGCCATGAGTCCGGGTGACTTACCGGTGCCCGACAGCGTCCCGGACACCGAGCCGACGACCACTGAGCCGACGGCCACCGTTCCCGCCCCCGCGACGCCGGCCGATCCTGATCCCGCGGCAACGACTGATCCCGCTGCTCCCACACCTCCGGCCGATCCCACTCCTCCGGCTGCACTCGCCGAGGAACCCTCTTCCATCGGCAACAGCTCAACCACCAGCACCACCCCCGACCCCGACCCCGCTGAAACGACTCCCACCACCCGGAGCCGCGTGCAGACGGTCTTCGTCGCCGCGCTCGGCATTGTCCTGAGCACCGTGCTCGCCGGTTTCGTCACGACGTACTTCGACGTGTGGAGCAGCAGCCGTTCGCCGGTGCCCGTCGGCAGGGGGGTGCACGCCGAGTCGGAGGTCTGGTGGGATCTGACCCAGGACAACAAGGCGGTCAGGCTGAAGGGCCCCGTCGACACCGAGAAGCTGGAAAGGAATTACCCGGACGGCGACACAGCCCTCGACGGGCTGGTCGAAGACGGCGGGGTCTACGCCGGCATGGTGCGGATCCGGCTGATCCTGATGAACTTCACGAAGGTGCCCGTCTCCATCACCGGAGTACGGGCCCGCGTCACCGCCGAAGAGCCGGTGCCGGAGGGCTCGTTGCTCTCCTGCGGCGGACCGCAGGGGGGGATCGGCATGACGCGCGTACGCATCGACCTCGGCAGCCCGACACGAACCGCCCAGGAGTACGACGGGGAAGCCCTCGTCGGCCAGTATCCGACACAGCAGGTGCAGTTGGCCAAGCAGGACGAGCCCGCGATCTTCGACATCCTGGTCGTGGCCGGCAAGACCACCGCGTCCTACGTGCTCGACGTCGACTACCAACAAGGCACGGACAAAGGCCGCATCGTCGTCGACCAATCCGGCAAGCCCTTCGTGCTGGCCCCGGCCGAGGGCGACGCCCGGGCCAAGTACCAATGCGACACCGCGACGACCGGCTGGGAGAAGAGCCGATGACGACCCACCGGACCTTTCTGCTCGCATTCCTTCTCACCACCGCCCTGCTGGCGGGAGTGGTGACCGTCCTGGCGACGCAGGACTCGCGCGACACGACATCCCGGAGCCCCGCGCCGGATTCCGTCGCCCCCTCCGCCGTCGGCCCTTCCGCCCAGTCCCGTACCACGAGGGCGCGCAGCAAGGTGGCAGGCAAGGCAATCATGGGGGACGCGTCGTCCAGTACGTGGTCCGCCACCGTCCCCTCGAGCGCGGCTGTGCCCGCGGGGGTGCTCGGCAGAGGACGCTGCGCTGCCCTGTACGGCTGGGCCACCGCCCGGTCCGCCGTCCCGCGCGGCACGGCCGGCGCGGCGTTCACCTTGTCCGCGCCCGACGACTCCCCCGTAGTGGTGCGTTCACTGCGCATCGTCAAGGGACGGACCGTCCCCGCGCCTCAGGGGCAGGACGTGGAGTGCGTGGGAGCCGCCGACTGGACGGTCGCCTATCGCCTGGAAACATGGGGGGAGTTGAGCCTCGACGCCCCGCGGGACGTGCGACTGAGCCGGTATGTGCGTCCGGGCGGCACCACCGGGGGAATCGTGAACGCCCGGACTCTGGGCTGCTCCTGCGAGTGGTGGATCCAACTGGAGGTGTTGGAGGGCGGCACGCCACGCACCGTACGGATCGACGACGCCGGGCGGCCCTTCACCATCGCCCCTCCCGTGGCCAGGATCGGGACGCCCGCCGAGGACGGCGCCAAGACACACGGAGCGCCGGACCTCGCCCTCGCGCGCGGCGACGGCGGCGCAGGCGCTGACACCCGCGCCACGAACGGTGTTTCTGTGAGCGGGACACGACTGTCCTCCGGCCGCGATCAGGAAATGTGGGCGGTGATGAACCGGAAGGTTCGTGGCCTCGCGCGGATCACCGCCGACCTGGACGCGCCGGGGGCCGTCTGTGCACGCCTGGAACGTTCCCTCATGGCCGTCGGCGCCCGTCCGGCAGCCCACGCCACGTACGCCGTGCTGTTCGCGGACAAGTCCCCGGGCATGGACGCCGAAACCGTGACGGACATCTCGCTCCACGTGGAGGGGTCGAGACGCCTCGACGCCGAGCCGATGGACTACGGCTGTTATCCCGACAAGTGGGAACTGCAGGGGAACACGTCGAGGGAAAAAGCAACCGTCCTGATCGACGGGGCCGCCCAGGGCGACTCCGATCCCTCCGCTTCCTCTGATCTGCCGGTCTTCACCGGAGAGCCCGTGAGGTACTCCCGGGAATCCGCCCGTGGCCCGGTCACGGACGCACTTTTCTTCGGAGTCTCCGCGACAGGCCCCGCCGGCCTCGAATACCGCTTCACCATCGAAGTGACGCTCAAGAGCCACTCGGGCAAGGTCACCCACCACACGCTGGACGACGCCGGCCGCCCGTTCGTCATCGCCGCGCGACCCGTCGGCGATTCCCCCGGACAGGGGAAACATCTCTACCGTGAGGTCGGCGAGAAGGTTAGTTGAGACACTGCCTCAACTCCCGCTGCCGCGCGGCAATTTCGGTGCGCTGACGGCATCGTGCGGCACAATGCACCTAAGGCGGTCAGCACTGGGGACGCCGGCCATGGGGCTCCGGAGCAATCCTTCTGCCGCCTGATGAAGTACGGCGCCGACGAACTCGGCTGCATCCGCGGGTGGCCAGACCACCGATCGCATCGTTGAGGGAGCGGCCCAGCGGGCGCCACTGCCGTCAGCCCATCACGTGGCCAGGAGCCGGTACGACAGGATGTAGGCGTCCGCAGCCATGATGGTGTCGCAGACCTCCACGGCTCTCCGGGCCCGGATCTCGGCGGAGGGGATGGGAGCCGGGGCGAGTGGTGGGTTGGCGATGGTGAGTGCCTGACTGGCTGTCAGTGGTGGACCTTACGCTTCCACCATGCGCAAAGGTGCGATCAGTAGAGACGGTGTCCTCCAAGCTCTGGCGGAGTATGACGACCTGGGGCAGGACGAGTTTCTGTCCAAGTACGGGTACAAGCCGGCCACCGGGTATCTCCTCCTCCACGAGGAACGAACCTACGACTCCAAGGCCATCGCCGGCGTGGCTCATAAGTTCGATCAGGGTCGAGCGCTGAGGCCTGACGAGCTGATCGGCGGAAGGTCGCACGCCGCCAGGTGGCTGGCTCGGCTCGGTTTCACGATCCGTTCGTCTCGGAGTCCCGACTGGACGCGTGACGAGATCATCCTTGCCTGCGATCTGGCCATGGCCAACGGCTGGAAGCGACTGGAATTCGACGACCCGCGGGTGATCGAGCTGTCCGCGCTGCTCCAGACCATGCCGATCCATCCGGAGGAACTGCGCAACGAGTTGTTCCGAAACCCCAACGGGGTGGCACGTAAGACAGTTGACATCACATGCCGGCATCCCAGTTACACGGGCAAGCCCACGAACGGAAACGCCCTGGATGTCGAAGTCATGAACGACTTCCTCGCGCGACCGGCTGAGATGGCGCAGGTGGCCCGGCACATCAGGCAAGGCCTGGTCGCAGGGGAGTTTCAGGAGCTGGCACCCGAGGTCGAGGAGGAAGACGACGACTACAGCGCACCCGAGGGCAAGTTGCTGCTGCGCCGCCACCGGAGCCGCGAGCGGAACAAGGCTTTGCGTAAGAGGAAGATAGACGCGGCATTGCGGCAGGGCCGTCCGCTCGCTTGCGAGGCGTGCGGCTTCGACTTCGAGGAAGTCTACGGCGACCGCGGAAGCGGATACATCGAGTGTCACCACGTCGTTCCCCTGCATGAGGCCGGCGAAGGCCGCACCAAGCTCAGCGATCTCGCTCTCATCTGCGCCAACTGTCATCGCATGGTCCACCGGCGCGCGCCATGGCCGACGCCTGGGGAGCTGCGAGCCTCGATAGAGCAGAAGCATGCAGATGACAGGCGGGCCGCGGTGGCTTTGACGCGACCGCGTAGGGCAGCCGACGAGCAGATGCCGAACCCGTGAAGTGACATCCACTGCCGCCATCGACGTCGGCGTACAGCGGCAGCTGCGGAGACCTAGGTCCGAGGCAGTGGCACAGCGGCGAGCGCGGGCAGGTGGGCGGAGGCGTCGGCGTCCAGTTCCAGCGCCCGCGCGAGGGAGCGCAGAACCTGGGGCGAGGGGTGCCGGGTATCCCGTTCCGGGGGCGGACCGGGGAGACGGGTCGAGGGGACAACCCCTCCACATGGCGCCGGGCGCCCCCGTCCCCTGAAGGATGGAAGGCGCCCGGCGCTGCCGTGTGAGGTGACGGCTCAGAGGACGCCGCAGTCTGCGACGGTGATCGCGGAGCGGGTGCGGCCGCTGTCCGAGCCGAGGGACTCGATCCGCTTGACGAGCTTCATCGACTCCTCGTCGGCCACCTCGCCGAACACCACGTGCTTGCCGTCCAGCCACGGCGTCACGACGGTGGTGACGAAGAACTGGGAGCCATTGGTGTTCGGGCCGCGGTTGGCCATCGAGAGCAGGCCCGGGCGGTCGTGGGTGCGCTGGAAGTTCTCGTCGGGGAACTGCTCGCCGTAGATGCTCTTGCCGCCGGTGCCGTTGCCGTTGGTGAAGTCGCCGCCCTGCAGCATGAAGTCCGGGATCACGCGGTGGAACGGCGAGCCCTTGTAGCCGAAGCCCTTCTCGCCGGTGCACAGCGCGCGGAAGTTCTCCGCGGTCTTGGGCACCACGTCGTCGTACAGGTTGAACGTGATCCGCCCCGCGGGGGCGTCGTCGATGGTGATGTCGAAGTATGTCTTGATGGTCATGACCTCATCCTGACATCTTCCGGTGCCGGGTCGGACGCGCGTGCCGCCGGCTCGGACGCGCGTGCCGCCGGCTCGGACGCGCGTGCCGCCGGGTCGGACGCGCGTGCCGCCGCGCCCTCGCCTCCAGCACCTCATCGCCGTACGCGAAGACCCCACGCCCCCACCGCGTCGATCGGCGCCAGCAGCGTCCGGCCCAGCGGCGTGAGTCCGTACTCGACCCGGGGAGGGGAGCCCGGGTGCGCCTGGCGGGTGACCAGGCCGTTGGTCTGGAGGCGGCGCAGGGTCTCCGTGAGGCCCTTGGAGCTGATGCCTCCGATGCGTCGCCGCAGGTCGACCGGGCGCAGGGGGCCCTCCCGCAGCGACCAGATGACGACCGCGTTCCAGGTGTGGGAGAGCAGGTCGAAGGCCAGGCGGGCGCGGCAGTCCGCGAGGAAGGGGTCTGTGGGCGTCGTCACGTACCACATGGTGCCTGAGCCGCCTTCTAGCGTCGGTACAGATCGTCTCCGCAAGCGAAAGGAACGCGCTGTGCGAATCGGCGTACTTGGAACGGGCAACATGGCCGACGCGCTCGCCACCCACTGGGTGCGGGCCGGGCATCAGGTCACCATCGGGGGGCGCGATCCGCGGAAGGCGGAACGGCTCGCGGCGCGGGTCGGGGGCGGGGCGGAGGGGGGAAGTCTGCGCGACGCCGCCCGCCTCCGGGCAGGACGTGGTGCTGGTCGCCCTGCCCTTCGGGGTCGGCGCGGACGTGGTGCGCGAGCTGGGCGGGGCCTTGGACGGCACGGTGCTGCTCGACTGCTCCAACCCCGTCGGGCCGGGCTTCCGGCTGTTGACGCGAGGCGGTCCCTCGGCCGCGGAGCAGCTGGCCGCGGCGGCGCCGGGCGCCCACGTCGTCAAGGCCTTCAACCTCTGCCATGAGGGGGTCTGGCGTATGCGGCCGCCGGTGTTCGAGGGGCGTCCGCTGGCCGTGCCGGTCTGCGGTGACGACGAGGCGGCCCTCGCGCGCGTACGGGAGCTGGTGCGGGACCTGGGCTGTACGCCCGTCACCGGCGGCGGGCTCGACCGGGCGGGGCTCCTGGAGGCCACCGCCGCGCTGTTCATCGGGCTGTGGGTCGGTGAGGGGGCGGACGCGCAGGCGATCGCGCCTCCCTTGGCGTACGCGACCGGGCCGGACCAGCAGGAGCAGGAGAAGGAGCGGGAA
The DNA here is from genome assembly GCA_004010275.1 of Streptomyces huasconensis. GTDB lineage: Bacteria > Actinomycetota > Actinomycetes > Streptomycetales > Streptomycetaceae > Streptomyces > Streptomyces huasconensis. The sequence continues at coordinate 46,661 of RBWT01000005.1, forward strand.
CTTCGTTAGGGCGCTCGGGCTGTGGTCCGTGTGCCGCCTGCCTGGCAGGGTGGTGCATCCGTGCAGCCGTCCGCCCGGCCGGGCGGGGTGAGGAGGCGTCGGCATGGGGATTCCCGGGCCCGAGGAGCGGGCCGACGGGGGTGTGGGGGCCGTCGCCGCGGCGGGGGGTCTGCACCTCTACCAGTTGCTGTTGCACGCCGAGTACGGACCCGTCGTACGGTTCCAGCTGCCCGGCGCGGGCACGGCCGTGTCCGTCGCCGACCCCGTGCTGCTGGAGGCCACCGCGCACGTCGACAAGCGGCCCGAGCGGCTCTTCGCGTTCCTGGAGCCGCTGTGCGAGGCCGAGAACCTCCAGGTCCTCGACGCCGGTGAACACGGCCCCTGGCGGCGGCTGCTGCTCTCGGTGTTCGCCGGGCGGCCCTCCCACGAGCGGCACTTCGCGCGCTTCACCGCCTTGGCGACGGAGCTGGCGGACCGCTGGGCGGCGCGGGCCGGGAGCGGGCCCGTCGCGCTGCAGAAGGACCTCACCGCGCTGTCGCTGCGGATGATCTGCGAGTACGCGCTCGGGGGCGCCGCCGGGCTCGCGGACCCGGAGCGGGTCACCGCCGCGTTCGAGGCCGTCCTGACGGAGTACCTGGGCGGAGGCCCCGGCACCCCGGAGTCGCGAGCGCGGGCCGCGAGGCGATCGCGTATCTGCGGGCCGCCGTCGACGACGTCATCGCCGCGCACCGGGGCGCCGGCCGCGCGGACCGCAGTGACCTCATCGGCGCGCTCGTCGAGGCCGGGGAGCGGCCCGAGCGGATTCGCGACACGGTCATGGTGACGCTGCTGGCCGCCCACCACACCACGGGGGTCGCCGTCTCCTGGACGCTGCATCTGCTGGGCCTCCATCCGGCGGCGGCCGACCGGGTCGCCGACGAGCTGGACCGCGTGGCCGGTGACCGCGCGGCGCCCGACTTCGCCGGTCTGCGGCGTCTGACCTATCTGGAGCTGGTCCTCAAGGAGTCGATGCGGCTCTACCCGCCCGGCCCGTACGGGGCGCGGGAGACGACCGAGCCGCTCGTCCTCGGCGGGTACGAGGTCCCCGCGGGCACGACGGTCTTCTATCCGTTCTGGGCCCTCCACATGAATCCCGCGTACTGGCCGGAGCCCCAGGCCTTCCGCCCCGAGCGGTTCACCCCCGAGGAGGCGGCCGGGCGGCCCAGATTCGCCTACGTGCCCTTCGGGCTCGGGCCGCGCGGCTGCGAAGGGGCCGGTCTGGCCATGGTGGAGGCCGAGCTGATCCTCGCGGTGCTGCTCAAGCGCTTCCGGTTCCGGCCCGCGCCGGGACACGAGGTGACGCCGGTGGAACGGTTCGTGCTGTGGGCCGCCGACGACATCCGCATGATCGTGGAACCGCGTGACCCTCTTCGCGGGACGTGATGCACGCCACTGCCGGTTTTCGCCTCCGGGCGATGAGTTCCGCTCTTCCCCGGCGTCCTATGGGTGATCCGCTGTACGCCGCCGTGCAAGGCGGCCCCGTACGACCGTGAGGAACCGAACGCCATGAGCAACGCAGTCAAGGGTCCGGCGAGCTACTTCCCCTCCATCGAGAAGAAGTACGGCCGCCCCGTCGAGGAATGGCAGCGGCTCGTCCGCGACTCCCCGCTGACCCGGCACATGGAGCTGGTCGCCTGGCTCAAGAGCGAGCACGGCCTCGGTCACGGCCACGCCAACGCGATCGTCGCCCACACCCTGGCCGAAAACGGCTCCTGAGGCGGACGGTTCGAAGGTGCGGCCCCGGGTACTCGGGGCCGCAATCGCAGGTGGCGCCCGGGAGCTTCCTGCGACAGGCTCTCCTCGTTGGAACCGCAGCGTGGAGAGCTGCCTCCGTCACGCCGTCGGCTCCGCGCACTCGGACGTCGCCCGCGCGCGGGCGAGGCTGGCCTCCAGGGCCAGGCGCACGTCCTCCGGCAGTTCGCCCGCGCACCCCCAGGCGACGACCATGTCCGCGATGCGGCTCAGCTTCATGTTCGTGTGCTGGGAGGTCTCCCGGAGCACGGTCCAGCCCTCGTCGGGGGAGAGCTTCCCCACCGCCACGACGATCCCGATCGCCTGGTCCACCTTGGCGTGGGACTCCACGGCCTTCTCCAGCTGGATGACCTTGCGCTGCAGCTCGACGACCTTCTCGCCCTGCTGGACCTGTCTGTCCTGAGCTGCCGTTCCGTCCACGTCTGATGACGTCACATCGCCTCCAGGGGTTAGGGGGCCGGCGCCAGAATGCCACGGCGTGTTCGGCGTCCACCACGATTCCTTCACGTCTGTCTCTGCCCCGACTTCGGCGCCGCACGCGGTGGAGGGTGGCCACGGGGTACGCGAGCACCGCCTCCATCGCCGCCTGCGGCTGCCCACCAAGGCCGTCCCCCTTCGCCGCCGCGGCGTTCCGCTCACCCGAGGCCTGGTCCAGGGGGCGTTCCCCTTCGGGCTGCCGCGCGGCCGCCCGGTAGCCTCAACTCCCGCGCACCACAACGCGGTTGATGTTGTTGAGTTATCACCTAATGGCATCGGGCCCAAGTGAGCCCACGCTCCCGATACTCGTCCCGACCGGAGGCCGCACCCGCAGGCCTCATCCCGGAAGGGACACACCCCCATGAACAGGACCAGAACCGGAGCCGTCGCCGCCCTCGGCGCCGCCGTGCTCGTGGCCTCCCTGACCGCCCCCACGGCGTTCGCGGCCCCCGCCCCGGCCCCCGCCGCCGAGAAGACCACGCCGGCGTACCGCACCTCGGCGTACTCCTCGTCCTCGTACACCGGCGAGAGCCAGGCCGCCAACCGGCAGTTCTTCGAAGCCGTCATGAAGTCGGCGCTGAAGAAGCAGGCGGCGAAGCCCGGCATCCAGGCCGTCACCGTCACCTACAGCACGAGCCGGGCGCCCAGTTTCCGCAGCCAGATAGCGCAGAGCACGCAGATCTGGAACTCCTCGGTGAGCAACGTCAAGCTCCAGGAGGCGAGCAGCGGCACCGACTTCGAGTACCGCGAGGGCAATGACTCGCGCGGCTCGTACGCCTACACCGACGGGCGCGGGCACGGCTACATCTTCCTGGACTACCGGCAGAACCAGCAGTACAACTCCCTGCGCGTGACGGCCCACGAGACGGGTCACGTGCTCGGCCTGCCCGACCACTACTCGGGCCCGTGCAGCGAGCTGATGTCGGGCGGCGGCCCCGGCCCGTCCTGCACCAACGCGCGGCCCAACGCCCAGGAACGGCAGCGGGTCGACAGCATCTGGTCCCGTGGTGTCGCCGTCCTCAAGGAAGAGGGCGAGCTGACGAAGATCCGCTGACCGGGGCCTCCACCCCTGGCCCGGCGGCTGTTACGTACCGCAAACAGCTTCCGGGCCAACCCGGCCGCGCGCGGCGCCCTCTCCCACGACATGGGTATTCATGCTCGTGGGAAGAGGGTGCACCGCCGCGTCCGGCGTCTCGTCGACTACCCCCGCTCCGGCCGCGCGGGCCTGCGCCGCTGGCTGCCCTCCTGGCGGCAGCTGCTCGGCTCGGCGGGGCTCTTCGCACTCACCGTCACCGCGCTGTTGATCGGGGTCTACGCCAGCGTGGACATCCCCGACGAGAACGCCGGCATCCGCCGCGAGGCCAACGTCTACTACTGGTCCGACGGCACCCAGATGGTGAGCACCGGTGAGGTCAACCGGCAGAACGTGGAGCTGGACCAGATCGCCCCCGCCGCCGTGAACGCGGTGATCGCCGCCGAGAACGAGACCTTCTACGACGACTCCGGCGTCTCCCCCAAGGGCCTGGCCCGCGCGGTGGTCAACATGGTCCGCGGGCAGGAGACGCAGGGCGGTTCCACCATCACCCAGCAGTACGTGAAGAACACCTACCTCTCGCAGGACCAGACCGTCACGCGGAAGGTCAAGGAGTTCGTCATCGCGCTGAAGGTGGACCGCAAGAAGAGCAAGGACGAGATCCTGGAGGGGTACCTCAACACCAGCTGGTTCGGGCGCGGTGCCAACGGCATCGAGGCGGCCGCCCACGCCTACTACGGCATCCCCGCCAAGAAGCTGGACCCCGGCCAGGGCGCGTTCCTCGCCGCCATGCTGAAGGGCGCCGAGCTGTACGATCCGGCGGGCGGCAGGGCCAACCGGGAGCGGGCGCGCGGGCGTTGGGCGTGGATCTTGGACCGGCAGGTCGACGTGGGTCTGATGTCGGAGAAGGAACGGGCGGAGTACCGCGCGTTCCCCGAGCCGCGCAGGCAGTCGCGCTCCACCAGCCTCGGCGGCCAGACCGGGTACCTCGTCGACGTCGCCAACAAGTACCTCAGGCAGCACACCGGCCTCACCGACGAGGAGCTGGCGCGCGGCGGGTACGAGATCCACACCACCTTCGACAAGGAGAAGGTGGCCCGTCTGGAGCGCGCCGTGCGCCAGGTGCTCAAGCGCGACCTCGCGCCGGGGACCCGCGCGGCCGACCGGCACGTGCAGGTCGGCGCCGCGTCCGTGCGGCCGTCCGACGGGGCGGTGGTGGCGCTCTACGGAGGCCGCGACGCCACCCGGCACTTCAGCAACAACGCGGACACGTCCGGTGTCCCGGTCGGCTCGGCGTTCAAGCCGTTCGTGCTCGCCGCCGCGCTCCAGCACGGCCTGTCCGTACGGGCCCAGCCGTCCGGCGCGGACAGCCCGGCGCGCGGCGCGGCGCAGGTGCGCCGGAGCGCCTCGGCCGACAGCTGTACGCCGCCGACGGCACCCTCCGCCGCGCCACGGGTGAGCCCGACCCCGACCATCCCACCCTCCGCGCGGCCCTGTTCCCCCGGCGGCAACGCCACGTACGTACGCCTCGGCGAGGACGTCGGCCGGGCACGGGTCCGCCGGACGGCCGTCGACGCGGGGCTGCTGCCGCGGAGCATGGCGCCGCTGGAGCCGTCCTTCTCCGTCGGCACGTCGACGCCCAGCGCCATCCGGATGGCGGCGGCGGACGGCACCTTCGCGGGCGGCGGGCTGCGGCACGACCCCTACTCGGTGACCAGGGCCGTCAAGGACGGCACGGCCCTGCCCGGCCTGGAGCGGCCCGCTCCAGGGCGTGCGCTGGACGAGGGGGTGGCGGGCGAGGTCGCCGACGCCCTGCGCGCGGCGGCAAGGACCTCGGGCCCGGCGTCTCGGCGGGCCGCACGGGCGACCAGGACCGGCTACGGACGGCCTGGCTCACGGGGTTCACCGGCGACCTGTCGACCGCGGTGACCGTCTTCCGCGTCAAGCCGGGCGAGCCGCGACTGCTGCCGATGTCGGGCGTCGCCGGAAAGGACTCACGGCGCGGGAACGTACTGCCGCCGCGGATCTGGTCCGCGTACGCCGGGGCGACCGGGAAGAGGTGACGGCCGGGAAAAGGAAAAGGATGCGAGCCCGAAAGAGGTGACCGCCTCGGCGGGCGTTGACCTTGCCCCTGGGGCAGACCCCAGAGTCTGCGTCACCGGGCCGGACGGCCCGGTGACGGAGGATGGCAACCGTGACCGCGCACCCAGAGGAACTGCTCTCCATCGGCGTGTTCGCCGCCCGCGCCCGCCTGTCGCCGAAGGCCCTGCGCCTGTACGACCGGCTCGGGCTGCTGGCGCCCGCGCACGTCGACGAGGCCAGCGGCTACCGCTACTACCGGGCCGCCCAGATCGAACAGGCCCGCACGGTGGCGCTGCTGCGCCGGCTCGACATGCCGCTGGCCGGCATCGCCGAGATGGCGGGTCTCGACGGGGAGCGGGCGGCGCGCACGCTCGACGCCTACTGGGCCGGGGTCGAGGAGCGCTTCGCCGAGCAGCGGACCCTCGCGCGCTACCTCCGTGGACGACTGTCGGGAAGGAACACCGAGTTGTACGCGACATTCGAGGTGAAGACGGTGGACGTGCCGCAGACGTACGTCCTGAGTGAGACCCGCCATGTGAGCGCCGGGGAGCTGCCCGCCTGGATTCCCGCCTCGGCGGAGCGCCTGGAGCGGGCGGCCAAGGAGGAGTGCGGGGGCATCGCCGCCCCGCACTTCGTGGTCTACCACGCGGACGTGACCGAGGAGAGCGACGGGCCCGCCGAGTCGTGCGTGCCGGTCGTGGACGCGGAGGCGGCCCGCGCGTGGGCCGCGGCGCAGGGACGCAAGGGGGACTTCAAGGTGCGGACGGAGCCCGCGCACCGCCTCGCCTACACCCGGATCACCAAGGCACAGGTGGCCTATCCGCAGATCATCGCCGCCTTCGACGCCGTGGAGGCCTGGGCGGCCGAGCAGGGCCTGACGGTGACGGGGCCGTGCCGTGAGGTGTACTTCACCGACTGGGAGGGCTGCGGACCCGAGGACGAGGTGTGCGACGTGGCGTTCCCGGTGTCGGGGGCGTAGGCCGACCGCGCGGATTGCCTTACTGCCTCCCCATGCAACGCAGGCGTCATTGCCCTCCCGCGCGCCTATCCTGAGGAAGCATGGGGGACGGGGACAGAGAGCGGGAACATGTCGGCGCGGGCCCGAACGCCCGCGCCGATCACGGCAGTTGGCGGGTGCGGCTGCGGCGGTGGGCCGCGTCCGGGAGCGGTGACGTCCTCGGCGCCGGGGTGCTGTTCGGCAGCGATCTGGTGCTCACCTGCGCCCATGTGGTCCGCGACCCGGCGACGGGCCTGCGCCCCGCGCGCGTCCAGGTCGAGTTCCCGATGCTCCAGGGCCTGACCCGCACCCTGCGCCGCACGGCGGTGGTGGCGGCCGGGCACTGGTGCCGCCCTTCGGCAAGGCACAGGGCGACCTCGCGCTGCTCGTCCTGGACGAGCCCGCGCCCGTGCCGTCCCCGGTCACCCTGCACCGCACGCTCGACTACCGAGGGGCCCCGGTCCTCATCGACGGCTTCCCCGAGTACCAGTCGGGCGGCGAGTGGCTGACCGGCGCCTGCATGGGCCCGGGCGGCGAGGGCGACGAGCGGGTGCAGATCGACCTGTCGGGGGCGGGCAGGCTGCGCGGCGGGTTCAGCGGCTCCGGGGTGCGCGAGGAGGGCGGCGACCGGCTGCTCGGCATCGTCGCGCAGGCCGACGAGAGCGGCGAGCACGGCTACATGATCCCGGCGGCCACGGTCGCCAAGTACTTCCGCCACTTCGCCGAGCGGTACGTGACGGGACCGCACGCCGTGCCCGGCCACCGGGTCGTGTCGGCCGAGGCGGCCCGCACGGCCCGCCCGCACGGCCTCCAGCGCACCGTCACCCGCTGGCTCAACGGCGACGAGGACGCCTGGGACACCGAGTTGCTCTTCATCGCCGAGGACGACGAGCGGGCCCGCCAGGCGCTGTACGTCGTCCTGAACATGGCCGACCGGGAGCAGGCGCCGCACCTGGCCGTGAGCCCCCTGGACGCCGCCGCGCCGGGCCAGGACGCCGCGCGGACCCACCCGGGCCCGGCCCCTCGCTGCTGTCCCGCGCCGGGATCGCGCCCCGCGTCGGCAGCATCGGCCTCGTCCTCGACCTGGAGGGCGCCGCCCTCGACGACCCCGGCCGGCCGGAGCTGCGCGAGGAGCTGGCCGTGCTGCGGCACGAGCTGCGGCACGCCGCGCGGCGGGACACGGCCCCGCGCCGCCGCCCCCGCCGTGGCCGTGCTGCACGCCGACCGGTCGCCGACCGAGCCCGCCACGACGGTGCGCGTCCTGCGGGAACTCGCCGACGCCGGGGCCCGGTGCTGCTCGTCGTGCGCGACGGCGCGCACGGCTTCCCCTACGCCGTGGCCGAGCGGCTGCTGCCCGCCGACCGGGCCGCGCGGTGGCTCCAGCGGATCACGTCCGCGTCGACGAACTCGCCGGCACCGAGCGCCGTGCGCGGCGCCTCTTCCACCGCGTGGAACCGCACGTCGTGGACCCACCGGTCGCCACCGGGTACGCGGCGCGGGCCGCGCTGTGGACCGTGCAGCTCAGCGACGAGCTGCGGCCGCTCACCGGGCGGGGCGGGCCGCGCTTCCTGGAGAAGCTGTCGTACGCCGAACAGGCGGTGGACACCTACCTGTTACGGGCCAAGGCCGCCGAGGACGCGCTGCGGGAGGTTGCTCGACGAGCACCTGCGGCTGCGCGGGCTGCTCCGCGACCACTTGGCGCGCCTGGCCCGGCGCGGCCTGGCCGAGCACCCCGACGCGGTCGGCCCCTACCGCGAGGCGCAGCGGCTCCTCATGGCGGGGCCGTGTCCGCGCGCCGACGCCGAGCGCGCGGTGGCGGCGTTCGCGCGGGTGGTGCGACGCCTGGCCGATGCGGAGGGTGACGCGTGAGCCCGGTCAAAGCCTGCCCGCACCCCGGCTGTTCGGGCACGGTGACGCCCACCGGGTACTGCCTGGCCAGCGGTGAGCGCGTGGACCCCCGGTCGGGGCGGCACTCCGCGGGGCGCCCGTACCCGGCCCCGGCAGCGGCCGTGCTCCGGACTCCTCCGGGCCGCCGCCCTCGTACTCCTCCGACGACCAGGAAGGCTCCTCCGACGACCAGGAAGGCTCCTCCCAGCACTGGATCGTCGGCCCGGGCCCGGCCGCCGCTCCCCCGCCGCGGCCCGCCGCCGTCACGCTCCCGCCGGAGCACCCCGACCCGACGGTCCTGCCCGAGATCACCCTGCTGGACCGCGCCGACAGCGGGAGCGGCGACGCGGCCCACCCCGTCCCGGCGGGCGCGCTGCCGCTGCCGTCCGGCACGCTCCTCGCGGGCCAGTACCGCCTGGTGCGGCCGCTCGGCTACGGCGGCATGGGCGAGGTCTGCCTCGCCCACGACACGAAGGTCGACGGCCGGGCCGTCGCCATCAAGATGCTGCACGCCGATCTCGCCGCGGACTCGTACAGCCTGCTCAAGGGCGAGCGCAAGGAACTGGTCGAACTCAACCACGACGGTTTCATCCGGGTGTTCAACTACGGGCACCACGACGGGGTCGGCGACTTCCTGGTCCTCCAGTACGTGGACGGGCTCAACCTCGAAGAGGTGCGGGCCCGCGCCCGCGAGCGCCCCGAGGAGTTCGGCCACGAGCGGTTCCTGGAGTTCGCCCTCGCGTACGGCGTGCGCATCCTGGCCGGGCTCGCCTATCTGCACGCCCCCGAACGCGGCAAGGTGTACGGCGACCTGAAGCCGCCCAACGTCATGCACGACGGCTCCACCACCAAGCTCGTCGACGTGGGCAGCGTGCGCCGCGCGGGCGCGCCCGGCCTCACCACCTCCGCCTACCGCGCCCCCAGCGTCGGCACCCACGGCGAGTCCCTGCCGCAGGACGACCTGTTCAGCCTCGGCGAGACGCTGCGCACCCTGTGCGGGCTCGGCGCCACCCGCCACGACCTGGCGGAGCTGGCGCGCTCGGCCCGCTGGACGACCCGGCCGCCGGGCACCGCGGCCTCGGCCTGGTCTCCCTCGCCCGCGCCCTGCGCCGCGCCACCCGCACCCGGCGCGCGCGAGCGCTTCGCCACCGCCAAGGAGATGGAGGAGCAACTGCGGGGTGTATTCCGGGAGTTGCGGTCGCTGCGCACGGGCGTGGAGACCTTCGAGCCGTCACCGCTCTTCCTGCAGTCCGCGTACGCCCTGGACGGCGGGCTCGGCGCCGCCCCCGAAGTGTCGCGCTGGGCGGCCCCCGACGCCCCCGACGCCGCGCCCGCTGTCGGCCCCCGGCCCGCCCGAGGTGGCCCGGCGGCTGCCCGTGCCGCGCCCCGACCCGGACGACGACCACCACGGCGAGCTGCGCAGGCTCAGCGACGACGACCCCGAGGCACTGCTCCAGCACACCGGCGACTGGCGGGACTCCCCCGAGGTGCATCTGCTGCGCTGCCGGCTGCGGCTGCGGGTGGAGCCGCACGACGGGCCCGGCGCCCTGTCCGCCGCCGAGACCGCGCTCGCCCTCGCGGAGGACGCGATAGGCCGGGCGCGGGCGCCCCACGACTGGCGGCTCGACTGGCACCGCGGGCTGCTCGCGCTCGCCGGCTGCCGGGTGGCCGAGGCCCGCGGCCACTTCGACCGGGTCTACGCCGCGATCCCCGGGGAGTACGCGCCCAAGCTGGCCCTCGGCCACTGTGCCGAGCACCTCCACCGGCCGCACGAGGCCCTGACGTTCTACGAGGCGGTGCGGCTGCGCAACCCCTCGCTGGGCAGCGCGGCGACGGCGCCGCCCGCGCCCGGCTCGCCCTCGGCGGCCCCGACGCCCTGGCCCACGCGATCGCCGCCCTGAACGCGGTGCCCCAGCACTCCCGGCACCGCACGGCCGCCCGGACCGCCGCCGTCCGCATCCTCGCCGGTCACGCCCGGGACGCGGCCGGCCTCGGCACGGCGGTGCGCGCCCTCGCCGGGCTGTTCTCCGCGCACGGCCTCACCGACGAGCAGGCCGCGTACGGATGAAGGCGGAGGTGTGGGGCGTCGCCCAGCGCCTGCTCGCCCCGGCCGAGGGCACCCCGCGGATGACCGGCGCCGAACTGCGGGCCGTCGCCGAACGGGCCGACCCGCTGCTGGAGTTCCCCGCCGACGAACGCGCGCTGCGCAAGGACCTGTCCCGCTTCTACCGGGGCCTGGCGCTCCAGGCCGCCCGCGACGCACCGCCGCGGGACACCGAGACACCCCTCGCCGAACTCCTCCTGGACCGCGCCTACGCGGTACGCCCCTTCGCCTTACGACACCACAGGGACACCCCATGGCCGGGCAAGAAGATCAAGAACTGGATCAGGAACAACACACCGACGCAACCGGGCGGTTGAGCACCGGGGCCGCACCCCCGGGCGCCGGGGCCGGCCCGCGCGCCCGCGTCGGCCTGGAGGTGCGCAGGTCGTCGAGCTGCCCCGCCCCCGCTTCCCCGGCAGCGCGGAACCGGCGCGGATGTACGCGGTCCTCACGGTGACGGTCCGCAGACCGGGCGCCGCGCCGCCCGACGCCCCCGGTGCGGCCGAGGGGACCCGGCGCCGGGCGCCCACCGGCCCCGGCTCGCGGAGGTGCTGCTCATCGACCACTCGTCCTCCATGGTGATCCCGCCGAGCCGCCTGGCCGCCGACGCCGCCCGCCGTCGGCGCGCTGGCCAAGCTCCCGGACGGCGCGCTGTTCGCCCTGGTCGCCGGGGGCGACAAGGCCGCCATGATCTACCCCCGGCGGCCCGCTCGCCGTCGCGCACGCCGAGTCACGGGCGCGCCGAAGCCGCCGCTGTACGACTGCACACCGGGCGGCGGCACCGCGATGGGCACCTGGCTGGAGCGGGCCAGGCTCCTCTTCCGCGACCTGCCCGCCGCCGGGCCCACCGGCCACGTACGCCACGCCCTGCTGCTCACCGACGGCAAGAACGAGTCCGGGTATGAGTCGCGGGCCGAGCTGCGCGAGCGCGTCGAGCGGTGCGCGGGGGCCTTCGACTGCGACGTCGTGGGCATCGGCGACGCCTGGGAGACCGAGGAACTGCTGCTGATCGCGGGTGCGCTGGGCGGCCGCATCCGTGCCGTGGAGGACCTCACCCGGCTGCCCGGCGAGCTGGCCGCGCTCACCGGCCGCGCCGCCGAACGCGATGTGACCGGCCTGCGCCTGCGCCTCTACCACCGGGCCGGGGTGCGCCCCCTCTCCTTCGAGCAGGTCCACCCCACGCGCACCGCCCTCACCCCCGCCCACGTCGACCTGACCGGCGTCGGCACCGGCGCGGGCGGCCCCGTCGAGGAGTACGGACTGAGCCCGTGCGGCGAGGAGACCCGCGCCTACCTGCTCTGCGTCGCCGCGCCCTACGACCCCGCGCAGCTGGGCAAGGAACTCCTGCTCACGGAGGTGGAGATCGACGCCGGCGACCAGGCGCGGGACCTCGACCTGCCCACGCCGCAGCCCGTGCTGATGCGCTGGACCGACGACGCCGACCTCTACAGCCGCCTCGACCCCCAGGTCGCCCACTACCAGCACGAGGAGGAGCTGCACCGCACCTTCGAGCGGGCCTGCGCCGAGCTGAAGCGGGGCGCGCGGGAGACCGCCGAGACGCTCCTCGGCACGGCCTGGCGGCTCGCCGGGGAGACGGGCGACACCGCGATGCGGGACCACCTGCGGCGCCTCGTGCGCGTGGCGGACGCCGAGCGCGGCACGTGCGGCTGCTGGACCACATCGCCCGCTTCGACGTCGAGGCGGCCCGCATCCAGTCCAGCATGACGGTCCTGCCCGGCCGCCTGCCCAGCGGCCGCCTGCCCAGAGGCCGTCCCGCCGGGGGCCGTCCCGCCGAGGGCCGCCGATGAGCGCCCCCTGGCCCGCCGCCCGCCTCGTCGCCGCCGACGCGCCGCGCGCCGCCTGCTGCGCCACCTGTGGCCCGCGCCGCTCACCGAACGCACCCGCAACCGCGCCTACCTGCGCGAACGGCTCATCGCCCTGCCGCTGCTCACCGCCGTCGCGGCCGTCGCGTTCGGCTGGGCGTACGCGCAGATCCGCGCGACTCGACGCGCTGCGCGACAGCTACACGCCCGCCCTCGGCGACCTCGCCGACGCGGAGATGTCCCTGCGCATCGCCGACCGGGAGGCCGAGCGGAGCCTCGCCGCCGGGGAGTCGGTGCGGCTCAGCGGCATCGGCAAGCGGTACCTGACCCGCACCACGCGCGCCACGCAGAGCCTCAACCAGGTGGCCCGCAGCGGCGCCCTGACCACCGCCGAACGCCAGGAGCTGGACGTGGTCTCCGGTCTCGTCGTCGACTACGGCACCTGGATCGACTTCGCGCAGGACAACGTCGGCGATCCGCCGCTGCGGGCCGCCGGGCTCAGCTACGCCCGCAGCATGCTCTGCACACCTCCCGTGCCCGCGCGGAAGACGGACCCCGGCGGCTACCCGTCCTGCGAGCCCGGCCACGGCTCCGACGCGACCGCCGTGGTGGACCGCATCTCCGCGCTGGAGGAGAGCCTGCGCGGCAGGCTGGCCGAGCGGGCCGCCCTCGGCGGCGGTGTGCTCGCCGCGGCCGGGGTCGCCGCGGCCTGTCTCGCCCTCCTCGGCCTCGGCCTGTGGCGCACCCAGGTCTTCCTCCGCCACCGCTTCCACCTGCGATCAGCGTGCCGCTGCTCGTGCCTCGCTGCCGCTGCTCGCCGTGCCGTTCCTGACGGCCGACGCGGTGCTCGCCCACCGCGCGCAGCAGCGGGTCGTCACCACCGCGCACCAGCTGTCCGGCGCGTCGTCGCCGCGATCGAGGCCACCGTCGAGGAGCGGCCCTTCGGGACGCCGGACCCCCGTCTGATCGCGTCCCTGGACGCCCGGGCCGACCGCGACCTGGCCGGGGGCCGCCTGCCGGGACTCGGCGGGGCCGCGCCGTGGGTGGCGCCCGCGGGCCTGCTCAGCGCGGCCCTCAGCTACGCCACGCTGCACTCCTACCGCCGTGAGTACGTCCTCATCTCCCGCTCGGGGGCCGCCCTGTGAACCGGACCCGGACCCGGAGCCGGACCCGGAGCCGCGTCGCCTTCCGCGGCTTCCTCGCCGCCTGCCTGCTCGCCGTCACCGCGGGCGCCTGCACGGCCGAGCGGCCCGAGACCCTCGTCGTCCTCGGCCCCTGGACGGGCGACGAGGGCGAGGCGTTCGAAGCGATGCTGAACAAGCTCGACGACGGCACGGGACAGACGTACACCTACCAGGGGACCCGTTCCCTGCGCGAGACGCTCGTCGCGCAGCTGGAGGCGGACGCCCCGCCGGACGTGGCGATCCTCAACAGCCTTGGCGAGCTGACCGAGTACGCCCGGGCCGGCCGGCTCAGGCCGCTCACCACCACGGCCGCCGCCCGCGCCTATCCGCCGTGGGCGCCGCCCCTGTCCGTCGACGGCACGCGCCGCACCTACTGGGTGCCGCTGAAGGTCGACCTGAAGAGCCTGGTGTGGCGCAAGGCCGGCCAGGGCGCGCGCTCCGCCGCGGCCCCGAAGTGGTGCGTCGCCCTCGCCTCGCAGGCCACCTCGGGCTGGCCGGGCACCGACTGGATCGAGGACATCCTGCTGCACCGGGCGGGCCCCGACGTCTACACCGAGTGGGCCACCGGCCGCCTCAGCTGGCGCGACCCCCGCGTCCGCGACGCCTGGACGACGTGGGCCGCCCTCCTCGGCAAGCGCTCCAAGGCCTCCGTCGACCAGTCCCTGACCATGTCGTACGTGGGCACGCCCGACCCGGCGGCGAACGGCGGCGGGGCCCCGCGCGGCCTGCTCGGCTCCATGACGCCGCGCTGCACGCACGAGCACCAGAGCGCCTTCATCCGGTACGTCTACGCGGACGACGACCGGGTCCGCGTCGACCCGGCCGCGGGCTTCCTGCGCGGCGTCCCGCCCACGACGGCGCCTACGAGGTGGCGGGCGACATGGCCGCCGTCTTCAGCGACAACCCGGCCGCCCGCACCCTCGTCGAGCGCCTGTCGGGCGGCACGGCCCGCACGCTGTGGCGCTCGCAGGCGCAGCGGGAGCTGCGGCCGTTCTTTCCGGACGCGGCCGACCCCCAGCCGACCGACCCCACGGGACGGCGCATCGCCGACATCCTCACCCGCGAGGCGGACACGCTCTGCTTTGACGCCTCGGACGTGATGGCGCCGGGGCTGCGCGACGCCTTCCACCGCGCCGTCCTGCGGTACTTCAGGGACCCCAAGGAGGCACGGCTCGACGAACTCCTCGAACAGCTGGACGCGGTCCGCGAGGACGCCGCCCCGGACACGGCGCCGGGCCGGCTGCCCGCGTCCGGCGTCTGCGCGCCGCCCGGCGGCTGAGCCCCCGCAGGGCGGCGCAGGTCAGCGGAGCAGCTCCGGCGGGCAGGGTGTGCCGCGCGGGATCTGGTAGGGCGAGCCGAGCCGGTACGTACCGGCCTTCGGGCGATCAGCTCGGTCCACTTGTCGCCCGCCCGGTCCTCCGCCGACTCCGCCAGACAGCCGTTGACGTTGGCGTACTCCTTGGGCAGGTCCTCGTCGTCCGCGCGGCGCTGCTTGGACTCCTCGGTCTCCCGGGGGCGCTCCACGCCCTTGCCCTCGTCGTCGACGACACGCTCAGCCACGGGGAGTACGGGATGCGGATCAGGACGCGGCCCGGCTTGTCCACGCGGAGCGTCATCTCGCCCTGCTCGGCCCGCACCACCACGGCGTGCGGCTCGGCGAGCGGCGTCGGGTCGGTGACCTCGTACAGCTGCCAGTTGTCGTCGGCCCACACCTTCTTCAGGTACGGCAGGCCGTTCTCGATGAGCTGTGCCTCCCGCTTGCCGCCGTCGCCGTCGGGCTCGCCGTAGGGCAGCACGACGTAATGCACGGACCAGCGCTTGAGCCACTCGTGGTAGTTCGCGGAGTTGAGGGTGTCGTCGTAGAAGAGGGGGTTGCGCTCCATGTCGGCCTGCCGGTTCCAGCCGCGGGCCAGCTGCACGTTCTGGGGCAGCGCGGAGGCCTCGCGGTGGCTGCGGGCGGGCACCACCTCGACGCGGCCCCGCTCGGCGCCGACCTCCTGGAGTTCGTTGAGCAGCGGCGCCAGCTCACGCGACCAGGACGCCTCGGGCGTGGTGTGGATGATGTCGTCGACGGTCTTGTACCCCACCCACCCGGTGAAGACGGCGAAGGACAGCACGACCGCGTACCACTTGCGGGACTTGCGCACGGTGTACGGCAGGGCGGCGATCAGCGCGACGCCGGTGAAGGACATCGCGAGGCGGGTGATGTTGGACCCGATCTGCGAGCTGATGATCCACACGCCGAGCACGAACGCCGCGTAGACGGCCGTCGTGATCCGCACCGTCGTCCACTGCTTCGGTACGAGGAAGTAGACGGCCGCCGCGCACACCAGCGGCAGCGACGCCGACCCGAAGGACATCGGCTGGGTGCCGGAGAACGGGAAGAGCCACGCGGACACGCCCACCACGACGGCGGGCGCGAGTCCGAGCGCGTACGCGCCCGGGTAGCGCTTGCTGAGGAAGAGCGCGACGGCGACGAGCCCCACGAAAAGCCCCGCCACCGGGCTGCCCATCGTCGCGAGCGCGGCGAACGGCGCGGCGACCAGGGCCTTGGCCCACCGCTTGTAGCGCCAGCGGTGCGGCCAGCAGAAGACGGCGGCGACCGCCATGAGCGCGAACATCTGACCGAGGCCAAACGTCACGCGGCCCGATATGGCGTTGCACAGCAGCGCGAAGACACCCGCGAGGGCGGGCCACATCGGCTCCTTCACCGCACGGCTGCGCACCAGGATCAGGGTGAGCAGCGTGGCGGAGATCGTCCCCGCGATCATCATCGTGGTCCGCACGCCGAGCACCGACATCAGGTACGGCGAGATGACGCTGTACGACACCGGGTGCATGCCGCCGTACCAGGCGAGGTTGTACGCCGAGGCGGGGTGCCGGCCGACGAACTCCGCCCAGGCGTCCTGCGCCGCGAGGTCGCCGCCGCTGTTGGCGAAGACGAAGAACCAGACGACGTGCAGCACACCGGCGAGCACCGTCACGGTGAGCACCGGGCGGCGCAGGAGGTGCTGCTTCCAGGTGGACCAAGGGGTGTCCGGCCGGCCCGCGCCGGTGGTCTGTGCGGAGGGCAGCGGTATTCGCGGGCCGGTGCCGCGGCCCGCGCCCTCGCTGCCGTCCGGCTCGGTCCCTGCGTCGGCGCGCGTCGGCTCCGCTGTTGCCACTGGAGGCTCTCTCCCCGTGTCGTCCGTGTTCCGGAGTACCCGGGTTCGAGCCGGCGAGGGTCCGTCCCGGACACCCCGTCCTCGGCCCCGGCGTACTGCCCCCCGAGCTTGTGACGCTAGCACGCAGACGCGGGGGAAAGCCCGGGGTGGGCCTTCCCCCGCGGGGGTTCGGCGTGTTCGCGCCATTGATCGGCGGGCGTGCCCGCGACGTGTCAGCCGACGCGCTTGAGCTTCGCGCCGAGGCCGGGTTCCGCGAGATCCTTCTGGAGGGCGACGGGCACCTTGACCGCGTCACCCTTGCCGTCGCCGACGCTCAGCACGCCGACCTCGGTGCCGGCCTTCGCGGTGTGCGGCACCGGCTTGCCCTTCGGCTCCGACATGTGCAGCTTCACCGTCAGGCCGGGCCAGCCCACCGCGGAGACGTCCTTGGTCGCCACCACCGGGGTGGTGCCGCCGAGGCCGTCGTCCACCTGACCGACGACGTCGCCCTTCTTGACGATGGTCTTGGCGGTCAGCGCGTCCTGCCCGGCCTCGATGAGCTTGCGGGTGACGCCGGTGACCTCGTCGATGTTGGCGACGCCGTTCTTTCCGAACTGGCCGAGGGCGGCGCCGATGATCGTCTGCGTCTCGCCGCCGACCTTCTTCTCCGCGGCGAAGAGGATGTTGCCGCCCGCGGCCGTGGTGGTGCCGGTCTTGATGCCGATGGCGACGGTCGGGACGAGGCCGAAGAAGTTGTTCTGCTTCTCGTTGTTGAGGTCCTTGTAGCTGGGCTGGCGGGAGATCTCGTTGAAGACGGGGTTCTTCATCGCGGCCCGGCCGAGCTTCACGAGGTCCTCGGCGGTGGACACGGTCGTCTTGTCCAGGCCGCTGGGGTCCGTGTAGTGGGTGTTCTTCATCCCCAGCTCCTTGGCCGTCTTGTTCATCTTCGCGACGAACGCGTCCTCGGAGCCGCTCTTGGAGTCCCAGCGGGCGAGCAGCTTGGCGATGTTGTTGGCGGACGGCAGCATGACCGCCTGGAGCGCCTCGTACTGGGTGA
This sequence comes from Streptomyces huasconensis, assembly GCA_004010275.1. Classification (GTDB taxonomy): domain Bacteria; phylum Actinomycetota; class Actinomycetes; order Streptomycetales; family Streptomycetaceae; genus Streptomyces; species Streptomyces huasconensis. The sequence goes on from RBWT01000005.1 coordinate 64,239, forward strand.
TCTTCTGGCCCTCGGCGACCCGGACGACGGACTCCTGCTCGGCCTTGCCCGTCTTGTAGTGCTTCTCGGCGGCGGCGTCGACGGGGATCTTCGGGCCGTCCTTGCCCTTCTCCAGCGGGTGGTCCCGCAGGATCACGTAGACCGTCATGACCTTCGCGATGGAGGCGATCGGTACGGGCTTCTGGTCACCGGACGTGCCGAACGAACCGATGCCGTTGACGTCCATCGCGGCCTGGCCCTGGGACGGCCACGGCACGGACGGCTTGTCGCCCCCGAAGGAGACGGACTGCTCGGCGGTGAGCTTCAGGGTGGGCGAGGGCAGCGGGCGCACGGCCTGTACGACCGCAAAGACGACCACCAGGAGCAGGGCGATCGGCGTCCAGATCTTGACCCTGCGCACGGCGGTGCGGACCGGGGTCTCGGGCGGCGGCGGAGTGTTGGTCAGCTCGGCGAGCAGATCGAGCGGAGGCTTCGGCGGCAGCGGCTGCTGAGTGGTGGGCTCTACGGGGGGGGGGCTGCTCGCGGTCTTCGCCGTCGGCCTTCGGCTCGGCCTTGGCGCCGGCCGCGGGCTTCGCGACGGGGGCGCCGGCGGCGGGCTTCGCGGCGGGAGCGCCGGTCTTGCTCTTGCCGGACGGCTCGTCGAGCGGCTTCAGGGCGACGAACTTACTGGTCCGCTCGGAGTCCCGCTCCGCCTTTGCGCCCGGCTTTGCGTCCTGCTTTGCGCCCGGCTTTGCGTCCTCCTCCGCACCCTTCTTCGCAGCCGCCTCGCCACCGAGCTTGAGCATGGTGGTCGGCTGATCCACCTCCGGCTTGCGGGCCGGAGCCTTGAAGACGGCGGTGGGCTGATCGACACCGGCGGACTTGGCGGGCTTGGGGGCCTCGGACTTGGGGTCGGCGTCGGTCGCCTTGGGCTTGGCGTCGGCGGGCTTGGGGTCGGTCGCCTTGGGCTCGGAATCCGTGGCCTCGGGCTCGGCGGCGTCGCCGGCCTTGGCCGGGGTGGCGGGCTTCGCGTCACCGCCGACCTTCGCGGCCTCGCCGGGCTTCGCAGCCTCGGCAGGCTTCACGGTCTCGGCGGGCTTCGCGGTCTCGGCGGGCTTCGCAGCCTCGGCAGGCTTCGTGCCGCTGGTGGACTTCGTGTCGGCGCCACCCTTGGCGTCACCATCCGACTCCACGCCGACTTCGCGTCACCGCCGACCTTCGCGGCCTCGGCGGGCTTCACGTCACCGTTCGGCTCGCGGCTCGGCAGGCTTCACGTCACCGTTCGCTTCGCGGCCTCAGCAGGCTTCGCGCCACCACTCGGCTTCGCGCCATCGCCAGGCTTCGCGTCACCGCTCGGCTTCGCGGCCTCGTCGGCCTTCGCGGCGTCACGCCCCGCGGATGCCGCCTTCGCGGAAGCGTCGTCCCCGTCGGAGTCAGCGCCCCCGGAGGTCGTCTCATCCTTGGCGGCCTTGTCGCCGGAAACCTCGCCCGCCGCCTCAGCAGGACCGTCACTGCTGGACCCGGCCTCGTCGTCCTCGCCCGAGGCATCGGGCGCCCGGGAGCCGTCCCGGTCCGCCTCGGGGTGCGCGTCGTCGAGCCGGCGACCCACGCCGCCACGGCGTCCCGGAGCCGCCCGTCACCGCCGCCCTCGCCGTCGGAAGCCGCAGCCTCAGCCGCGGAACCCTCCGAGGTCGCGTCGCGCCCCTCGGAGACCCCCTTCGTGGAGAAGACCGCCGTCGCCTGGTCCCTGCGCGCCGCGGGGACCTCGCGGGCCACCGCCAGGCGCGGGTCCCGTTCCTCCGGTGCGGGCACAGAAGGATCTGCCGCAGTCGGGTTCCCCGACGACTTCCGCTGCTTCGACCTGTCGGGGGTCTCGCCCGCCACCGATGCCTCCTCGTACGCCATGCCGTATGCCGATGCTGACGCGGCCGGTGCCCGGCCATGCGCCAAAACCGGTCCGGACCCCACTGTCCGAACCGTGTACCAGTGTCCTGTGTGAGGGCTTAACCCCGGTGGTAGACGAGAACGACATACCTACTGGTTCCAGTACATCCCGCCCACGCACTCTCGACAGACCAATGTGAGAGGGGTCACCCTGTCATTCATCCACGCGGGGAGGCATGGATGGGCAGGAGCCGCAGAACAATTCCGGAGGAGCTTCTGCTGCTCGCTTTGGACCCGGCCACGGGTACCACGGCGCAGCCGCAGTCGCTCGACCTCGGTCTGGCCGGAGCACAGCTAGTGGAGCTGGCGCTGGCCGGACGGATAGCCCCAGACGGGGATCGTATCGCCGTGGTGATGCCACGGCCGACCGGAGATCCGACTCTGGACTCCGCACTGGAACTGCTGCGCAGGCGCGGCAGCCCGGTTCGGGCCGTCCACTGGATCGGCGGGCCCCGGCTGGGGCTGCGCCAGACGTACCTCTCGCACCTGGAGCGGTGCGGCATGGTTCATGCCGTGGCGGGCCAGATGTGCGGGGTGCTGCCGACGACTCGCTACCAAGCGACGGACACGGCCATCAGCCGGGAAATCAGGTCCCGGCTCGATTCGGCGATCCGCACCGGCGTACCGCCGGACCCGCGGACCGCCGCGCTCGCCGCCCTGGCCCACGCGGTCGGTCTCGGCAAGCATCTGTACCCCGGCAACGAAGGGCGTTCGTCGCGCTCCCGTCTCCGGGACCTCATCAGGCACGACCCGATGGGCGGCCTCGTGGCGCACGCCGTGATGGACGTCCAGAACGGTGTGGCGGCCCAGCCGCGCCGCAGCGCCGCACCGGCGGGACCCGCGGGCCCCGGCGGCCGGCAGCCGGCCAGGGCGGCGGCGGACCCGGACCGCATCCCGATGCAGCCGCGCCGCGGTTCCATGGCCCGCGCCGTGGCCCACCGACTACGGCGACAGCGCACCACCTCACCAGCGCCGCACCGAAGTCCCCCCCCAGACCCGGTACGGGAGCCGCTGGGCCGTGCGGGGCGCGGCACCGGACCGTCCGGAGGACGACACCCCGGTACCGCCGCCCCGCGCGGCCGCATACCCCCAGACGTCCGCACCCCACACGTCCGCCCGCACGTTCGCACCCCCACACGTCCGCCCGCACGTTCGCACATCGGCTGTTTCCCAGCGGTGCCACGCACGTTGGTGGCACTCTGCTGAGCAGTAGATACGCAAAATCGAGGCAGGCAAGCCGGAGGTGCACGTCCCGTGGCGTCCAATGTCAATCCCACCGTCAGGCGACGTCGGCTGGGGCAGGAGCTCCGCCGGCTCCGTGAGCTCAAGGGCATGACGGCCGAGGAAGTCGCCGAGCGGCTGCTCGTCTCGCAGTCGAAGATCAGCAGACTGGAGAACGGCCGTCGCTCGATCAGCCAGCGCGACGTCCGTGACCTGTGCGGTGTCTACGAGGTCGAGGACCACCGCATCGTCGACTCCCTGATGCAGATGGCCAAGGACTCCCGGCAGCAGGGCTGGTGGCACTCCTTCGGCGACATCCCGTACAGCGTGTACATCGGTCTGGAGACGGACGCCGCGTCCTTGCGCGTGTACGACCCGCAGGTCGTCCCCGGCCTGCTCCAGACCCGCGCCTACGCCGAGGCGTTGATCACCGGCGCGCTGCCGGAGACCACGACGACCGACATCGAGAAACGCGTCCAGGTGCGCATGCGCCGCCAGGAACGCATCGCCGCGCCGGAGAACCCGCTGCGCCTGTGGACCGTTCTGGACGAGTCCGCGCTGCGCCGCGTCGTCGGCTCCCGGCAGCTGATGCACGACCAGCTGGAGCATCTCCTGGAGCAGTCGCAGCTGCCCCACGTGACGGTCCAGGTGATCCCCTTCGACCTCGGCGCCCACCCCGGCCTGAACGGGCAGTACGCGATCCTGGAGTTCCCCGACGCGGCGGACTCCAGCGTGGTCTACATCGAGGGCGTCACGAGCGATCTCTACCTGGAGAAGGCGAACGACGTCCAGCAGTACAGCGTGATGTACGAGCACCTGCGGGCGCAGGCGCTCAACGTCGAGCAATCACGCCAGCTCATCGCGGGTATCGCGAAGGACTACGCCCGCTGAACCCGTGAGGTCATGAGGCAAGGGGCGGCAAGGTACACCCTTGCCGGGGCGGGGCGGAAGGCCCACCTGGTATATGCCATCCGGTCGAGTGAACGGCCCCTTCACGCGCCGAGGTTGGCGAGTAGCGTCATTCACGCCATCGAGCAGGAACGCTGGCGCACACCGCGGTCATGCGGTGGGAGCAACTCACCAACTGTGCAAACCGGAGAAAACATGGCAATTCAGCAGGGTGTCTCGCATGCCTGGGTCAAGTCCTCCTACTCCACCGGCAACGGTGCGTGCGTCGAGGTCAAGTCACCCCGGGCGACCGGTATCGCGGTGCGTGACTCCAAGGTCGTCGAGGGTCCGGTCCTCGCCTTCCCCGCCGACTCGTGGAACGCGTTCGTCGCCGAGGTGAGCCGGGGGGCTGCCGATCTCGCGTGAACCGGCAGCACCGGCCGGTGATACCGGTACACAGCAGAACAACCGCAGCGCCACAACCGGATAAGCACCACCGTATGAGCCCTCTCGACTGGCCCGCCGTCCCGGCCGAGGGGGCTCGGCCTTGCTTCAGCGCAGCTGGTCGGCGTAGAGGTCCGTGCCCGGCACCGTCGGGATGAACGACGCGACCAGCTCCACCCGCCCGAGCCCGGACCCGGCCACGGCTGCGTCCCGCCCGGTGAAGTGCGCCTCCCAGCACTTCCGCGGGTCCTCCTGGAGGAACCACAGCAGCGTCAGCCGGGTGTCCACGCCCTCGACCTGCTTCACGTACGTCATCCGGTCGCCCGGCAGCGGCGTCGGCCGGAAGACCGTCACCATCGCGGCCGGCGAACCAGCGAGCATGCCCGGCAGGTGCCGGTCCCGCAGCCACTCCAGCAACTCCCCCCTCGCTCGCGGCCCTTCCGCGTCGATGACCTCCAGAACCAGCCCCTTGTACGGGTGGTCGAGGGCGTGAAAGTCGCGCGGGCCCGCCGCGCCGTCCCGGTAGACGGTCGCCTCGTGGTCCTGGAAGGCGGTGAAGACGTGGGTGCGCTCCCGGTAGACGCGGCCGTCGCGGTTCAGCCGCTTGTTGATGCCGACCGTCCACTTCATGTGGTCGTCGTAGCGGCCCTCCGTGATCCAGTACGTGGAGAGGTAGCACCCCGCGGTGACCGGTTCGGCGATCGCGGACTTCGCGGGGTAGCGCAGGAGTTGCAGCTCCCGGGTGGCGACCCAGCGGCGCCCCGCGTACATCCAGGGCATGGCCATCGCGCCGGCGTAGTAGTGGTCGTCCTCGTACCAGCGGTTGTACGCGAACTCGTGCCCGGGGTGCGGCTCGACCATGGTGATCAGGGCGTGCCCCGGGCGCACGCCGTAGGGCCCGACGGCGGCCAGCTCGGCGTACACGTCACTGCGGGTGTCTTCTCCACTGCGGGTCTCTTCTCCCATGCCTCTCCCCTGCCTCATCTCCTGGCTCTCTCTTCCGCCTCCCTGCGGACGCCCATACTCTGACGCCCCGTCAGACAAACCACCAGAGCACCGCCGGAGCCGGGAGGGCCCCATGCCGACATCACCGCCACCGCTCCTCGAAGGAAAGACCGTCGTCGTCTCGGGTGTCGGGACCGGGCTCGGCCACCAGGTGGCGGCGGCCGTGGTGCGCGACGGGGGCAACGCCGTGCTCGGCGCGCGCACGGAGGCGCGTCTCGCCGAGTCCGCCGCCGCGATCGACCCCGGGGGCGCGCGCACCGCGTACCGGGCCACGGACATCACCGACGAGCGGCAGTGCGAGGCCCTGGCCGCGCTGGCGCGCGACCGCTTCGGCGGGATCGACGCCGCCGTCCATGTCGCGGCCTGGGACAGCCACTTCGGCGGCCTGGCGGACGCGGACTTCGAGACCTGGCGCGGCGTCGTCGACGTCAACCTGCTCGGCACGCTGCGGATGACGCGGGCGTGCCTGCCCGCGCTGAAGGAGCGGGGCGGGTCGGTCGTCTTCATCGGCGCACGCAGTCGGCGGTGGCGGCGCCCTCGGAGGTGCGGCAGGCGGCGTACGCGGCGTCGAAGGGGGCGCTGACCTCCGCGATGTACTCCCTGGCGCGGGAACTCGGGCCGCATCGCGTCCGGGTCAACACGGTGCTGCCGGGGTGGATGTGGGGCCCGCCGGTCGAGGCGTACGTCCGGTTCACCGCGGGGGCCGAGGGGGTGCCGGAGGCGGAGGTGCGGGCTCGCCTCGCGGCGCGGATGGCGCTGCCGGACCTGGCCACGGACGGGGATGTGGCGGACGCGGTGGTGTTCCTGACGTCGGAGCGGGCGCGTGCCATCACCGGGCAGTCGCTGCTGGTCAACGCGGGGGAGGTGATGCGCTGAGGCGGCGCCTCCGGACCACCCCCAGCCGCACTCCCAGCCGTTCAGCCACATGAACACGGATCAGCTAACCGAACGATTTTGCCCGCTCTTGACCCTACCCCCAGTTGTCGCCGCCGTGCGCCCGAACCCACGATGAGCACGCGCTTCCGGGCCGTTCACGCCATTCGGCGGCCGTCACCGGCGAAGTGCGAGCCATCCTGCGCAGTTCACCGGGCGGACCACTGGAGGGCCATATGAACAGTCTCGACTGGGCCGTGCTCATCGGCTACTTCGGCGTGATGGTCGCGATCGGCGTGTGGTCCCACAAGCGGGTCGACAACGTCAGCGACTTCTTCACCGCCGGCGGCAAGATGCCCTGGTGGCTGTCGGGCATCTCGCACCACATGTCGGGCTACAGCGCGGTGATGTTCACCGGGTACGCGGGCATCGCGTACACCTACGGCGTGACGTCCTTCGTCACCTGGTCCTTCCCCATCGCACTCGGCATCGCCATCGGCGCGCGGCTCTTCGCGCCCCGCATCAACCGGCTGCGCTCGCGGCTGCACGTGGCCTCACCGCTCGAATACCTCAAGAACCGCTACGACGTGAAGACCCAGCAGGCCCTGGCCTGGTCCGGGATACTGCTGAAGATCGTCGACGTGGGCGCGAAGTGGGCCGCCATCGCGACGCTGCTCGCGGTCTTCACGGGCGTGTCGCTGAACCAGGGCATCCTCATCACCGGCGCCATCACGGCGGTCTACTGCACCATCGGCGGCCTGTGGGCGGACGCGCTCACCGAGCTGGGGCAGTTCGTCATCCAGCTCTTCGCCGGGATCGCGATGTTCGTGGCGGTCGTGGCCGAGCTCGGCCCGTACGGCGGCTTCTTCGGCGTCTGGGACGAACCCGAGCTGGCGGGCCACGCCAAGCCGCTGGTCGGGCCGTACGGCACGGTCTTCCTGCTCGCGTTCCTCTTCATCAAGCTCTTCGAGTACAACGGCGGCATGCTCAACCAGGCGCAGCGCTACATGGCGACCGCCAACGCCAAGGAGGCCGCCCGCTCCGCGCGGCTCTCCGCGATCCTGTGGCTGGTCTGGCCGCTCGTCCTCTTCTTCCCCATGTGGATGTCACCGCTCCTGGTCGACGCCAAGAAGCCCGACGGTTCGGACGCGTACGCCCTGATGACCGAACAGCTGCTGCCGCACGGCCTGTTGGGGCTCGTCATCGTCGGCTTCTTCTCGCACACCATGGCGATGTGCTCCTCCGACGCCAACGCGATCGCCGCCGTCTTCACCCGTGACGTGGCGCCCGTGCTCTCGGCGCGGGCGCGGGTCTGGTCGGAGCGGACGGGACTGCTCGCCGCCCGCCTCACCACGGTGGCCTTCCTCGGCCTGTCCATGGCGGTCGCGACCCAGGTCAACTCCCCTACGTTCAAGGACATCATCACGGTCGTCATCAAGTGGGTCGCCGGTCTGATGGGACCGATCGCGATCCCGATGATGCTGGGCCTGCTGCGCGCCTTCCGCCGGTCCGGCCCGACCGCCGCGCTGACCAGTTGGGGAGCCGGGCTCCTCGCCTTCTACCTCGTCAACTACCCGATCGACGACGCCGTCGAGGGCGGCGTGGCCCTCCAGTACCAGGTGTCGATCCCGCTGGCGGTCTCGCTGGTCCTCTACATCGTCATCGGGTACGTGAGGCCGGAGGGCACCCCGGAGCGGGACGCGCTCATCGAGCGGATCAACACGGATGACGACGGCCCGACCGGCCCGGCCGGCCCGGCAGGTTCCGCGGGTGCGGCGGCCGTGCCCGCCCCGGCGCCTCAGCCGCGCGGATCGCGGGCGAGCCAGCCCGGCGCGGAGACGGCGGGGCCGTGCAGCGCCGGGCCCTGCGTCATCTCCATGGCGAAGTCGTCGGCCAGCTCCAGGACCGTGGGCCGGCCCTCCAGCTCCGTGAGCCAGCCCGGCGGCAGCGCCGTCTCCCCTGTGCAGCGCGCCGAGCAGCGCCCCGCACAGCGCCCCCGTGGCGGACGACGGCCGCCGTGGTTGACGGCCAGGCGCAGCCCGTGCCGGATGTCCTCGCCGACCAGGGCGCAGTACACGGCGACGGCGAGCGCCCCCTCGGCCGTGCCGTCCCCCAGCAGTTCCTCGACGCGCGCCGCCGTGGGCATGCCCTGGCGTACGGCGCCCAGCGCGTGCCGCAGGGCGTCCGCGACGGGCGGGTGGCCGGGGTGGGCGGCGAGCAGGGCCAGGGTCCGCTGGAGCGCGCCGTCGACGCCTCCCCGCGGGCGAGGCCGTGGACGATGACGGCGTGCGCGCCGGCCGCGAGGTAGGCGGTGGGGTGGCCGTGGGTCTGGACGGCGCCCTCGACGGCGAGCTGGAGCACGAGCTGCGGCTCCCAGCCGACGAGGAGACCGAAGGGCGCGGACCTGACGGCGGCCTCGGGACCGCGCTCGTCGGGGTTCTTGGGTCTCTCCAGGGTGCCCATCACGGCGTTGCCGAGCCCGAGGAGGCAGGCGCGGGCCGGGGCGCGGCGGGCGTAGAGCCACTCCTCGCGGGCGAGCCAGCCGTCCTCCGTGCGCCGCTCGTCCGGTCCCCAGTCGCTCTGGGTGGCGGCCCAGCGGCGGTAGGCGCGGTGCAGGTCGGTCGGCGGGTGCCAGCGCCGGTGTCGCGGCGCACCTGGGCGGCGTAGGCGTCGTCCACGGTGAACAGGGCGAGCTGGGTGGCGGCGGTGACCGCGCCCCGCCTGCCGTACGCGGGCGCGGGCTCGGTGAGGCCCTCGGTGCCGTGCGCCGCGCGGATCTCGTCGAGGGAGAGCCCGTCCAGGGGCGCCCCGAAGGCGTCGCCCACGGCGGCCCCGAGGAGCGTGCCGCGCACCCGGCTGCGGAAGTCCTGCTGCTCGGCGCGGCCCCAGACACCGGTGGCTGCTGCTGTGCCCACCGGACCTCCCTCCGTGCCCCGACCCGTTGCGACTGCGCAGCACTGTAATCGAACGGGAGCGATCGATTCCGCCGGCACGTGGTATGCGGCGAGACGCCCCGGAGCTCCCCCGGGGTCGCATTTGAACGACGTTCACCGAAGCTTCGCAGCTGCTACGGAACGCTTGATTCCGGGTGGCGCAGGATGCGTTCCCGCTGCTCCCGCGCCCACGTGTACCCGGGGTCGGTCCGCAGCGCCTCGTCCAGGGACGCGAGGGCCTCGTCCGTACGGCCGAGGGCCTCCAGCGACAGGGCCCTGCTGCCCCACGCCCACGCGTACCCCGGATCGAGGGCGAGGGCGCGCTCGTACTCGGCGACGGCCTCCTCGTGGCGGCCCGTGAAGCGCAGCACGTCGCCCCGCTCGCCCCGGATGCCCGCCGCGTCCGGGTCGAGTTCCTCGGCGCCGGTCGAGGTCGGCGAGGGCGCCGGCCGTGTCGCCGAGGGACTGGCGCACGCGGGCCCTGCGGGTCAGCGCCCAGGCGTAGTCCGGCCACAGGCCGATCGCGCGGTCCAGGTCGGCCAGGGCCTCGCGGGCCCGGCCCAGCGTGAACTTGGCCTGGCCCCGGCTGCCCAGCGTCAGCGGCTCCCGCGGGAGCAGGGCGTGCGCGCGGTCCAGCCAGGGCAGCGCCTCCTCCGGGCGGCCCATGCGCCGGTAGGTCTCGCCGCGGTCCCGCGCCACCCACTCCGCGCCCGGGGCGGCCTCCTCGGCCGCGTCCAGGTGGCGCAGCGCCGTCTCGTACTCACCGAGGGCGCGGTGGGTGACGGCGAGGCCGTGGTGGCCCCACGGGTCGGCGGGGTCCAGGGCGACGGCCCGCCCGTGGGAGTCCAGCGCCTCGCGCAGCCGGCCCAGGTGGAAGAGCCGCAGCCCGTGCGCGTTGTACGCGGCCACGCGTCCCGCGTCGTCCAGGCCGGGGCGGGAGAGGAGCAGCTCCAGGACCGCGAGCGCACCGGTCCGTTCGTCGGCGAGCGCGGCCCGGCAGGCGTCGGACCAGGCCCGCAGGTGCTCCGCGCCCGTGTCCTCGGCGGCGTCCGCCACCACCCGGGCCCAGGCGCGGGCCACCGCCGTGTCCGCGCGGCAGGCGTCGACCCCGGCCGCGCAGCACGCGGGCAGCGCGGCCCGCGGCCCGGCGCACAGCAGGTGGTACAGCTCCTCGACGCACACCGCGCGCCACTCGGCGTGCATCCAGGGGCGGCCCGGCTCGCCCCGGATCTCCTCCTCCAGCGCGCGGCGCCGCCGCTCGTACAGTCCGGCGAGGCGGGTGTGGACGGCACTCCACAGCGCGGGCGCCGCGTGGCGGCGCAGGCGGAGCATGGGGGCGCGGACGACTCCGTGGTAGCGCGCCGCCCCTGTGCGGTCGGTCCGCACGAACGGCATGGTGCGCAGCCACGCGTACAGCTCCGCCGGGTCGAGATGGCGCCGGCCTCGCCGGTGGCGGCCCGTACGACCTCCTCGTCCAGGCGGCGGGGCAGCGCGCACGACAGCGCCGCCGCGCGGCGGGCCGGGTCCTGCTCCCACTTCAGGAAGCGCTCCACGGCCGTGGCGCTCGGGTCGCCGACGTCGTCGGGGGCCGCGGGGCCGCTCTCGGCGAGCGTGGAGACGAGCACGGGCAGGCGGCCCGTCAGGCGCAGCACCTCGGCGACCACGGGCTCCTCGGTGACGCCCTTGGCGGTGAGCAGCTCGCGCGCCTCGCTCTCCGTGAAGGGCCGCAGGGGCAGGTCGGCGGCGAAGTCGGCGGCGCCCTCCCAGCGGACGGGGTCGAGGGGCCGCTGTCCGGCGGTCACCACGACGGTGTGGGCGGGAAGGCCGCCGTACCGGTCGGTGGTCATCACGTCGGGCAGCCAGCGGTCGAGGAAGGGTGCCGTCCGCTCGTACGTGTCGAAGAAGAGGACGAGCCACGGCGCGGTGTCGGCGCCTCGGCCAGCTCCTCCAGGAAGACGGGGGTGAGCGCCCGCTCCGGTTCCAGGACGAGGCGGGCGTCCTCCTGGCTGCGGAAGCGGGCCCGCAGCCGGTCGGCGCCCAGCGCGGCGAGGTCGGCGACGACGGCACGGCGAGGGCGCCCACGACGGGGACCATGCCGAGGCGACGACCCCGGCGCGGGCCGCCGCGGCGCTGCCCGCGGACGGTGTGTCCGGCCCCGGCTCGCGCACGGCGGCCGCGGCGGCCTCGTGACTGCGCTGCCGGTGGGTGGCGAGGGCCCGCTCCAGCCGCTTCAACGCCCGGCCCTGCTGGGCGAAGTGGGCGGCGGCCTCGGCGAGTACCTCCGGGACGCCGATCGCGCCTCGTCCACGTACGCGACGAGGGCTCCCCGGTCACGGGCCAGCTGCGCCATCTCCCGCACCAGCGACGTCTTGCCGACGCCCGCGGGGCCGTGCACATGGAAGAGGAACCGGTGCCGGTCGTCGTCCGGCGGCAGCTCGAAGTTGGCCCGGAACAGGCGCAGTTCCTCCCGGCGCCCCACGAAGCCCGCCCGCCGCCTGCGTCGGATCAGCTCCTGCATCGACACCCTCGCCCGCGCCATCGCGCGCCTCCCCTGCTCAGTGGCCTTCGGCCAGTCTCACGCACAGGCGCCGGCGGAAAGGTGAACGGCGGTTGTCCTGCGACGAACGTCCGGGATTCGTAACGGAGTTCCTGTGGTGTACAACCTTCACTCGAAATGGCCCGTCTCCCGTTACGTCACAGACGTTCCTCACAGGAGGCACCGTGCCCCGCCGCACCCTCACCACCGCCATCGCGGTCGCCGCGCTGACCACCCCCCTCGCGCTCTTCGCCACGTCCGGTTCCGCGTCGGCCGCGCCCGTGCCCCCGCGCACGCCGATGACCGACTTCAACCACGACGGGCATCCCGACCTCGCCGTCGCGGCGCCCCACGGCACCGTCGACGGCGTCGAGAAGGCCGGCTACATCTCCGTCGTGTACGGCACCGCCTCGGGGCCCGGCACCGCGCGCCACCAGCTCATCAGCCGGGCCACGCCCGGAGTCCCCGGTGACCTCGACGGCACGTTCGCCTTCGGCTACACGTCGGTCCCCGGCGACCTGGACGGCGACTCGTACACCGACCTGCTCGTGAGCGGCGGCGACGGCGACGGCAACAAGGCCACCGTGCTCTGGGGCTCCAAGGACGGCCTGACCGGCGAGAACACGCTTCTTCCGTACACCAACTCCGAGTTCGACCTCGGCGACTTCAACGGCGACGGCAAGCGCGACCTCGTCGTGAACTCCCACCCGAGCGACGACCCGGACGTCGCCGGGATGACGATCCAGTACGGCCCGTTCACCCGGGACGGCAAGACGCGCACGCAGGACAGCATCATCACGGACGACGGCAACTCGGGCCTGAAGTCCTTCATCACGGGCGACATGACGGGGGACGGCGTCGACGACATCGTCACCACGCACGGCTTCGAGGAGATGCAGCACGCGGCCCGCTTCTGGAAGGGGTCCAAGACCGGCGTCAGCCACACCTCGAAGTTCCTCGGCACGGCGTACAGCGGCACCGTCGGCGACGTCGACGGCGACGGTTACGGCGACCTGATCACCCGCGACATCGGCGACGTCACCGAGGTGATCGACTCCGCTCCCGGCAGCATCACGATCCAGTACGGCAGCTCCACCGGCCCCACGGACGCGCGCAAGAAGGTCATCACGCAGGACACGGCGGGCGTCCCCGGGGCGAGCGAGGACGACGACGCCTTCGGCGCGTCCCTCAGCGCAGGTGACGTGGACGGCGACGGCAAGGCCGAGGTCGCCGTCGGTGTCCCCGGCGAGAGCCTCGACGCCGCCACCGGCACCGGCGCGGTGGTCCTGCTCAAGGGCGCCGCCAAGGCCGCCGGCGGCATGACCGGCAAGGGCGCCGTCGCCTACAACCAGTCCACGGCCGGTGTGCCCGGCGTCTCCGAGGCGGGCGACGACTTCGGCCGCCAGGTGAGCCTGACCGACCTGAACAAGGACGGCAAGGCCGACCTGACCGCGACGGCTCCCGGTGAGGACGGCACGTACGCCGACTCGGGCGCCCTGTGGAACCTGTACGGCTCCACGGGCGGACTGACCACCACGGGTGCGGGCACCCTCAGCCCGGCCAAGCTCGGGGCGCCCGAGGCGAGCGCCCGATTCGGCCTGCGGCTCGTCGGCTGAGCCCCTCCCCCCTTCCGGCCTCCCACCTCTTCCCTGGAGAACCAGTGCGACGCTCTCTCACGGCCGCCCTCGCGGTCACCACGCTCCTCACGCGCCTGCGCTCGTCGCCACCGCGGGCTCCGCCTCGGCCGCCCCGGTGCCGCCGCGCACCCCGCTCGTCGACTTCAACCACGACCACGCCGACGTCGCGATCTCCTCGGTCGGCGGCTGGCAGGGCACGACGCCCGGCACGGTCACGGTCATCTACGGCTCGGCCTCGGGCCCCGACACCGCCCACGCGACCTTCGGCCGCGCCACCCCGGGCGTCCCCGGCGACCCGCAGGACGGCGGACGCTTCGGCTCGCAGACGGCTGCCGCCGATCTCGACGGCGACCAGTACACGGACCTCGTCATCAGCGGCGACGGCAACGCCGTCGTCCTGTGGGGTTCGGCGTTGGGCCTGCACGGCGAGAGGAGTTCCGAGCTGCCCTGGCGCGGCAGCGACGTCACCGCCGGCGACTTCAACGGCGACGGCAAGCGGGACCTGGTCACGGGTGATATCGAGGGCGAGCCCGACCCCGGCGACGACCTCTTCGGGATGTCGGTGTCGTACGGACCGTTCACCCGCGACGGCAAGGCCGCGAGCAAGCAGCAGGTGCCCACCCAGCGGGAGTTCGGCGAATCCGCCTTCGTGGTCGCGACGTCACGGGTGACGGCGCCGACGACATCGTCTCCAGCCACGGCTTCGAGGAGAAGGCGCACGCCAGCCAGTTCTGGAAGGGCGGCAAGAACGGTGTGAGCACCACGTCCACACCGCTCGCCGCCACCTACAGCGGGGCGATCGCCGACGTCGACAAGGACGGCTACGGCGACCTGATCGTCCGCGACATCGGCGACAACTACGAGGACATGCCCTACCAGAAGGGCACGATCCTCGTCAGGTACGGAACGCCGGCCGGGCCCTCCGCGACCCGCACCGCGAAGATCACCCAGGACACGGCGGGCGTGCCCGGCGTCGGCGAGGAGGGCGACGAGTTCGGCTCCTCGATCAGCGCGGGCGACGTCAACGGCGACGGCTACGCGGACGTGGCCGTCGGCATCCCCGGCGAGGACATCGACGCCGTCGCGGACGCGGGCAGCACCGTGCTCCTGAAGGGCTCCCGCACCGGCCTGACCGGCACGGGCGCGCAGGCCTTCCATCAGTCCACGACCGGGGTGCCCGGCGTCTCGGAGAAGAACGACAAGTTCGGCGCCCAGGTCCTGCTCTCCGACACCAACAAGGACGGCAAGGCCGACCTGACGGCGACCGCGCCCACGGAGGACGGCACCTACGCCGACTCCGGTGCCGCCTGGTACCTGCGCGGCGCCGCGAGCGGCCTCACCGTCACCGGCATCACGTCCTACAGCTTGAGGTCGCTCGGACTTCCGGAGGACCGCGTGGAGTTCGGCGGCGCGCTGACCCGCTAGTCAGCGCCCACCCTGCTGCCGCTGACGGACGTCAGTCCGCCAGCGGCAGCAGCTCCGGCAGATGCCCGTCCGACGCCGCGGCGGCCCGCTGCCGCTCCTCGGGCACCTCGCCGTACAGCGTCGTCCGCGGCTTCGCGGGCCGCCCCGCGGTCTCCGCGATGGCGACCAGGTCCTCGATGGAGCGGTAGGACCCGTAACTGGAGCCCGCCATGCGGGAGATGGTCTCCTCCATCAGCGTGCCGCCAAGGTCGTTGGCGCCGGAGCGCAGCATCTCGGCGGCGCCCTCCTGGCCGAGCTTGACCCAACTGGTCTGGATGTTGGGGATGTGCGGGTGCAGCAGGACGCGGGCCATGGCCGTCACCGCGCGGTTGTCGCGGGTGGTGGGCCCCGGCCGGGCGATGCCCGCCAGGTAGACCGGCGCGTTCGTGTGGATGAACGGCAGCGTCACGAACTCCGTGAAGCCGCCGGTCTCCTGCTGGATGGCGGCCAGCGTGCGGAAGTGGCCGAGCCAGTGGCGGGGCTGGTCGACATGGCCGTACATCATCGTGGACGAGGAGCGGATGCCCAGCTCGTGGGCGGTCTTGACGACCTCGATCCAGGTGGCCGTGGGCAGCTTGCCCTTGGTGAGGACCCAGCGGACCTCGTCGTCGAGGATCTCGGCGGCCGTGCCCGGGATGGAGTCGAGCCCCGCCTCCTTCGCGGCGGTCAGCCACTCGCGGATCGAAAGACCGGTCCGGGTCGCGCCGTTGACGACCTCCATCGGCGAGAAGGCGTGCACGTGCATGCCCGGCACGCGCTCCTTCACGGCCCGCGCGATGTCGAAGTAGGCGGTGCCGGGCAGGTCGGGGTGGATGCCGCCCTGCATGCACACCTCGACGGCGCCGACGTCCCAGGCCTGCGCGGCCCGGTCGGCGACCTGGTCCAGGGAGAGGGTGTACGCGTCGGCGTCGGTCCTGCGCTGCGCGAAGGCGCAGAAGCGGCAGCCGGTGTAGCAGACGTTGGTGAAGTTGATGTTGCGGGTGACGATGTACGTGACGTCGTCGCCGTTGACCGTCTTGCGGATGTCGTCCGCGACGGAGCACAGCGCGTCCAGCGCGGGCCCGTCGGCGTGCAGCAGGGCGAGCGCCTCGTCGTCGGTGAGCTTCGTCGGGTCGTCGGCGGCCGTGGCGAGGGCGGCGCGCACGTCGCCGTCGATCCTGGACGGGACCATGCCGGGCGCCGCCTGCTCGCGCAGCGCCTCCCAGTCGCCGTACACCTCGTCGAAGTCTGCGCGCCGGTCGCCGGTGCGGCCCTCCGTGTCGATGGTGCGGTGCAGGTCGGTGCGGCCCGACGACCTCGTGGCGACGTACCCCTCGTCGGGCTCCTGCCAGGGGTGGCCCTCGACGGTGGCGTCGGGGCGGGCGAGGCCGGTCTCCGGGTCGGCGAGGGCCCGCACGTGCGGAAGGAGGCGCGGGTCGAGCCAGGGCTCGCCGCGCCGCACGAACTCGGGGTACACGCAGAGCCGTTCGGCGAGCGTGAAGCCCGCCGCCGCGGACCGCGCGGCCAGCTCGTCCAGCTTCGGCCAGGGCTTCTCGGGGTTGACGTGGTCGATCGTCACCGGGGACACCCCGCCCCAGTCGTCGATGCCGGCGCCGATCAGCCGCTCGTACTCCCCCGCGATGAGGTTCGGCGGGGCCTGGATGTTGCCCGCGGGGCCCATGATGTGCCGGGCGACGGCGATCGTGGCGACGAGGTCGTCGATCTCGGCGTCGGGCATGCCGCGCATCGCCGTGTCCGGCTTGGCGCGGAAGTTCTGGATGATCAGTTCCTGGACGCCGTGGTACGAGCGCGCGACGCGGCGCAGCGCGAACAGCGACTCGGCACGCTCCTCGTACGTCTCGCCGATCCCGATGAGCAGCCCGCTGGTGAAGGGGACGGACGAGCGGCCCGCGTCCTCCAGGACCCGCAGCCGCACGGCGGGTTCCTTGTCCGGCGAGCCGTAGTGCGGCTGCCCCGGCTCGCTCCACAGGCGTTCGGCGGTCGTCTCCAGCATCATGCCCATGCTGGGCGCGACGGGCTTGAGCCGCTGGAAGTCCGTCCAGGTCATGACGCCCGGGTTGAGGTGCGGCAGCAGCCCGGTCTCCTCCAGGATGCGGATGGAGATGGCGCGGACGTACGCGATGGTGTCGTCGTACCCCTCGGCCTCCAGCCACTCGCGGGCCTCGGGCCAGCGGTCCTCCGGCTTGTCGCCGAGGGTGATGAGGGCTTCCTTGCAGCCCAGTTCGGCACCGCGCCGTGCGATGTCGAGCACCTCGTCCGGGGACATGAACATGCCGTGGCCGTCGCGGCGCAGCTTGCCCGGGACGGTGACGAAGGTGCAGTAGTGGCACTTGTCGCGGCAGAGCCGGGTGAGCGGGATGAAGACGCTCTTCGAGTACGTGATGACGCCGGGGCGGCCCGCCGCCTCCAGGCCCGCGTCGCGCACCCGGGCCGCGGACGCCGTCAGGTCGTCGAGGTCCGCGCCGCGCGCCTGGAGCAGGACGGCGGCCTCGCTCGCGTCGAGCGCGACACCGTCCCTGGCCCGCCTGAGCGCGCGCCGCATGGCGTTCGCGGTGGGTCGTCCGGCCTCGGGGGGCTGCGGTCGTCCGGCCTCGTCGGGATGCGCGCTGTTGGTCATGTCTCCGAGCATACGAGCGACAACACGTGACCTGGGTGGATACTTCCGGGACCGTACTTTTACGGGGTCACGGCCTCAGCTGCCGCTCCGCCGCGTCGAGCGCCGCGCACACCTCGGCCTCCCCGGCGGCCGGCAACTGCACGATGACCTCGTCGACGCCCAGCTCCGCGTAGTGCGCGAGCCTGCCCGCCCCGGGGGCCACGGCCGTCAGCGCCACATACAGGTCGTCCGGCTCGCGCCCCGCCTCCGCCCACGCCGTGCGCAGCGCGGGCAGCGCCTCGCCCAGGCCGCCGGTGCCGACGGGCATCCAGCCGTCGGCGTACTCCGCGATGTGCGTGAAGAGCCCCGGCCCCGCGGCGCCGCCGATGAGGGTGCGCGGCCCGTACAGCGGCCCCTTGCCGAGCCGTTTGCGGGGTGCCCGCCGCGGCTTCGGATGGACCTCGCTGGCCCGCACGGACCCGAACTCCCCCTCGTACTCCGTGGGCTGGTCGGCCCACAGTGCCCGCATGA
The DNA here is from genome assembly GCA_004010275.1 of Streptomyces huasconensis. Classification (GTDB taxonomy): domain Bacteria; phylum Actinomycetota; class Actinomycetes; order Streptomycetales; family Streptomycetaceae; genus Streptomyces; species Streptomyces huasconensis. Next base: position 82,290 of record RBWT01000005.1, read on the forward strand.
GCGCCATCCGGTCCCGTACGAGGGCCCGTCGGTGGGGCCACGGGACGCCGTGGTCCTCGGCCTCCTCGCGGTTCCAGCCGTAGCCGATGCCGAGGGTGACGCGGCCGCCGGAGAGGTGGTCGAGGGTCGCGACCTGCTTGGCGAGGTCGATGGGGTCGTGCTGGGCGACCAGGGCGATGTTCGTGCCGAGGGTGATCCGCTCGGTGACGGCGGCGGCCTGGGCGAGGGCGACGAAGGGGCTGAGCATCCGGGCGCACTCGGGCGGCAGCTCACCGCCCGGGTACGGGGTGCGGCGGGGCACGGGTATGTGGGTGTGCTCGGGGAGGTACAGCCCGTCGAACCCCCGCCCCTCCACCTCCCGGGCCAGCCGCACCGGCCCGATCGTGCCGTCGGTCATGTACAGCGTCGCGGAGATGCGCACGGTGCCTCCGAGTCTCGGCGTGAGTCGCCCCCGTTCGCCCCCTTCCTATCCGCGGAAAGTCCGTTGGTCCATGGCCGCGGCCTCACTACCCTGGCGCCGGTGAACAGACGACGGCGGAAAAAGCTGACCGGACGCCTGGTGTTCGCCGCGCGGATCGGCGAGACGGCGACCGTCGCCGCCCTGCTGCGCGCCGGGGCCGACCCGTCCCTGCCGGACACCGACGGCACGACGCCCCTGTACGCCGCCTCCGTGCGCGGCGACGCCGAGGCGGTGCGGCTCCTGCTGCGGGCCGGCGCGCCGCCGGACACCGAGAGCGGCCACGGCTCCGAGGGCACACCGCTGTGCGGCGCGGCCTGCTGACGTCGACGCGGTGCGCGCACTCCTCGCCCACGGCGCCGACCCGAACCTCCCGGAGGACCACGGCACCGGCTGGACCCCGCTGCGCTGGGCACGCAACGGCCCGCACCCGGAGACGGAGGCGGCGCTGATCGCGGCCGGCGCCAACGAGTGGCGTCCCCCCACCGGTTGACGGGCGCGGCTACGCTTCCGGCATGACCACGGACACCTCTCCCGTCACCTTCATCAACGTCTTCGAGATAGCCGCCGACGACCTCGACGCGTTCGTCGAGAAGTGGGAGCAGCGGGCCCGCCTCATGCGGGACAAGCCCGGCTTCATCGACTCGCGGATGCACCGGGCACGCTCGTCGGACTCCCGCTTCCAGCTCGTCAACGTCTCCCACTGGGAGAGCCAGGAGGCGTGGGAGGCCGCCACCGCCGACCCCGACTTCGCCTCCCGCACCCAGGCCGCGCGCGAGCAGGGCAAGCAGCCGGTCACGCCGAACCCCGCGGTCTACGACGTCGTCGTCGAGCTGACCGCCCCCTAGGGCCCCCGGGGTCCGCTCTCGGCGAGGCCCGGCGTCCACCGGGCGTAAAACCGTCAACCGCCTTCCCTTGCCGCGCAGTTCACGGCTCAATACCAGGGTTGCCCGTACCACCCACGTCACCACCGACACCCTGGGAGCCGCAGCATGTGCCAGGACCACCACCCGCAGCACGGTGCGATGAACCGGCGCGGACTGTTCGTGACGGGAGCCGCCGCCGCCCTTACGTTGAACGGCGTGAGCTTCGCGAGCGGCGCCGAGCGGCGCGCTCCCGGCCGCGACAGGAAGCCGGGGAGCAAGGAGACGAGAACGGTCCGCGGCACCCTGCCCGTCGGCGCGCCCGACTTCGTCTACCTGCCCCTTGAGATCCCGGACGGCGTCAGCGAGCTGCGCGTCGCGTACAGCTACCAGAAGCCGCCCGTGCCCGCCGGGACGCAGGGCAACGCCCTGGACATCGGCGTCTTCGACGAGCGCGGCACCGACCTCGGCGGCAAGGGCTTCCGCGGCTGGTCCGGCGGCGCCCGCACCGAGTTCTTCATCCGCGCCGACGACGCGACGCCCGGCTACATCCCCGGCCGCGTCCGCCCCGGCACCTGGCACATCGCGCTCGGCCCCTACACCGTCGCCCCCGAGGGCCTGCCCTACGAGGTGACGATCACCCTCACCTACGGCGCCCCCGGCAGCACCCCGAAACCCGTCCACCCGCCGGAGCGCGCGAAGGGCCGCGGCCGCGCCTGGTACCGCGGCGACTGCCACCTGCACTCCATCCACTCCGACGGCCGCCGCACCCCCGCCGAGATCGCCGCGCTCGCCCGCGCCGCGGGCCTCGACTTCATCAACAGCTCCGAGCACAACACCCACTCCGCGCACGCCCACTGGGCCGCACACGCCGGCGACGACCTGCTGGTCATGCTGGGCGAGGAGGTCACCACCCGCAACGGCCACGTGGTGGCGCTCGGCACCGACCCGGGCACGTTCGTCGACTGGCGCTACCGCGCCCGCGACAACCGCTTCGGCCGGTACGCGCGCAAGATCCGCGACGCGGGCGGCCTCGTCGTCCCCGCCCACCCGCACGCCACCTGCGTCGGCTGCAACTGGAAGTTCGGCTTCGGCGAGGCGGACGCCGTCGAGGTGTGGAACGGCCCGTACACGCCGGACGACGAGGTCTCCCTCGCCGACTGGGACAGCATGCTCGTCGCCTCCGTACGCGGCGGGAAGCCGTGGATTCCGGCCCTGGGCAACAGCGACGCGCACCGCGACCCCGACCGGATCGGCGGCCCGCAGACGGTGGTCCTCGCCGACGACCTGACCCGCGACGCCATCCTGGAGGGCCTGCGGCGCGGCCGCTCCTACGTCGCCGAGTCCAAGGAGGTGGAGCTGTCCTTCTCCGCGACGGGCGGCCGGGCCCGGCACGCGGGCATCGGCGAACGCCTCCCCGTGGACCGCGACACCCCGGTCACGGTACGCCTGGACGTCAAGGGCGCCCCCGGCTGCACGGTCCGCCTGATCACCGACCAGGGCGTCCTCCACACGACCCCGCCGCTCCCGGCCTCCGGCACGGGCACGGTGGAGTGGCACACGACACCGTCCTACGCGGCCTACGTCCGCGCGGAACTCCGCCACCCGGCACCGACACCACCACTGCCGGGCCCACTGAGGGCGTTCACGAACCCGATCTTCCTGGGGACCTGACACGCAGCGGCTTTCACCCGGGAAGCCTGAGCGTCCGCGCGAAGTCGTCCAACGGCTCCATCGCCGCGGCGACCAACTCCGGATCGTCGTGGTGCCCGCGGAGCAGGACGTCGGGAAGGCCGGCCGGGGTGTGCCAGTGGTACGACACCGAGGTCATCATGGTGGAACTGTCGGCCGGGTAGGACCGGATGACCCGGACGCCGTCCTCCCCGAGATGAGGCGAGGCGAACGGAACACTGCCGCTTCGCTGCTGCCACTCGGGAATCTCCGCATGCGGCACCGTGAGCGCGGCGCCTCCCTCACAGGAGCCCGCGTCACGGGCGTCGCAGTGAATCCGGGTGGCATGCACCACCAGCGGCATATAGGTCAGCGGAACGGGGTGATAGATGAACGCCTCGTCGGCCTGGAGCTTGTCGCGGAGGGTGACGATCGTCTGCTCGTAGAAGGTTTTGTGGAAGCGGCGGAGTTTGCGGGTGAGTTCGATGTTCTGGATGGCGGCCAAGCCGGTCAGATGGTGACCCAGCCACTCCTTGAAGGTCCGCCTGTCGATCTGGAGATGAAGATAGCCCCAGAGGTCCGGGCTGGCATCTGTGTCGATGTGGAGCGGGGCACCGAGGTCGGCGCTCCACAGGGGGCCGTCAGGCATGAGCGGTCTCTTTCGTCAAAGCTTGGGCAGGCGGGGGGAAGCGCTCAGGCGTAACTCCATCGGAAAGTGCTCATGACCGCATCGAACAGCTCCACGAGCGTGTCATGGAAAGCGGGGTTCGCGCCGGGTGCGATCAGCGCACTGAAGGAGAAGGTGACGTACTGGTCAGGCGTGCTGTCCGGGATCGGCACGACGTACTCGACCCGACGGTGAGCGACGTCGACGCCCTGGGCAGCGTCGGCGGGTACGTCTCGCTCCGAGCGCAGGGCCGCGGTGTCGTCCAGCTCTCGTATCTCGGCCCCGGAGGTCTCGGAGGCGAGCGCCGCCAGGACCGCTTCGGGGCCGCTCCCGGGCCTGACCCTCGGAATCTCGATCGGTTCGGAGGCGACGATCGAGACGGGCAGCGCGATGCCGTGGAGGCGTTCGGTGGGCAGGTAGAGGGTCATGCCGCCTTTGGCGATGGCCCGCCGTACGACCTTCTTCATCTCCTGGAGAAGCTTCAGTCGGGCTTTCGGGATGTCGTCCTTGGGGAAACCGGCGGGAAGTTGCCTGATCGCCTTGCGGACGATGCTGTCCATCGCTTCCTGGGTGCCCGTGCGCAGCGGAATCACATCCCAGCCGGGCGGCGTCACCAGGTTGAAGCCGTTCGGGGTCGGGCGTTGCTCAACGGTGGTCATAGTGCTCCCGCGTCAGTTCCACGACATAGGTAATGCCTACGAAGAGCGCCCATGCCGGGGCGGCGATGATGCCCGGCCAGAAGCCGAGCATCAAAGAAGGCAAGAAGAAGCCGCCGCCCATGGCCAGATCTCGGGTGAGGTAGGGCGGACGGCCCGCATATCGGGGGTACTTCGCGAAAACCCATACATAGTGGAGGAGACATCCGATGATCCCGGCCTGATAGAGGAAAAGAATGTCGTTCCTCAGGAACTCCGGCACGAGGATCATGATTCCGATCACCGGAAAGACCAGCGGCATTCCGATGATCAGTGTCAGCCGGAGCCGCCGGTTGGGGCCGGTGCCGAGGCCCGTGCGGGCGGCTTCGGCTTCGACGATGCGTTGCGCCGAGTTCAGGTCCATGATCACTCCCTACCAGTGAGTGTCGGGGGCGGGCTTCAGGGTGTTGTCCTTCCAGTCGGAATACCCCTGGTTGTACGGTTTTTCGCCGGTTCCGAGGTTTTCGTGCGTCCAGCTCGTCATGTCACTCTTTCCCAGCACCTTGTCCGTGGCGTCCATCCCCATACCGGCCCACGCGACACCGAGGCCCGCCTGATAGCTCTTGTAAGCCTTGTCCGCTGCAGCCCCGGCGGCCTCCGGGAAAGTGGCCTTGTTCGCCTTCAGCATCTTCGCCATGCCGGCCATCTCCTTGTCGCCGAGGTGCGCCAACGTCGACAGCGGGCTGACCCTCAGCGGGTTCTTGGCGACCAGGCCGACGTTCTGAGAGATGGACTTACGCATAGCGTTACGGGCCGCTCCGACGGCCTCCCGCCCCGGCCCCTGCGGCATTTTGGTCATCATGCGTCCCGTGTCGTCCAAGACACTCTTGACACCCCTGAGCCCTCGGCTCAGCCCGGCGGTCCGGGCGGCCTGAGCGGCACCGACGGTGGCCTTGGCGCCGCTGGCGAGCTTCGCGGCGGCCGCGAGGCCACCCACGACGAGCAGTCCGCCCACGACGTCGAAGATGACATCCGTCCAAGTGGCGTCGCCGGATGCCACCAGCAGGAGTCTCAGCGCGATCGTGACCCCCGCGATGGCGAGGATCACGATGTTCAAGCCGGGGATGGCGAGGGCCAGAAAGCCCGCGAACGTCGCGATCCAGCCGAGCACGTCGATGAAGGCCTTGATCAGGTCCGCGTTGTCATGGACCCAGCCCTTGACGTCGTCCCACCACGAGTCCTCGATCACGTCGTCGATCTCGTCACGGATCTTGCCCGCGTGGTGGTCGGCGCGGGTGTCCCGGTCACTGGTGACGGTGTGCAGGCGGGCGCGGTACGAATGAAGAGGATCGTCGGCGGGGTTGATGCCGCTGGGGGACGGGTCGGGGGTGTCCCTGTCCTGCGAGCCGGACTTCTTGGCCTTGTCGGCCTCGATCTCGTCCTGCTTCTCCTTGGCCTGGCGCAGGATCTTGTCGGCGTCGCTCTGGAAGTCCTCCAGCTCGTTCGACCACTTGGTCAGGTGACCGTGCACTCGCTCATACCGCCCGGCCACCTCCCGCATGTGCTTCTCCAGCGTCGAGGACTCCTCGCGCAGAGACGTCACGTACTTGCCCTTGAGCGTTTCGTCGTCGCTGATCGCCTTGAGGTTCTTCGCCTGGTCCCGGAGCTTTTTGGCCACCCCGATCATGTGCTTGACCTCGGCGCGGATCTCCTCCGGATCACCGGGCACGGGATCGGAGTCGCAGAGCGGCTGCCAGTCCACCGGACGGCGCTTGGTTGTCGGTGTCATGGCGTCACTTCTTCTGGTTCTTCTTGCCGGTCTTGGCCAGCTTGTCGTCGAGGTCCTCGAACGCCTTCTTGCTGCCGGTCACGAGTTTGCTGACCGATTCGATGGACTCGACGAGTCTGGTGCGGTAGTCGTCCCAGTTGTCGACGAAGTCCCCCATGGCTCCGGCGACGGCACCGGAGCCCCAGTGCTCCTTCATGTCGTCCCGGCGGTTCTCGATGTCCTCGAAGGTCTTCTTGAGCTGGCCGAGCTTGCGCTCGCAGTCCGCGAGGAAGTCATAGTCGACCGTCAGGTCCGGGTCGCCCATGCCGTTCCGTTCCCCCTTGTGTGATCACGCTGTGGCGTGCGTCGTGAGACAAAAGTTCTGACCAAGACGACTGACGCTAGCGGTGGGGTTAACGGTTTCGCCAGAGCGAATTTCTGCGACGGTGCTGCAAAGTGGGGCATACGGCACGGATGCCGCCGACGCCCCTACCTCGCCCTCACCCCGGCCACACGATCGACTGCAGTTCGCTGTACGCGTGCAGGGCGTAGGAGCCGACGTCGCGGCCCACGCCGCTCTTCTTGAAGCCTCCGAACGGTGCCTCCATGTTGCGGCCTACCGTGTTCACGCCGACGCCGCCCGTGCGGAGGCGGCGGGCCACGCGGAAGGCGCGGGTGATGTCGGCGGACCAGACGTAGTCGATGAGGCCGTAGTCGCTGTCGTTGGCGAGGGTGATGGCCGTTTCCTCCGCCTCCTCCGGTGTCGCGGCGTCGAAGGGGACGACGGAGACCACCGGGCCGAAGATCTCCTCGCGGACCGCCCGCATGTCGGAGGTGCAGTCGGCGAGGAGGGTCGGGGCGACGTAGAAGCCGGTCGGGAGCGTCGGGCGCTCGCCGCCCGTGACGACGCGTGCTCCTTCCTTGCGCGCGTCCTCGACGTACGCCTCGACGCGGTCGCGGTGCGCTGCCGAGATCACCGGGCCGACCACCGTGCCCGGCTCCGCCGGATCGCCCACCTTCAAGGCCCCGGCGTAGGCCGCCAGCTTCGCCAACAGGGCCTCGTACACGCCCCGTTGCACGATCACCCGCGTCGGGGCCGTGCAGATCTGGCCGCTGTAGAAGGAGAACGTCGTGCCGATTCCGGCCACCGCCGCGGCGAGCCCCTTCTCGCCCACGTCGTCGAAGACGATCGCCGCGCCCTTGCCGCCGAGTTCCATCAGCTGCCGCTTCAGGTCGCGGCCGCAGACCTCGCCGATGCGCTGTCCGACGGCGGTCGAGCCGGTGAAGCTCACCATGTCGACGTCCGGGGAGGCGACGGCCGCCTCGCCGACGGCCACGTCCGTGCCGGAGACCACGTTCACCACGCCGGGCGGGACGCCCGCTTCCGCCAGGGCCGCCGCCATCCCGTACACCGACAGCGGGTCCTGCGGCGCGGGCTTCACGACCACCGTGTTGCCCATCGCGAGGGCGGGCGCCACCTTGCCCGCCGGGTTCGCCCATGGGTTGTTGTACGAGGTGACGCAGGTGACGACGCCGACGGGCCGGCGCCCGGCGACCGCGCCCATGATCCCCGCCTTCCCCGCCCCCATGGCCTTGAGGGCAGGGGAGGTGCCCCCACCTGCCTCGTTGATCTGCGGCGGGAGCGCCGTCTCGACCGGCTCCAGCGCCCCCTTCGCGTACCGCTCGAAGCGCCCGACCGCCACCGCCACCTGCATGCCGTACGCCGTGCCCGTCGTCGCGCCGCTCTCGGCCCGCGCCAGAGCGGCGACGCGGCGCAGTCGCGCCGCAGGATCGAGGCGGCGCGGGACAGCACTGCCGCGCGTTCCTCGGGCGTCGTGCGCGACCAGCTCGCGAAGGCCTCCCGAGCCGCCGCCGCAGCAGCGTGGACCTGCTCGACGCTCGCCTCGGGCGCCAGACCGACGACTTTCTCCGTGGCGGGGTTCACCACTTCGTAGTGCCCGTGATCCGGTTCGACCCACTCGCCGGCGATGAACAGCCGCCCCGGCGCGCTCACTTGGTGCTCACCGTCCTGGTGTCGCGGCCGGAGCGCAGCACCCGGCCCGGCACCGCGCCCGTCACGATGTCCTCGCGGATGACCTCGACGCCGTTGACCCACACCGCGGTCACGCCGATCGCCTTGGAGTCCAGGCGCGGGCTGTCGCCGGGCAGGTCGTGAACGAGGGTGGCCTTGCCCGCGTCGATCCGCTCGGGGTCGAAGAGGACGAGGTCGGCGTGGTGGCCCTCGGCGATCCGGCCGCGCTCGCGCAGCCCGAAGAGCCGGGCGGGGTCGTCGGTGAGCATCTTCACGGCCTGCTCCAACCCGACGAGCCCGCGCCCGCGCAGACAGTCGCCGAGGAACCGGGTCGTGTACGGGGCTCCGCACATGCGGTCCAGGTGCGCTCCCGCGTCGGAGCCGCCCAGCAGGACGTCTTCGTGCCGCCAGGTCTCGGCGCGCAGGGCCCAGGAGTCGGGGTCGTTGTCGGTGGGCATCGGCCACAGGACGGTGCGCAGCCCGTCGGCGGCGCAGATCTCGACGAGGCAGGTGAAGGGGTCCTGTCCGCGTTCGGCGGCGATGTCGGCGACGACGCGGCCGGTCAGCCCTTCGTTCCGCTCGGCGTACGTGTCGCCGATGACGTACCGGTCGAAGCGGGCCAGGCGGCGGAAGACGCCCGCCTCCTTGCTGTCGGCGCGGCGCAGCATCTCCGCGCGGACGTCCGGGTCGCGCAGCTTCGCGATCCGCTCGGGGACGGGCAGGCCGAGGATGTCGCCCCAGCCGGGGATGAGGTTGAGGGCGCAGAAGGTGCCGAGCGACATGTTCATCGGGGTGAGGATCGGCATGGTGAGGGCGACGACGCGGCGCCGGCCTCGCGGGCGCGTTCGCTCGGCACGAGCTGGCGCGGGACGCGGTCGAGGACGCGGCGTCGCTGGTGAGGACGTTCCAGTTGAGGGGCCGCCCGGCGGCCGCGCTCATCTCGACGAGCAGGTCGATCTCGGCGTCGCTGAACTGGTCGAGGCAGCCCGCCACGATCGCTTCGAGCTGCGTGCCCTCGTGCTCGGCGACGGCACGGGAGAGCGCGAGCAGCTCCTCCGGCCTGGCGTGGCGGGAGGCCACGGGCTGTCCGTCACCGTCGGAGTGGGTGGAGGACTGCGTGGTGGACAGCCCCCATGCGCCCGCGTCCATCGCGTCGTGGAAGAGGCGCAGCATCTGATCCAGCTGGGCGGGGGTCGGCTGCCCGCCGACGGCGTCCGCGCCCATGACGTACCGCCGCAGGGCGCAGTGGCCCACCATGAAGCCCGCGTTGACGGCGATCCGCCCCTCCAGGGCGTCGAGGTACTCCCCGAACGAACTCCACGTCCAGGGCGCCCCCTCCTCCAGCGACACCAGGGACATGCCCTCGACCTTGGACATCATCCGCCGCGCGTAGTCGGCGTCCTCGGGCCGGTCCGGGTGCAGCGGCGCGAGCGTGAACCCGCAGTTGCCGCCCGCGACGGTCGTCACGCCGTGGTTGAGGGACGGGGTGGCGTACGGGTCCCAGAACAGCTGCGCGTCATAGTGCGTGTGCGGGTCGACGAAGCCGGGGGCGAGCACCAGGCCGTGGGCGTCCTCGCTGGTCCGCGCCGCCTCGGGCGCGGCCCCGGTGCCCGGTTCGGCGATGACGGCGATGCGTCCGTCCCGTATGCCGACGTCGGCGACGCGGGCGGGGGCGCCGGTGCCGTCCACGACGGTCGCCGAGCGGATGAGGTGGTCGAGCATGGCGGGGTCCCTTCCTGTGCGGTGCTGGTGGCCGGGCGGCCGACTGCTTGCGGGCGTGCTGGAACCCCGGCCTCCGTCCGGGAGAGGAGGCCGGGGTGGCTTCGGGACTCACGCCCCGGCGGCCTGCCGGAAGCGGGTGGTGCGGTGGACGGGGTCCGTGTCGATCTTCGGGATCACGTGCTCCCCGATCAGCCTGATCGTGGTCATCGTGTCCTCGGGCGAGATGCCGATCGGCAGCCCGAAGCTGAGCTGGTCGGCGCCGGCCTGCTCCCACCGCTTGCACTGCCGGAACACCTCGTCCGGGTCGCCGCAGATCATCAGCTCCTCGGCGATGAGCAGCTCGATGATCTCCTCGCTGTACGCGGGGAGCAGCTCGGGCCACTCGGGGATGCCCTCGGGGCGCGGGAAGGTGTCGTGGTAGCGGAAGAGCAGCGACTGGAGGTAGTTGAGCCCGCCGCCGACGGCGATCTCGACGGCCTTGGCGTGCGTCTCGGCGCAGATGGCCGTGGATGTCACCATGACGTTGTCGTTGACGAAGTCGCCGACCGCCACGGCCTCCTTGACGGCCGTCTTGTACGACTCGACGACCCACTCCATGTCGGACACCTTCTGCACGCTGAACCCGAGCACCCCGAGCCCCTTCTTCCCCGCCATCGCGTACGAGGAGGGGGACCCGGCGGCGTACCACATGGCGGGGTGCGACTTCCCGTACGGCTTGGGCAGGATCTTGCGCGGCGGCAGGGACCAGTGCTTGCCCCGGAAGCCGGCGTACTCGTCCTGGAGCCACATCTTGGGGAACTCGGCGATGGTCTCTTCCCAGATCTCCTTGGTGTGGTTCATGTCGGTGATGCCCGGCATGAACCCGAGGATCTCGTGCGAACCGGCGCCGCGGCCCGTGCCGAACTCGAAGCGGCCCTCGGAGAGGTGGTCGAGCATCGCGACTTTCTCGGCGACCTTCACGGGGTGGTTGACGGGCGCGAGCGGGTTGAAGATGCCCGAGCCGAGGTGGATGCGGTCGGTGGCGTGGGCGAGGTAGCCGAGGTAGACGTCGTTGGCGGAGAGGTGGGAGTACTCCTCCAGGAAGTGGTGTTCGGAGGCCCAGGCGTACTTGAACCCGGACTTGTCCGCCTGGATGACGTACTCGGTCTCCTCGATGAGCGCCTTGTGCTCCGCTTCGGGGTCGACCTGGGCCCGCTCGGCGGGCACGTATCCCTGTACAAAGAGACCGAATTCCAAGGAGGTTCACCGTCCTCGTGAGGTTCTGACGGGCCGGGCCCGCACCGTCACGCTTTCTGACGGCCCGTCAGTTCAGGATGCGTCGACTGTTCCATCGCCCGGGCGGAGCGTCAATAGCTGACGTGACGTCAGATGACGCTGACGCCCGCCAGCCAGCCGCCGTCGATGACGAAGGGCTGGCCGGTGATGTACGAGGAGTCGTCCCCGGTGAGGAAGAGCGCGAGGGCAGCGATCTCCTCGGGCCTGCCGACCCGCCCCAACGGCACCAGCTTCTTGTACAGCTCCGCCACCGCCTCGCGGGCCGCCTCCGGGTCGCGCCCGGGTCCAGCTGCGCGGGGTTGGTCATGGGGGTGTCCACGGCTCCGGGGCAGATGGCGTTGACGCGGATGTTCCGCGCGGCCAGCTCCAGGGCGGCGACCCGAGTGAGGCCGAGGATGGCGTGCTTCGTCGCGGCGTACGCGCCCACGTACGCCATGCCCGTGAGCGCCGTGTAGGAGGCGGTGTTCACGATGGTGCCGCCGCCGGCCGCCCCGATCTCGGGGGCGACGGTGCGGATGCCGAGGAAGCAGCCGATCTGGTTGACCTGGATGATCTGCTGGAACTCTTCCAGGGGCGTGTTGACCAGCTCATTGAAGCGGAGGATGCCGGCGTTGTTGACGAGCCCGTCGACCTTGCCGAAGGCGTCCTTGGCGGTGGCCACTGCGGCCCGCCAGTCCTCCTCCCGGCCCACGTCCAGATGTACGTACGCCGCCACGTCCGCGCCCCGCTCCTCACCGATCTCCTTGGCGAGGGCCTCGCCCTGCGCGTCGAGGACGTCCGCGACGACGACCTTGGCGCCCTCGGCGGCGAAGAGGCGCGCCTCCTGCTCTCCCTGTCCGCGCGCGGCGCCGGTGACGATGATGACGCGGCCGTCCAGCTTGCCCATGGGGGTCACTTCCTTGTCGGGTCAGGGAGTCGAGGGGCCTCAGTCGCCGAGGTGATCAGCCATGAGGTGATCAGTCACTGAGGTGATCAGTCACTGAGGTGCGGGGCCACGCCGGCCGCGAACGCCGCCATCTGATCGATGAGTTCGGCGCGGCTGCGGCTGCGGAAGCGCACCTGGATCTGATCGACGCCCATCGCGCGGTACGCGCGCAGCGACTCGGCGATGGCGTCCGACGGGCCGGCCAGCGTGCGACGGCCGAGGGACCGGCGCGGCTCGCCGATGTACAGGGCCTCGGTGATCGCCACCGTCGCGATCGGCTCCTCGATCCCCGCCTCCCTCGCCGCAGCCGCCGGAGCCGAGCGATCTGCGCGGGCAGCTTGTCGCGGGGGTCGCCCTGCGGCAGCCACCCGTCCGCGCGGGTGGCCGCGCGGCGGACGGCGGCGGGCGAGGAGCCGCCGACCCAGAGGGGTACGCGGTCCTGTGCGGGGCGGGGGCGCTGGCCGAGCCCGCCGAAGTCGTGGAGCTTGCCGTGGTGCTCGGGGTACTCGTCCGGACCGAGCGCGGCCCGCAGCGCGTCGATGGCCTCGTCGAGCACGGCCCCGCGCCGCGCGAAGTCGACGCCGAGCGCCTCGAACTCCTCCGGTACGTGTCCGGCGCCGACCCCGAGGATGAGCCGCCCGCCGCTGAGGTGGTCGAGGGTGGCGTACTGCTTGGCGGTGAGGAGGGGGTGGCGCAGCCCGACGACGGCGACGTGGCTCATCAGGAGGACGCGCTCGGTGGCGGCGGCGATGTAGGAGAGGGTCGCCACGGGGTCGTACCAGGTGGTGCCCATGGCGGCGGCGAGGCGGCGGGGTATGGCGACGTGGTCGCAGCACGCGAGGTAGGCGAAGCCGGCGCGGTCGGCGGCGCGGGCTATCTCCACGAGGTCGTCGGGGGTGGCATCGGCCTCCCAGGGTTCGGCGTAGAGGGAGCTTTGGGACTGGATGGGGAGCTGCATCCCGTAGGCGAGGGACGCGGGCGGCGGGGGCATGGCGGGTCACTCCTGCCTTGTCCTTGGGGGGCGACGGACCGAACCTGACGACACGTCACGTGCACGCCGTGGGCCATGGTGACGCCTGACGGTACGTCAGACAAGGCCCTGTCACGCGCCATGCCGACGACCCCACCGCGCACGGGAGCGCAGGGCGGGCCGCGCGGGGTGAACCGGAGTCCGCCCCCCAGCCCTCCCGGGG
>RBWT01000060.1 GCA_004010275.1 Streptomyces huasconensis
GTGGGAGGCGGCCTTGAAGTCGTGCAGCGGCTTGCGGGTGTGGTCCTCCGCCTTGCCCAGCGCGGATGCCGTCTTGTGCAGCGACTCCGCGTTCTTCTTCAAGTCCGACATACGTGTCCGCCCCCGTAGGTTGAGATGGTTCTGCGCGTGATGTGCCGACGGGCCGACGGCCTCGGTCAGCGGTTGATGGGCTGGACTTCCTGGACGTCCATGTCCTGGGCGGTCTCGAACGTGCCGTCGGGCAGGGGTCCTTGTGCATCGCCCGTGCCGCGCCAGGAGATCTTCCAGGTGACCGATGCCGTGAGCTGGTTGGGCCGGCCGTCCGAGGCGCGCAGATAGGTGATGCCGCACGGTGGTTCCTGCTTCGAGCTGCCCTTGGTGTACGGGGTGCCGATGGAGCCGTCCTTGTTGAAGGTGCACTCGCCGGACGCCGGGTATGTCTCCGCGTCCTCGGTGCCCGGCTCCAGATGGAGGCTGATCGGCTTCGCGGTGGTCTCGGCAAACAGGCCGGTGCCGGGCAGTTCGGCCCGTACCTTGACCTCCTTGCACATGCCCTTGTCCAGCCACACCCACGTGGGCAGGTTCACCGTCGACTTGGCCTCGGGCTTCAGCTCGACCTTGGTGTCGGGCACCCTGGCCTGCTGGTAGAGCCAGCGCCGCAGGGATCTTGGGATCGATGGCCTGCCGAACCTTCAGGGCCTTGCTCTTGTCCACCCAGAACGGGGGACGAATGCAGGCGCCCGCGGCTGGGTCGTCCTTCATGTCTGGGTTCTCGACGGCGACCCACCACATGCCCTTGCCGTTCTTGCCGGTGTTGAAGTTCTTGTAGGGGTGCCCGCCCTTGACCGCAGAAGCCGTGAGCGCGGCCGCCGCGAGCCGGGCCGAGCGGTTCACAATTGTCTCCGGTGAGGTGAGGGTTAACCCGAGCGAAGCAACGCTATCTGTGAGCGTTGGTGACAAAGAGAGCGGGGCGGACTTTGGCCGAGTCGTATCGGGGCACACCGGTTGGCGATGGGTGCAAACATGCTCCTGGCGGGCTACGGCACGGACGTGATCTGAAGCGACCGCTGAGTCTTCCGTGCGTCACCGCGAGCAGGACCCTGACATGGCCTTGGCCCACCACGGCGACACGGACTCGGCGGAACGTGGGATGCAGGGGCAGGCTGTCCACCTCAATGGAGTGAGGTGCAGCGGAGTGCGAGCGCTCCGTGGATCTGCCGCAATGAGGCGGCTCTACGAGGAGGGTGGCCTCGGCCGTACGAGACTCGCCTGGCTGCCTGTCTCGAACGGCCGAGTGTTTTTGTGCCCTCGCCACGAGCCACCGCGGAATGCGGGAGAGGGGCGAGGGACCGGTTCGATACGGTGCGTGGCCGCTCAGTGGACTGAGCGCATGGCGATGGCTTTTCCCTCGTCATCCTGCTGACCTGGCAGGCGAGTCCTCAATGCATCTGTTGCGTGATCACGTGGCAGGGACCGACACGGGCGAGACGGAGACGCCGAGTCAGTTCTGTGCAGGCTGAAGGCTCACGTGACGTCGCTTGGAGCCGACGGTCTGCGCGCCCAGGACGCCGGCTGCGAGGATGGCGAGGGTGGCACCGGTCCACATGGCGGGGGCCGAGCTGTTGTCGCCGGTGCCGCTGATAGCGGCGCCGCCGATGACGCTGCCGGTCACCACGCCCAGGGTGATCACGGACGTGTGCACGGTGTTGACCAGGTTGCCCGCGCCGGAGACTTCGACGATCCGGACGACAAGCGCGGGGTTCATCGTGACGCCGACGAGGCCGACCAGGAGCACCCCGGGCAGAGCCGCCCACGGCAGGTGGGCGAAGAGCGCAAGGAGTACCAGCGAACTTGCCAGGACGAGGTGACCGATGCGGAGCAGGGTCACCGCATGGCGGTCCGCGTAGCGGCCTACCAGGTTGTTGCCGATGAAGGTGCACAGGCCGTAGCCGAAGAGGATCGCGGTCGTCGCGTTGGAGGTGAAGCCGGCGTCCTGCTCCAGCAGAGGAGTGAAGTAGGAGAAGGCGCCGTAGGTCGCGCCGATGGTCAGCAGGCTGACGAGGAAGCGGCTCCACAGTCGGGGCGAGCGGAGTTGCTGGAGCTCATCGGCGGTGGTCTGCGCGGAGGCCGCGGGCAGGACGGGCAGGGTGCGAACGTCGAGCAGGACGATGAGCAGGCCTGCGGCACCGAGGATGACAAAGCTTGTCTGCCAGTTCCACGCGGTGGCGATGGCGTGGCTGATGGGCAGACCGAGGACGGCGCCGAGCATAAGCCCGTTGAGCACGATGGAGATCGAGGACGCGATGCGGTCGGGGGTGGGGGCGAGACGCGCGGCCATGGTCAGGGTGAGGCCGAACACGGCGCCACCGAGCGTCCCGGTCAGCAGGCGGAGGGCTGCGACCCACCAGTAGTTGTGGATCAGCGGGACGGCGGCTTCCAGTATCGCGTAGGCGGTGACGACGCCCAAGAGTGCGGCCTTGGGCGGGACTTTCCGCAGAACCCAGGCGATGAGCGGTCCGCCGATGGCCATGCCGAAGGAGTAGATCGAGATGAAGGCACCGATCGCGGCGGTCGAAGCGCCGAGACTTCGGGCCATATCGGGCAGCATGCCCATCGTCTGCAACTCGCTCATGGCGACGAGAAGCAGGGTGAGCATGAGCCAGTAGAGAGGTCGTTTGTTCATAGCAGGAGTTCTTTCTGTATTCAAGAATCCAAAATTAGGGCAAGCGAGACCACGGAGTTGCCGCACTGTCCTCTCAGGCCAGCAGAGAGCGAAGACCGTCGAGAGCGATCCGGTGCAGCACCTCGGGTGTGACACCGCTCTGCGCTGCGACCCGGAGGCCCGCGATGAGGGCGTTGATCAGGAGCGCGCCTTCTCTGGCGTCAGGGCCGTCGGGGATGCTGCCGTCCATGCGGCCGGCCTGGATGGCGCCTTCCAGCATGTCGAGTCGTTCCCGGAGGTCTCGTTCGAGGATGCGCGCGATGCGTTCGTCGCGCGCCCTCAAGTCGGGGTTCATCAGGGCGTGTACACCCATGCAACCGGCGGCATGTCCCTCGCTGCGAGCCGCCCGCTCCTCGCCGACGATCGCGCCGATCAGCTTCTGGATACGTTCGGCGCCGCTGAGGGAGGTGTCGGTCAGGATCGATTCCTGGTGTCCGCGCATGGTGGCCGCGTAGTGCCCCAAGGCCTGAACGAAAAGCTCGTCCTTGGACTTGAACGCGTTGTACAGGCTGCTGCGCCGAAGGCCGGCCGCTTCGCAGAGCTGCTCGGTCGACGTATCGGCGTACCCGTGGACACGGAACTGCGCCGCCGCTGCGTCGAGGACCGCCCTCTCGTCAAAAGCGCGTGGTCTGGCCATGTGCGGACGCTACCAGGTTTTGGATTTCATAGTCCACAAGTGACGGCTTCTACCGGCACCTGCCCCGACCTGCAGCACGACACCCCGCCGAGGAATGACCGCAGCGGCGGGTCCAACGACGGTAACGTCAAGGGGAGTTGGCGTGCGGCGAGGCAGGATTGCCGGGGTGGCGGCCATGAGGGGAAGGGCGCCGAACAGAGTCGCCAGGGCAAGCCGCGACAGGTACGGATGCCACCACAGGGCACCCGCAGGGTGTTTCTCGATGCGGCGGCCTCAAGTCGACTGCGGAGGACGAGTGGGAAGCCTGTGATGGCCAGCCAAACACCGCGAGCCACGGCACACCCTGGGTCGAGCGGGAGGACAGTCAGGCGGGAGTCTATCGGCGCACGGCCAGGGACTGGACCATGCGGGAGGCCTCCGCCTTCAGGTCCAAGCTCACCTCATGTCGCCACCCCAGCCCGCTGTCCGGTACAGTAGATCTTGAACTGGTCGCCACAACACGCGGTGAGCGGTGATGCGTTGGTGGTCCAAGGAAAGACGTCCCGCTTCCTGCGGGGAGATGCAGGTGCAAGGCCTGCCCGGCGCTCGAATAGAAGGCCCGTACACGTGCAGCGTGTACGGGCCTTCTCGTGTTGACAGCGCCCTCGGTGCGCTCGAGAGCATGGCGATTCGTTCGGGTCCTTGCTGACCGGCCGCGTCAGGACCGGCAGCTCGACCAGCGTGCCCGGCGTGCAAAGCGCTCGCGTAGCCCCGGCGAGGTATGCCTGTCGCGGCTTCCCGGATGAGGCAGTGACTGCCTGGAGTGCGTGCCGGCGACTCAAGCGGCAATACAACTTATGACCCCGACCAGCCAGCAGGACACGGAAGCGAGGAAACGATGAGGACTGCTCTCCAGGCCCACGCGTACCACGCGTACCAGACCGTGGCCCTGAGCCCGGGCGGACAAAAGATGCCGGACTGGTTCGGGCCAGTAGTGATCGTGGCCGCCGTCATCGGCCTCGTCATCATCGCGTCACTGTTCCTGCGACGGTCTCGTCGCTAGCGCCATTCCGCAGTCAGACGCTGGTAGCCACCACCTCGGTCGAGCACCGCAGCCCGCGCCATCTCAGCAACCGCTGCGAGAACAAGCCGCCAGCCCACCCGGCAACGCGAGAGAAACATGTGCCTCTTCGGCTCTGCACACCGCCAACTCGCCGGGCCGTCCCACCAGTAGCGTGACGGTGTCCCGTGCCGCATGTGGCCCCGGGGCCGGAAAGTGAGCCGACCCCGGGGCCACATGCGCGTCAGGAGGAGGGGTTCGGGGTTCCCACGGGGATGTGGGGCTCCGAGGCATTCGTGGGCGGTTCGGTGTCCACGTGGCCCAGGTCGGGGCGGGGGGCCAGGGGCGACAGGTGGAAGATGACGTCGGCCTGGGTGGTGCCGGTGTTGACCAGGCGGTGGCGGACGGAGATGGGCACCAGCAGGGAGTCGCCCGCGGTGAGGGCGACCTTCTCGCCGTTGAGGCTCATCTCGAGGTCGCCGGCGATGACGTAGAGGAATTCTTCCGAGTAGGGGTGGAAGTGCTCGGTGATCAGTTCGCCGGGCTGGAGCTTGAGGAAGCCGCCGAATCCGGAGGTCGCGCCGACGGTTTTCGGGCCGAGCGTCAGCCGCAGATCGCCGCCGCGGCGGCGATTGGGCTCGATGCTGGCGAGGGAGACGCGCTGCTGTTCCGCGTTCATGGTGAGCACCCCTGTTCGGTGAAGGCGTGTGGTGCGGAGTGGCACTTGGGCTCTTCACCGTGCCCGGGGGGCTTCGAGGTGCGCTCGAACGTCGGGTGGGTGGGGCTATGCCGTTTCCGCGGCCGCCGCGCCGGACGCTTCGTCGGCGGGTCCGGCGGGGGCCTCGCGATAGAGGGCGAGGCCGTTGATGAAGACGTCCAGGAAGAGTTCGAAGCGGGCGTCCGGGGAGTCGGCGAACATCACCGGGCCGTGTTCGGTGAGCTTGGGGAAGCGGTCCTTGGGGAGGTCCGCGAAGTAGTCGCGGACCTCGTCGCCGGAGTCGCCGCCGATGCCCCGTTCGTTCCACATGTCGGCCTCCAGGACGACACCTTCGACGAGGAGCGAGAGCATGTCGCCCGCCTTGGCGGCGATGGGGACGGGGAGGCCGGCGGTGAGGAAGAGGGAGAGCATCCGCTCCAGCTGGACGATCATCTCGGGGCCCGCGGGGTAGCGGCCCATGGAGATACGGGCCATGTCGCGGTGCGACTGGAGGAGGTCGCGCAGATCGCGGGCCATGCTCCTGACCTGATCCCGCCAGTTGTCCGGGTCCGGGTCGGGCACACGGAACTGGGAGTAGACGTGCTCGTACATGACCTGGAGCAGCTCGTCCTTGTCGCGCACGTGCGCGTAAAGAGCCGAGACGGTGACGCCGACCTCCGCCGCGACCTTGCGCATGCTCAGGACTTCGATGCCTTCGCGGTCCAGGACGTCGAGGGCTCCGTCGATGATCGTCCTGAGGGTCAGCGGCTTGCGCTTGGGGGCGGCGCGCTTGGACAGTCGGTGCTGATCCCAAGGCAGCGGAGCGAGGGCGTCGGTGTCGTCCGCGGGCTCGGCTTGGCGATCGATCTTGGCCATGAAGTGAGGATACATGGACAGGGCTCTTGAGAGCAGAACGCTGTCTATGTAAGGTGAACGCTGTAAACCTCGACGTGGTTGCACTGGCCCCCGACAGTGCAGCCATGTCCACCCCCGTGTTCCGAGGGTGGACGCCTTGAGGGTCGGTCGATGGCTTGCGGTTCAGGCCGATCGTGACCTGCGAGGGCTGACGGTGCCTGTTCGTTCGGGAGCGCTTTTCGATGGGCCTGCGTGAGCGCTCTGCCTGGAGAGGAGGACGTGATCGTCGGAGAGGAGGCCCTGGTGGATGCGCTGTACCTCGATCGAGGGGCTCAACCCGATTTCCTCGCTCAGCGTGGTCCTCAACTGCTGGTAGGTCTGCAGGGCTTCGTGACGGCGGCCGATGGCTTGCAGTACGCGGATGAGCCGCCCGTGGAACCATTCGTTGAGCGGGTTCTCCGCGACGAGCCGCCGCAGTTCGCCGACCAGCTCGCGTTCCCTGCCGAGTTGGATGTCGGCTTCGATGCGCTGCTGGAGCACTTGAAGCCGCTGCTCCTCCAGCTGCACGGCGTACGCACTGAGCACGGGGCCGCAGGCGATGTTGCCGAGTGCGGGGCCGGCCCACAGTTTGAGGGCCTTCGCGAGGGTGGTGGCTGCCTGCTCGGCGCGGCCTGCCCTTAGTTCGGCCTGGCCTTCCGCCGCCAGTTTCTCGAAATTCCAGGCGTCGATGGCGTCCGTGCGGAAGTTGAGGAGGTAGCCGAAGGACTGGGTCTGGAGAATGTCTTCGCCGCGCTGTGCGAACCCCTCCCGCTCAATCATTTTGCGGAGCTGGTAGATGTAGGTCTGGGCGGTGGTCATCGCGCTTTTTGGCGGGGAGTCACACCATAGTTCCTCTATGATGGAATCCACCCGGACCAGGTGATTGGCCCGGAGGAGGAGAAGTGCGAGCACTTGACGGACTTTTGGTGCGGAGGGTGTGCAGTGCCGGTCTCCATTGATGACTTCGACCGAGCCAAGAACCGTGAATCGCATCGTGAAACCTCCTCTGTGTACGAGCTGTCCTCCGTTGAAGCCTTGTCCTGCTCTGCAAGGTCTGGGTAAATCGTGACGATCGCCCAGAGGAATGTCTTCTTCCGTTCTAAGGCGGCCGCGGGAGGGACACATGGAGAGGGCGAAGCGTCACCGGGAAACGTCGCATCGCTCCCTGGTGCGCCGGTTTCATGGCGCCGATGAAGACAGCTGTTCGAGGCGCTGACGTAACGCGCCGGTGGCCGGTTCCGGCCTGTCCGGCAGGCGTGTGCGCCGCGCCAGTCGGTTCGTCCGGCCCGGTCGGCGTCCGGTCGTCCGATGGCAGAGGGTGGCGCCGTGCTCGCAGCGGCAGTCGTAACCGCAACGACACGTCTGTTTCTGGTCCTGTTTCTTTATCCCCGTCTTGCATCCCCGTCTTGATCCCCCGTCTCGCTCGGTGCGAACCCCAATTCTGCTACAGGGCCGCTTGGAATGTAAACGCCTCAATCTCGCGTCTCGCTTGAGCGGTTGTCGCAGATCGATCGAGCCGCAGGACGGAGCGTATGCGCGTCCGCCGGAAGGCCGCGTGCGCGGTGTCGAACCCCTGCGGCATTTCGCCGACTCTGTCCGGCCAAATCCTTGATCATTTCTGCGGTCCACGGGGAAAACCCCGCCGCGGTGCCTCTTTATGGCGCGTCCGGTTCCGTTTTCGAACTGACGGCCGGTATCGACGCGTCCGCCGAGCTTCGGTCGATATTTTAATGCAGATCGAGTGGCGCTCCGGCGCCGACTGGGACCGTCCTGGCGCGCATTCATCCAGCTGAAGGGGACAGCCGTGCACAGGACTCTCATTGTTGCCCGCCTGCAGGAGGCACGGGACACCGCCGGCATCGCCGACACGTTCGCCCAGTCGGACGCCACAGAGCTGCCGCACATGGTGGGAGTGTCACGGCGAACGCTCTTTGCCTTTCATGATCTGTACTTCCACCTCGTCGAGGCCGACGGCGACATCACGCCCGACCTGTACAAGGCACGCCGCCACCCGCTCTACAACGACGTCAGCGACAAGCTCACCCAGTTCGTGGCGCCCTACGACCCCAACTGGAAGGAGCCGAAGGACGCGATGGCCAACCCGTTCTACGTCTGGACGGCGGACGAGGGACGGCAGCTGTGAGTGAGGAGGCGAACGCCGCGCACTCCACGCGCCGGGCGCACACCACCCTTACCTGGAGCAGCCGATGAGCCGACGCGCCGTCATCACCGGTATCGGGGTCGTGGCCCCGGGCGGGGTGGGCAGGGACGCGTTCTGGGACGTGCTCGCCGCGGGGCGCAGCAAGACCCGGAACATCACGCTCTTCGACCCGAGCGGGTTCCGCTCCCGTATCGCCGCCGAGGTGGACTTCGACCCGCTGGCCGCGGGGCTGACCCACCAGGAGATCCGGCGGATGGACCGGGCGGCGCAGTTCGCGGTGGTCTGCGCCCGGGAGGCGCTGGCGGGCAGCGGACTGGACCTCGCGGCGCTCGACCCCGGCCTGCTCGGGGTCAGTATCGGTAGCGCGGTCGGCTGCACGATGAGCCTGGAGGAGGAGTACCGGGTCCTCTCCGACACCGGCCGTCGCTGGCTGGTGGACCACACCTACGGGGTGCCGCATCTGTACGAGCAGATGGTGCCCAGCACGCTGGCCGTCGAGGTGGCCAGGGACGTCGGAGCGCAGGGGCCGGTGTCGCTCACCTCGACCGGTTGCACCTCGGGGCTCGAGCCGAGGGCCACGGCGTGCACCTGATCACCGAGGGGTCGGCGGAGGTCGTCTTCGCCGGAGCCACGGACGCGCCGCTGTCGCCCATCACCTCGGCCTGCTTCGACGCGATCAAGGCGACCTCGCCCGACAACGACGACCCCGAGCACGCCTCGCGGCCGTTCGACGCCGAGCGCCGGGGCTTCGTCCTCGGTGAGGGGGCCGCGGTGATGGTGCTCGAGGAGTACCAGGCCGCGCGGGCCCGGGGTGCCACGATCTACGGGGAGATCGCCGGCTACGCCCGGCGCAGCAACGCGTTCCACATGACGGGGCTCAAGCCCGACGGCCGGGAGATGGCCGAGGCCATCCGGGCCGCACTGGCCGAGGCCCGGCTGAACCCGGACGACATCGACTACATCAACGCCCATGGCTCGGGCACCAAGCAGAACGACCGCCACGAGACGGCCGCGTTCAAGCACAGCCTGGGGCAACGGGCCTACGAGGTGCCGGTCAGCTCGATCAAGTCGATGGTGGGTCACTCGCTGGGTGCGATCGGCTCCATCGAGGTCGCGGCCTGCGCGCTGGCGCTGGACCGCCAAGTCGTCCCGCCGACCGCCAATCTGCACCACGCGGACCCGGAGTGCGATCTCGACTACGTACCGCTGACCGCGCGGGAGCGGCAACTCGACAGTGTGCTCAGCGTCGGCAGCGGGTTCGGCGGGTTCCAGACCGCCATGGTGATCCGCAAACCTTCGGGAGACCGGCAATGAACGGCAAGGACATGGTCATCACCGGCCTCGGCGTTGTCGCGGCCACCGGTATGGACGCCGAAGAGCACTGGGAGTCGGTGCTCGCGGGCAAGAGCGGCATAGGACGGATAAGCCACTTCGACCCGTCCTCGTACCCGGTCGCCCTGGCCGGTGAGGTCGGGGAGTTCAGTGCCCGGGAGCGCGTGCCCCGGCAGCTGGTCCCGCAGACCGACCGCTGGACCCATCTGGCGCTCTACGGCGCGGAGTCGGCGCTCGCGGACGCCGGGGTGGACCTGGCCGCGTTCGACGAGTACGAGATGGCCGTGGTCACCTCCAGTTCCTCGGGCGGTACCGAGTTCGGCCAGCACGAGATGGAGCAGCTCTACACCCAGGGACCCGGGTGGGTCGGTGTGTACCAGTCCATCGCCTGGTTCTACGCCGCCACCACCGGCCAGATATCCATCCGGCACGGGATGCGCGGACCCTGCGGGGTCATCAGCGCCGAACAGGCGGGCGGACTGGACGCGCTGGGGCAGGCCCGCCGGCTGCTGCGCGGCCAGTCCCGGCTCGTGGTCACCGGCGGTACCGATGCCTCACTGTGCCCGTACGGGCTGGTGGCGCAGTTGTCATCGGGGATGCTCTCTCGCAGCGAGCAGGTGGACCGCGCGTACCTGCCGTTCGACTCGGACGCCGCCGGCTATGTGCCGGGGGAGGGCGGGGCGATCCTGATCGCGGAGCGGGGCGAGTCGGCGCGGGCCGAGGGCCGGGGCTACGGCGCGGTCCTCGGGTACGCCGCCGGATTCGACCTGCCGGGACGGCCCACCTCGCTGGCCCGTACCGTCCGACGCGCCCTGGCCGACGCCCGGTTGGACCCCGACGACGTGGACGTGGTGTACGCCGACGCGATGGGCGACCCGCGGCACGACCAAGAGGAGGCCGAGGTCATCACCGAGGTCTTCGGGCCCTGCGGGGTGCCGGTCACCGCGCCCAAGGTGCTCAGCGGGCGGTTGTACGGCGGCGGCGCCCCGCTCGACGTCGCGACCGCACTGCTCGGCCTGCGCGACGGGGTGGTGCCGCACACCCCCGGCGTCACCCGGCCCCTCCCCGGAATCGACCTGGTGCGCGAAGGCGCCGAGCGAGTCCGCGCCGCGCGTGGCCCTGGTGATCGCCCGGGGGTACGGCGGGTTCAACGCCGCGGTGGCGCTGGGCCGGATCGACCGCTGAGCCGCGGGCCGCCGTATGCGCCGTACCGCGGCGGACCTCGGGCGACAGCCGCATCCCACAACGGACACAACCGGACAGGAGCAGCATTCATGAGCGAGTGCGCCGGACACACCGACAACTCCATTGTCATCGTGGCACCACTGGAACTGGTCTGGGAGATGACCAACGATGTGGAGTCATGGCCACGGCTCTTCACCGAATACGCCGGGGCGGAGATTCTGGAGCGCTTCGGCGATGACACCATCCGCTTCCGGCTGACGCTGCACCCCGACGAGAACGGGCAGCAGTGGAGCTGGACGTCGGACCGCACGGTCAACGAGGCGGAGCGGACCACCCACTCCAAGAGGGTGCAGACCGGGCCGTTCAAGTACATGTCGCTGTTCTGGGAGTACACCCAGACCGACGACGGCGTACGGCTGCGCTGGGTGCAGGACTTCGAGATGAAGCCGCAGGCCCCGGTGTCGCTGGCCGCCATGACGGACCGGCTGAACACCAACACGCGCGTGCAGTTGGAGCACATCAAGGAGCGGGTCGAGGCGAGGGCAGAGCAGCTGTCCAACGCCGGTTAGGGGACCCCGTGCTGGAAGTCGTCGTCGTCCCCTTGCTGCTGCTGGTGAACGGCCTGGGCGCCGGCGTCATGATGAACACCCAGCTGGGCGGCTTCGCGTATCTCAACCTGCTGCCTCCGGCACGCTACGTGCACGCGCACGCCTTCTACTCCACCCGCTACGACCCGTTCATGCCGCTGTGCATCGTGGCCACGGCGCTCGGTGCGGCGGTGCTGGCCATCGCGGGCAGCCACCCGGAGGCACGCGTGCTGCACGCCCTGGCGGCTCTGCTGGCACTGGCCACCATCACGGTGTCGGTGGTGAAGAACGTACCGGTCAACCGGTGGGTGCAGTCGCTCGATCCGCAGCGGCTGCCCGCCGACTTCGCGGAACGCGACCCGCGCCGCTCGTGGGGCCGGTGGAACCAGGTGCGCACCTGGCTGCTGACGGCGGCGCTGGTGGTCAACTGCGCCGCGCTGGCGACGCTGTTGTGAATTCTTTCCGATGCGACCCAGGAGGTCCGTTGTGCAACTGAACGTGGAAGGCAAGAAGGCTCTGGTCACCGGGGGGTCCCGGGGGGTCGGCCGGGGGATCGTCCTCGAACTCGCCCGGGCCGGACTGGACGTGATCACCTGCTACCGCCAGGAGAGCGGCCATGTGGAGTCGCTGCGGCGGGAGCTGAAGGACATCGGCGGCAACCACCACGTGGTACGCGCCGACCTCACCGAGCCGGAGGGGGTGAGCGCGCTGCTCGCCGAGGCCGAGCGGGCCTTCGGACAGCTCGACCTGGTGGTCAACAACGCCGGGGCGATCACCCATGTCCCGTACGAGCAGCTGAGTCTGGCGGACTGGAACCGCATCGTCGCCACCAACCTCACCGCCGCCCACCTGGTCATCCAGGGAGCGCTGCCGCTGTTGTCGCCCACCGCCTCGGTGATCAGCGTCGGTTCGAAGTCCTCCGAGGTCGGCATCCCGCTGCGGTCGCACTACACCGCGACCAAGGCGGCTCTGCGCGGGCTGAGCCGCTCGCTGGCCAAGGAGTTCGGCCACAAGGGCTGGCGCTTCAACGTCCTGGCGCTCGGAGTGATCGAGACCGAGGCGCTGTGGGAGATGCCGGAGGAAAAGCGGGCCACGATGCTCGCCCGCTACGAGCCGAAGACCGCGCTCGGACGGCTGGGCAAGCCCGAGGAGGTCGCCGGCGCGGTGCTGTGGCTGGCCAGTGACCTGTCCCGCTACGTGACCGGGTCCGTGGTGTACGTCGACGGAGGCATCTCGTGAGCGCCGCGTCGTTCCGGGTGCTGCTCAAGATGACGGTTCATCCGGGCATGGGCGAGGACTTCATCCAGGCATGGGCGGAGCACTCCTCGGTGGTCGAGGAGCACCCCGCCAACCGCGGCCACTCGCTGGCCACCAGCACCGAGGACGACGACGTCTTCTACATCGTCAGCGACTGGTCGAGCGAGCGCGAGTTCCGGGAGTTCGAGGACAGCCCGGCCCATCTGGAGCACCGGGCGCGGCTGCACCCGTACCGCTCCAGCGGCTCGATCGCGTTCCTGGAACTGGTGGCCGAGGCCCCGGCGACCGGGGCGGCACGGTCCCGGGCGTAGGAGGGAGCAGTGATGAAGGGGGAGATCAGAGTGCTGCTCTATCACTCCACCGAGGACACCGAGGGCATCACCGCCGCGTACCACCAGGTCAGCCGGGCCATGGACGGCGTGCCAGGGCTGCTCGGCAACGAGCTGCTGGTCTCGCCGTACGACTCCACGGAGTTCGTCGTCGTCAGCCGTTGGGCCAGCCGCGCGGACTTCGACCGCTGGGAGCGGGGGCCGGAGCACAAGGGGCAGACGGCGCCGCTGCGGCCGTACCGGCACCCCGGGATGGCGCGGCCGTTCGGGGTGTACGAGGTGAGCGCGGCGTACCCGGCCGCCGGGGCCGGGGTGCCGGCCGGGCGGCGGAGCCGCTGAACATCCGGAAGTCCGCGACATTCGGGAAAGGAGTTCGGACGTGGCCGAGCCGGAGACGTTCCGGGCCGTCCTGCACATGGAGATCACACCGGGGACCGGCCGGGAGTTCGAGGAGACCTGGCGGGACATCGCCGGGACCATCTCCGAACACCCCGCGAATCTCGGGCAGTGGCTGCTCCGGGAGAGCGGCACGGAGGGCTCCTATTACGTGATGACCGACTGGGCCGACGAGGCGAGCTTCCGGGAGTTCGAGCTCAGCGCACCGCACGTGGAGAACCGGAAGCGCCTCGGGCGCTACCGGCGCGCCGGGTCGATGGCGACCATGCGTCTG
This sequence comes from Streptomyces huasconensis, assembly GCA_004010275.1. Classification (GTDB taxonomy): domain Bacteria; phylum Actinomycetota; class Actinomycetes; order Streptomycetales; family Streptomycetaceae; genus Streptomyces; species Streptomyces huasconensis. The sequence goes on from RBWT01000060.1 coordinate 13,511, forward strand.
ATCGGCCCGGCCGGTCCCGGGGCCGCGTAGGCCACGAGACGGCGACGGCCGGCCGGGCCCGGCCCCCGCGGGCGACGCCGGGCACCGAGCCACCATCTCGGCCTGTGCGGCACACCACGGCGCGGCAGTGTCGGCGATCAGCCGGCCTGCCGCGCATCGTGCTGTCCGGTCCGGGCGACCACGCTCGGGCGTGCTCGAGCCACGCTCCGGCACGGGTCGATCTCCGGACGGCACGGTGGGCGGGTAACCGGACGGCGGAGACGGGAGGTCGACCATGTGCCCACCCGCCACGGTCGTCCCCCCGCTGAACACTCTCGTCCGGCGGGCGATCTCGACGCCGTCAACGCCCCTGGTGGGTCTTGTAGCCGGTCGCCGCGGTGATCCGCTTCAGCGCCTTGTCCATGGCATCGACGGCCACGTCCGCCAGGCCGAACTGCGTCATCCAGACGAAGACCCGGAACTTCGGGGCGTGGTTGTAGACCCGCAGCAACAGCCGGGTGCCCTTGGCGTGCGGCTCAGCGGTGAAGACGCCCTTGTACCACCAATTGCCCATCTCGGCGAAGCTGCCGCGGCTCCGGTTCACCTCGGCGGCACCGTACGGCAGGGAGAAGCGGTCGGGGCCGCCCTTGAGGGTGACCTTCTTGGCCGGGTCGTGGAGGAGTACGGCGTTGTGCTTGCCCGCCTCGCCTTCGGAGACGTTCGTGAGCAGGGCGCGCACCGCGTCCACCGACGCCTCGACGATGCCGGACGCCTCGTACATCGGCTTGTCGGAGCTGCCGAATGAGCGCCGGATGGCGCGCAGCGAGGTCTTCTTCCGTCCTTGTGCACTGGTCATGTCAGTTGTCCGTTCCATGTGGGAAGCGAGTGTTGCTATGGAAATGAACCTGAACGAACTCCTGGGCATGGCAAAGGGGTTCGCGAGTTCGCAGTTGCTCCTGACCGCGGTGCGGCTGGAGGTGTTCACGGAGCTGGGGCCCGGCCCGCTCAGCGGTGCGGAGCTTCGTCGGCGCCTGGAGCTGCACCCCCGGGGCGCGGGCGCCTTCCTGGACGCCTTGGTGAGCCATGGGCTGCTGCGGCGGACCGGCGAGATGTACGCCAACGCGCCGGTGGCGGCTCGTCACCTGGACGCCCGGCACACCGAGACCTACCTGGGCGGCTATCTCGGACTGAACGGAGGGCTGTACTGGTTGTGGCCGCAGCTGGAGACGAGCCTGCGGACCGGCCGTCCGTGCACCGGCTTCACCCCGGGCGGCGGGGAGGAGTGGGGCGCGGAACCCGGTGGCTCGGAACAGCAGGGTGGGCAGCCGGACGCCGCGCAGCAGGAGGGGCAGGGTGACGGCCAGGAGGCGCCCATGGAGTGGAGCCCGGTCTACGTCGACGCCATGGCGGTCTTCGCCCGCGCCGCGGCCCCCGTCCTCGCCCGCTCCCTCGACTGGTCCCGTTACGAGACGTTCGTGGACGTGGGCGGCTCCAACGGCACCCTCGCCTGTGAACTCGTCCGGTTGCAGCCGCACCTGCGCGGCACCTGCGTGGACCTGCCGGCCCTGAAGGAGCAGTTCGACGCGTTGGTGGGGCGCGCGGGCGCCGCGGACAAGGTCGCTTTCCAGGGCGGGGACTTCTTCGAGGACCCGCTGCCCGAGACCGACGCCGTCATCATGGGCCGCATTCTGCACAACTGGTCCGAGGAGGAGCGGCTGCGGCTGCTGCGCCGGGCCTACGACGCGTTGCGGCCGGGCGGCACGCTGCTGATCTTCGACCAGCTCACGGACGAATGCCGGCAGCACAGCCGGGAATCGTCGCTGGCCAGCCTGGACCAGTTGCTGTTCTCCGAGTCCGGCTCGGAGTACACCTTCGGCGAGCTGAGCGGCTGGCTGGGCGCATGCGGATTCCGGGCCCCGTCCGTACAGCTGATGGACGGGGGCCCGGAGATGCTGGCCCTGGCAGGGAAACCAGAGTGAGACCATCGGGCGCTACGAGACCGCCGTGGCGGCCGCGATCAGGGCCAGCGCGGTAACGGCCAGCGAGGCGCGAATCCGGTTCAGGTGACCCCACCTGGGCCGGGGGTCGTCCCAGTCGTCGGGGAGGTTCCGCGGATCGAGTGCCGCGAGCCGCCGGTTGATGGGGACGTTGCCGAGGTGGGACACGCACTGACTGGCGAGCAGGGCCAGGCCGCCGGCCGTGAACGGAATGCTGCTCGCGTCCCCCTCGACGATGGCCAGCGCGAACGCCGAGAACATCCCGATGTTGAAGACGATCGGCATGGTCGGGTGGAAGCCCTTGCCGAACATCCGGTGCGATTCCACATAGCGCTCCGGCGGCATGTTGCACAGCGCGGGAAAGACACTGATGGCGACGGCAGTGAGCACTCCCGCGCCGACTCCGGAGGCGGTCAGCGCCAGGACCGCCAAGATGTGTGACACCACGCTGTCCTCCCTTCTACGGTGGTCCGCCCGGTCTCCTGCCGCCCCCGGCCCCGCGGCCGGTACTCCGGCGCGGGCCCGGGGCCGGTAGGGCCGTCACTGCTGGTAGGCGGCCTGCCGACGGGTGTTCTGGAAGGAGGCGAGCCGCCAGGTGTCGCCGTGGCGGACCGCGGTGATGCTGATGATCGAGCCGCGGTCCGGATCGGTCTCCGCGCTCTCGCCGAACGAGACGCCGCCGACGGAGATGACCACGACGGAGTCGTCGGTGAGGAAGCGGATCTTGGGGTCGCCGTGGTGCTGGTCGTCCATCTTCGAGCCCTTCAGGGGCCCGTCGAAGAGCATCTGGTGGACGTCCTGGATGACCTGGCGGCCCTCCGCCAGCTGCCCGTCGAAGGAGATGTAGGTGGCGTCGTCCAGGAAAGCCGCGGCGTAGCCGGCGCCGTCGCCCGCGTTCCACGCCTTGGCCATGTTCAGCAGGATCTCTTTGATCGCCGCTTCGTCCTTGCTGCGCTGCGACATGGTGTCTCTGCCTTTCCGAGTGCTGTGCTGGTGAGTGGAGGTGTCGGCGCTGTACGGCGGCGGTCCGCGCCGGGTGGCGACGTGAGCACGCCGTGCGGCGGTCTTCCGGTGGTGCCGGTGGCCGCGGCCCGTCAGTCGACGGTGACCATCTGATGCATGCCCTCGACGGCGAACATCCGCGCCGTGGTGAAGTCGGTGAGCCAGGTGGTGAGGACGTACGGACCGGGCGTCAGTTCGGCGGTGACCACCGCCGAACGTCCGTGGGAGAGCGGGACACAGCCGACCGGGTTGGCGCGGATCAGATCCGTCATCGGGGGCTTCCTCCCCTCGGATTTGGCGGCGAAGAACGCCGCCACGTCTTCGCTGGTGGCGCCGTCCTTCACCGCCATCAGGATGGCTTCGTTGTACTGGCCGAGGTCGTTGGTGATCCGGATCGCCGCGCCGCTGGGAATCCGGTCCGGGGCGCTGAAGCGCGGCCCGTCGTCGGTGCGGCACTGCACGATCTCCACGCTCGCCTCGGGGAGCGCGGTGGCGGCCGCGGGGCCGGCGCCCGCCTCGGCGCGTACGGCGGGGATTCGGGCCGCGGTGAAACCGTCGTCCTTGACGCGCCGGTAGTCGAAGAGGTGGTAGGTCCCCTCGGTCAGCTCCGCGGTGAAGGTGACCGACGTCTGGCCGGTGACCGCGCCGCCGCCGAGCATCGTGAACTCCCGGTCCACGGCCTTGCTCGCGGCCATGGCCTCCGGGCCGTACCCATAGGCTGTCCGGAGATTTTCAACATGCTTTTCCAGCGGAATTCCAGCCGCCAGCTTCACGATTCCGAGCCAGGCGCCCTCGGGGTCGGTGGCCTGGATGCGAAAGGTCACCGCACCGGTGGGCACGGTGTCCGGTGCCTTGATTCCACCGGGACCCGCGACTATTTCGTAAATCTGCATGGAATGAATCCTTCCACCCGATACATGCACGCATTTCAGCAGTGTGTTCGGCGCCGGGAAATTGCCGCCGCACTGCTGCGGTTGATTCTCGAGGGCCCCGCATTTCTTTCGCTTGAGGCGGGCTCGAGCCGGGAGCGGGTGTGCGACGGTCGCGCGGCCGGTGTCCGCGGGCTGTCAGCGGCCGCCGTCGTCCTGGGCGAAGGGGTCCTCGTCGGGGCCCGCGGGGCGCACTTCGTACGTCAGGGGGCGGTCCCGGTACATCAGGCGGTAGACGAGAATCCACGCGGAGCTCTGAATTCTCTCGAAGGTCGACATCTCGCCCTGCGCCTTCGGCGGGACGAGCCGCGCCACACCTTCGACGGTGGGCCCGAGGGGCTTGCCCCTGCGGGTGCACGGGGCAAGGGTGACCCGCGGATTGTTGGCCAGCCGCTTGACCTTCCAGGTCTTGGAGCGGGTGTTGAAGAACACCCGGTCATCCTTGAGGATTCGGCCGACAGGTGTGGCGACCCCGACGCCACTGCGCTTGTACGTCGTCAGCAGAGCCACTCGGGACTTCTTGAGCGGCTCGAGTGCCTTTGTGGCAGTTGATTCGGAAGTCATGATCGTTCTTTCCGAGAGAACGGACGAGATGTACAGTGCTCACTCTAGCTGAACAGTGCTCACCGTCAAGTCCACTGTTCAGTCGCGTGTCGGTGGCGGGCCCGATGGTCGACGCTTACGGGGGCGTCGTCACACCGGGCGGCAGACGAGCGCGGCCCAGCGCCCGGCGGCGGGCTCACCCTCCAGGGCGAAACCGCCGGCGGCCAGCAGCTCCCGCCACTCGGCGAGGTCCCGCTCGCCCCCGCCGAAGCGCAGCAGCATGTCGATGTCCAGGAATTTGCCCTGGTCCCAGGCGTCCCCCGGCGCCAGCACATGCTCCAGGACCACCAGCCGGGCCGCCGTGTCATCCCCGATCGCGCGCCGCACGCCCCGCAGGATCGCGGTGGCCGCGGCGTCGTCCCAGTCGTGCAGCACCGCTTTGAGCACGTACGCGTCGTGGCCACTCGGCAGCTCGCCGAAGAAGTCGCCGCTCACCACCTCGGCCCGCTCCGCGACCCCCTTCTCGGCGAAGAACCCCGGCGCGTTCTCCACCACCTGCGGCTGGTCCACGAGCGTGCCGCGCACCTCCTGGTGGCGCAGGAGCAGCTCGCTGAGGAAGTAGCCTTGCCCGCCGCCGATGTCCGCGACACGCCGGAAACGACCGAAGTCGAAGGCGTCCAGCAGCTGTTGGGTGGTGGTGGCGCTCATCCGGGACATCGCCCGGTCGAACAGCGCGCTGGTCTCCGGGTGCTGCCGCAGATACCCGAAGAAGTCCATGCCGAAGATCTCGTCGAAGACCGGCCGCCCGGTGCGCAACGCCGTGCTGATCTCGGCGTACGGGCGGTTGACCGCCTCGCTGCCGTTGAACAGGATCATGTCGCGCTGACTGTTGGGTACATCGCTGCGCAGCGCCTGGGCCATGTCGGTCAGCCCGACCTTCCCCCCGTCCCGCAGCGTGAACACCCCGACCGCCGCCGCGCAACGCAGCATCCGGCGGAGCGCCCCGGGGTCGGTCCCCGTCTTCTCCGCGAGCTGCGGCACCGTCAGCTCGCCGCCGCCAGCACATCGGCCACTCCCGCCTCGGCGAGCGCGTAGACGACCTGGGAGACACGCTTGCCGTTGGTGAGCAGCAGCAGCCGGGCGTGCGGCGGGATCATGGCCCCACCGGGCGGCCCGGGTGGGGCGGACCCCGTGGCGCCGGCGGCGGCGTTCGCGCCGGGGTTGTCGTGAGAGGTCGTGCCGGACGCGCCGGTGACGCTCATGCCCAACTCCTTGTTCGTGGCGTTCAGTTCTGGCCCTGGGCCTGCGGGTGGTTGTCGATGGAGAGCTGGGAGATGCAGCGCATCACCGAGGAGCGGAAGTGCGAGGTGAAGCCGTCCACGGTCCGGGTGTCGGTCTCCCGGGCCTCGGCCAGATGGGGGGCCAGCTTCTCCTCCAGGATGTGGACGCCCTTCTGGGCGCCCATGTGCCGCCCGATCTGCGCGAAGTCGCCCTCGTAGTGAATGACCCGGACCAGGACGTCGTCCTGTACGAAGACGGCGGTGCCCAGCAGCCGGCCCACCTCCTTGCCGTCGTCGTCGGTGAACACCGGGGTGTTCACCCGCTGGAACCCGGCGAAGAGTTCGGCCACTTCTTCCACGCGCTCCGGCTTGATCCGGTAGCTGATCGCGGCGTACGGCATCAGATTCCTCCATCGACGTTGAGCGTGATTCCGGACAGGAACGCCGCGCCGTCGCCGCCCAGGAACAGCGCGGCGGCGGCGACGTCCTCGGGGCGGCAGAGCCGTCCCAGCGGGGTCAGGGCGACGATCCGCCGGGTGACGGGGTCGTGCGGGTCCTCGGTGCCGTCGGCGACCATGCCCGGTGCGATGGTGTTGACCCGGATGCCCTGCGGGCCGAGTTCCTTGCACAGTGCCCGGGTGAACCCGATCAGCGCCGCTTTGGCGGCTCCGTAGTGCGCGGCCGCGGGCCTGCCGCGCAGTGCGGCGGCCGAGCCGATGTTGATCACGGATGAGCCCTCGCCCAGCAGGGGCAGGGTGGCCCGCGTGACCCGGTAGCAGGCGGTCGCGTTGCGGTCCATGACCCGGGCCCACTCGTCTTCGTCCAGCTGGGCCAGCGGCGCCGCGCCATCCGCGCCCACGTTGTTGACCAGGACGTCGAGACCGCCCAGGGTCTCGGCCACGGCCCCGATCAGCCGTGCCACGTCGGGCCCGCTGGACACGTCGGCACGGTGGATGTCCCGTACGGCGTGGCGAAGCTCGTCGTCGGGTTCGTGGGCGCCGAGGTGGCAGGTGACCACTTGGGCCCCGCTGCGGGCGAAGGCCAGGGCGATGGCTCGGCCGATGCCGCGGCCGCCGCCCGTGACGAGCACGCGCTTGTCCTTGAGCCCGCCGTCCTCGGGCCGTATGTCCATGGTCACGAGCGGTGCTCCTTGTCGGTGTCCCGGACCGCGCCGGGCACGCTGGTCTCGACCGTGCGCTCCCGCCCCGGGGCCGGCGCGGTGTCCAGTACCTCGTACAGCTCGTAGCAGGGCGTGCGCTGCTGGTCCTGATAGGGCCGCAGCGGGGTCTTCCGCTGCTGGTGGGCCGGCCCCTGCCGCCAGCTCTCGTACGCGTCGGCGTCCTGCCAGTCGGTGACCACCGCGTAGCCGTACGGGTCCCCGGCCAGCCGCAGCAGGGCGATGCCGAGCACTCCCGGTGTGAGCCGGAACCCCGGCAGGAAGAGGCGGTAGGCGCGCTCCACCGCGAGCGGGTCATCGGTGGGCGCCCGGTGGTAGACGACCAGGCGGGCCGTCACGACAGCGCGGGCATCCGCTGCTGGCCGACACAGCGCATGGTGTTGGCGCGGAACTGCTCCAGGAACTGCTCGGGCGTCTCCACGTGCCGCTCCTCGGCCATGTACGGGGCGAGCTTCTGCTCCATGCCCGGGCGCCCCCCGCGCTTGGCCATGTACCGCGCGACATCGTCCAGTTCACCGTCGAACAGCACCACGCGGATCATGTTGTCGTCGTGGACGAACAGGCCGACGCCGAGGATCACCCCGGTCTCCTGGCCCTGCTCGCCGCGCAGGGTGGGCCGCACCTCCGCCTGGACCTCGGCGAACACCTTGCGGATGTCCTCCGCGTGCCCGGACTTGACCCGGTAGCGCAGCGCGGCCATCCCGGCGGGCCGGTCCTCGATGAAGCGGGACTGCACACACAGCATCGGCGCCGGCCGCCGCCGTCCTGGAGGTAGGGGGCCAGCCGGGCCGCGTCCCGGTCGGTGATCGCGCGGATCGCGTCGTCGGCGTCGTCGTGGTGGTGGAACACCCGGATGACGGTGTCTCCCTGCGCGAACAACCCCGTGGCCGACAGGGGGGCGAGCCGCACGGGCTCGTCGTCGAGGCCGCGCGCGATCTCGTCGTCGAGTCCGGGCCTCACCTTGTATGCGATGGCGGATAGAGCCATGGGCCGCCCTGCCTTTCACTCGTGGGTCGTCTTGCTCGTGGTCGTGGTCGTGGCGAGTCGACGTGGTGGTGGCGAGTCGATCTCCTGCGATCTCTGAGGCAGCACGAGTCTCGACGGCCCTTCTCAAGCGACGTTGGGGCGACCTTGGAACGGGACCACAGGGCAGGTGCCGCACCGGTCCACCGGCCCACCGGTTCACCGGTCTCCCGGTTCTCCGGCCCACCGTTCCCCTGGGACGCGACCTGCGTTCGAGGGCGGTTCCGAGCGGCACCGAGAGGATCGGGCCGCCCACCCCGTACGGCTCAGGCCGTGAAAGGAGCATCCCGTTGCCCGATCGAGCCCCGTACCCACACCCTTTACCGGACACGGACCTCGATGTCCTGGTCATCGGCGCCGGGCCGGGCTCGCGCTCGCCGCCGACCTCGCGATACGGCGTGCGCTGCCAGGTGGCCGAGCGCCGCCCCGACCCCCGCCCCGGCACCCGCTGCCCCAACCTGTGGCGCCGCACCCTGTACGCGTACGACCGGCTCGGACAGTCCTCGGACGAACTGCGCGCAAACGGCGTACCGATGCGCTCCAAGGCCTTCCACGTGGGGGACCGCACCGCCGAACTCTCGCTGCTCGAAGACGCCGATGACCAGCAGTGGCCCTATCCGCTGCTGGTCCGCCAGGACCGCCAGGAGGAATACCTGACGGCGCTCGCACGGAAGCACGGTTGCCCGGTGCGCCGGGGTGTCACCGCGCGCATCGTGGCCCAGGAACAGGGCTGCGTCCGCGTCGAGCTGACCACCCCGGAGGGCAGCCCCGAGCTGCTGCGGGCCGCCTGGGTGGTGGCGGCGGACGGCGCGCAGAGCCCGTCCCGGGCCGCCGCCGGAGTGGACTGGCAGGTCCTGAGACACGACGGCGTCGCGTGGTGGCAGGTGGACGCCGGCATCGAAGGCGTGAAGCTGCCGACCGACCGGGAGGATCTGTTCCACGCCCCCTACAGCCATGTCGGCATGGTGCCGCTGGCCGACGGCCGCCACCGCGTCTTCCTCGCTTCCGCTACCGAGGACGCCACCGCGCAGCCCTCGTACGAGCATGTGGAGCGGCTGTTCACAGCGGTGGTCCACCCCGAGGCGCGGCTGCACGAGCCCCGGCACCTGTGGTGGCACACCCCGGTCGAGGGCCGCGCCGAGCGCTGGCTGACCGGCCGGGTCATCTTCCTGGGTGAGGCCGCCCGGGTCTTCCCCATGCCCGTCCACGGACTGAACACCGGCATTCAGGACGCCGCCAACCTCGCGTGGAAACTCGCCGCCGTCGTCCAAGGCCGCGCTTCCGTACGGCTGTTGCGCACGTACGAGTCCGAGCGGCGGCAGGTCGCCGAAGTGCTGATGGAGCGCGGGAAACGGGTGCTGCGGGCCGGGGTCGCCGCCGACCCGGAGGCCACCCTCGCGCCGATCCTGCACGAGGGCAGCCCCCGCATCCGCACCGAGCCGGCTCCCACGTACGAGACGAGCCCGCTCACCGGAGGGGCCGAACGGTTCGCGGACGGCTGCGCGGGCCACTGGATCGCGTCGTGCCCTGTCCACACCCCGGCCGGCGTGTGGAGCGTCTCCACGCTGCAGAGTCAGGGGCAGTGGCTGGTGCTCTCCCCGTCCCGCGAGCCGCTCAACGTCACCCATCCGCTCAATCCACGCGTGGTCGACGGGGCTCAGCTCGCGGTGTGCGACCGCCTGATGATCACCATTGTGCGGCCGGACGGCTATGTGGGCGCCGAGATCCCGTGCGGCACGGGCAGGCCCGCCGAACGCGCGGTGCTCGATTACCTGGACCGGGTCGCGGTCGGGGGCTGACGGAGCCCGACGAGCGCGCCTTGAGTACGCGTTGACCTGACGTCCCGATACTCGGTCAGGTCATGAGCCGGACGTTTTTTCCGAAGAGGAGTGAGCCTCATGTGCGGGATAGCCGGAGTGATCGACTGGGTCCCCGACGCCCGGGACGGCAAGGAGTCCATCGCGCGGATGACCGAGGTCATGCTGTGCCGGGGACTCGACGAGCAGGACGTCTGGCGCAACGGCAGGGTTGCGTTCGGCCACACCCGTACCTCCATCATCGACCCGGCCAACGGTCAGCAGCCGATGACCGTGTCCCACGACGGTCGTGACCTCGCGACGATCTGTTACAACGGCGAGATCTACAACTACCGGGAACTGCGGGAGGAATTGCGGGGCCTGGGCCACCACTTCCGGACCAACAGCGATACGGAAGTGCTGCTCCACTCCTATCTGGAATGGGGCACCGAATGCGTCCACCGCCTGCACGGCATCTTCGCCTTCGGCGTCTGGGACGCCCGGTCGGAGGAACTCCTGCTGATCCGCGACCACATGGGCGTCAAGCCGCTCTTCTACGCGCGCACGTCGACCGGCCTGCTCTTCGGCTCCGAACCCAAGGTGATGTTCTGTCACCCCGAGCTGGAAGCGACGGTGGACGACAACGGTCTGCGGGAGCTGTTCAGTCAGGCCAAGACGCCCGGCACCTCGATCTTCAAGAACATCCAGGAGGTGCGGCCCGGCAGCGTCCTGCACGTCAAGGACGGTCGGCTCACCGAGCGCAACTACTGGAAGCTGAGCGCCCGCGAGCACCCCCACGACCTCGACGGCACCATCGCCACCGTGCGCGAGATGGTCGGCGGCACCGTCACGGAACAGCTCGTCGCCGACATCTCCCGGGGCATCCTCGTCTCCGGCGGCATCGACTCCAGCACCATCGCCGCCCTCGCCGCGCCCCGGCTCCGCGAGGAAGGCGAGCCGCCGCGCGCCTTCGGCATGACCTTCACCGGATACGCGGAGAACTTCCGCCCCGACGAAGTGCGCGCCACCCCCGACATCGCCTACGCCCGTCTGCTCAGCCAACGCCTCGACCTGGACCTGACGGAGATCGAGCTGAGCCCCGAGGCACTGGCCGACCCCGCCCTGCGCGCCGCCGTGGTGGACCGGCAGGATCAGCCCACTGCCCTGGGCGACATGGACGCCTCGATGTACCTGCTCTTCCAGCAGGTCAAGCAGCACATCGGCGTGGCGCTGTCGGGCGACACGGCGGACGAGGTCTTCGCCGGATTCGTCTGGTCGCACAAACCCGAGCTGATGAACGCTCCCACCTTCCCGTGGGTCGCCGTCGGCCAGCTGCACGGCCGTGCCAGCCGCGGCCTTGGCTGCGGTCTGCTGGACCGTACGCTCCTGGACAAGCTGGACCTGACCGCGTACACGCAGGCCCAGTACGAGGCCACCCTGGCCGAGACTCCGCTCCTGCCCGGCGACAGCGCCGTACAGCGCCGCATCCGCGAGATCGACTACATGCACATGACCCGCTGGCTGCCGTCCCTGCTCGACCGCGGCGACCGGCTGGCCATGTCCTGCGGTCTCGAGGTCCGCGTCCCCTACTGCGACCCGGCGCTGGTGGACTACGCGTACAACATCCCTTGGGAGATCAAGAGCTTCGACGGCCGGGAGAAGAGCCTGCTGCGCGCCGCCTTCCGCGGCGTCGTGCCCGACGAGATCCTCGACCGCCGCAAGAGCCCCTATCCCGTCACGCAGGACGTCCGCTACGCCGAACTCATCTGCACTCAGCTGCTGGACGTCCTCTCCGACCCTTCCTCGCCGGTCAGCGCCTTCGCCGACGTCGAAGCCGCCCGCGAAGTCGCGCGCACACCCGAACGCCTCGCGTCGGGCGCGGGTGCGTGGGCGGCCCGATCCGACGTGGAGATGCTGCTGAACCTGGACGTGTGGCTGCGGAGCGGGGTGCGGGTGACGTTCTGAGCAACCCGGTGCCGGTGAGGACGGGTGCGGAGGAAAAGAAGCGCCCCCTGGGGAGAGTTCCCAGGGGGCGACGTGTGTGGGGGAGTGAGGGGTTCGGCCGGTCAGTTCTTGTGGCCGATGATGAGGGTGTCCACCCCCATGGGCTGGATGGCGAGGTCGGTGAAGCCGGCGGCCGCCACCCACGCACGGCATTGGGACGGGGTGTACTTGCCGCCCTCGGGGACCGTCATCATCATCTGGAGGCTGCCCAGCAGCGGGTTGAGAGCGGTGCGGGCGTCGTCGATCATGACGTCGTAGACCAGGACCAGACCTCCGGGAGCGACCGCGTCGTGGGCGCGGCGGAGCAGGTCCTCGCGCTCCTTCATGGAGATGTCGTGCAGGACCCCGCCCAGGAGCACCACGTCGGCTCGTGGAAGAGGGCCACCGTCCGCGCTGTGGAAGGCGACCCTGGAGCGGGCCGGATCGGTGGCGAAGTGCTCCTCGAAGGCGGTGGCGACCTCGGGGCGGTCCACGACGGTACCGGTGAGCCGGGGGAACGCGGTCAGCAGCTGGCGGGCCAGGTCGCCCCGGGAGCCGTCCACGTCGACGAAGGAGTCGTAACGTTCCCAGTCGATGGCCTCACGCAGCTCGTCCGCGATCATCGCGTTCATGGAGTCCATGAACGCGATGAAGGCGTGGGCCGCGTTCGGGTCGGCGTACGGGTCTCCGCCCGGGCCGTCCTCCTCGCCGGGCCGCTCCGCCAGGCCGCCGGTGCGCAGGAGACGCACCAGTTCCGGGGCAGGGCCCGCGGTGACATAGGCGCCGATGAACTCCGGTGCCCCCGCGTTGAGATGGAGCCGCGCGGCAGCGGTGGCACGGTACCCGTCGGGGCCGCGTACGAGCAGGCCCATGGCGGTGAGCGCGTCGAGGAAGTCGGGGAGCGGGCGGGGGTGCAGACCAAGGCGTCGCTGGATGTCCTCGGTGCCGGCCGGGGCCTCGGCGAGCGCGCCGAAGACGTTCAGTTCGACCGCGGCGGCGAACACCTGGGCCGCGGTCCCGGCGGCGACCGCGTCCAGGACGGGGACCAGGCCGGCTCCTACGTTGTCCGCCAGTCGGTCCGACGGGGGCGAGAACGTGCGCGTCGTCCTCGTCGGTTGCGCCGGTTGCGTGGGTTGTGTCGTCTGCGTCGGCTTTGCGTCCGTCTTCGCCATCGGCGGGTCCCTTCGTGGGTGGGGTCCCGCGCAGCATGCGCAGGAAGGCTCAAGGAGCGGACGGGCGCTGCTTGACCGGGCGTGGAGCGCCCCGGTGGACGGCAGCCGTACGCGGGCGGATTGGGGATTACTCGAAGAGGCGTCGAGAGGGGCGGGAAACCATCGGGCCGGTGCGGCGGTGTCCGCCGCTCGGCGGCTGATCGAGCCGGTTTCCGAGGAAGTCGACCTAGGAGAGCATCATGACCCGCACGCCCGTTTCCCCTCCCGACGCCTTCGCCGGGGCGGCCGAGCGCCAAGGGGGCGATCTGCGGCATCTGCCCTCTGGCCGTGACCTGCTCGACCTGGGCACCTGCGTCAATCGCTACGGGCCGCCCCCCGCGGTGGAGAAGGTGCTGGCGGACGTGGACGCCCGGGCCCTGCGGACCCATCCGTACGACGCCTCGGAGCAGTTCACCGCCGCCTATGCCCGCTATCTGGACGTCGCGCCCGATGACCTTCTGGTGGGTCGGGGCATCACCGAATTTCTCACGGTCCTCGCGCAGGTGTGCGCGCCGGAGGACAGCGTGGTGATCACTCCGGATTACACGGACACCATTCGGTTGTTCCCTCGGCATCTCGGCCCGGGAGACGGTGCGGGCGCCGGGCCCGGAACAGGCCGGAACGACGTCGTGCGCGACTCCGTGCGCGGGCGCACGGAGCGAGTGGCGGCGGCCATGCGCGAGCGCCGGTTCGTGGTGCTGTCCAATCCCAATAACCCGCTCGGGCTCTACATTCCCCGGAGCGACCTGGTGCGGATCTGCCGGGCCAACCCCGAGGCGACACTGATCGTGGACGAGGCGTACGCCGACTTCATGGCCGACGCCACGCTGTCCATGACGCGGTGCGGTCTGGACAACGTCGTGGTGCTCCAGTCGCCGAACAAGCTGTTCGGCATCGCGGGGGTGCGCACCGGCGCTCTGTGGACACGCAACGACGCGCTGCGCGAGGCCGTGCGGCGGCGGCTGCCGAACTGGCCGCTGTCCTACCTCGACGCGGCCGTGGCCACCGCCGCCCTCGGCGAACGGTCCTGGGCCGCGGAGACCCGCACCCGGCTGCTGGACGCCGGGCGGCGGATGGAGGGGCTGCTGTGCGAGCGCTTCGGTGACGCGGTGGTCACCGGCGCGCCCGTCCACTTCCGCTTCGTCCACACCGATGACGCGCAGCAGGCGCACGAGGTGTACGAGCGGTTGGCCGAAGCGGGCGTCGTGGTCCGGATCTTCTCGGGAACCAGCCCCGGGCGGGCGCCCGGGCTCCGGATCGTCGCGCCCACCGATCACGAGATGAGCCGGGTGGCGGACGCGCTGTCCCGGCTCCCGGAACATCTGCCCGAGCGGCCTGCGGGCAGCCCCGCCCGGACCCGTCCGATCCCGGCACCGTACGCCGAAGCCCCCGTCCCGTCAGAGACCAGCCGAGTGAGGTAACTCCATGACTGCAACAGGCACGTCCGTATACAGCCCTGTGCTGGTCGTCGGCGGTGGGATCGTCGGTCTGTCCATGTCGCTGTTCCTGTCCCAGCGGGGCATCGCGAATGTCCTGGTGGAGCGGCACGCGACCACCAGCACCCACCCCCGCGCCCGCGGTGTGAACGTCCGCTCCATGGAGATCCTGCGCGCCGCCGGCCTGGAGGAATCGATCCGCGCCACGGAATCCGCGCGGGCGCTCTCCGCCAATCACGGCATCGTGGCCGCGCACGACCTGGCCGGCGAGGAATTCCGCCGGATGAACGGCGCGCATACCGCCGACCCCCGGCTCCAGGCCTGGAGCGATCTCAGCCCCACGTCCTGGGCGCTGTGCGACCAGGACGAACTGGAGCCGCTGCTCGCCGACCGCGCCCGTGAGCTGGGCTCCCGGCTGCTCTTCGGCCATGAACTCACGGCGCTCGAGGACGGTGTGGCCACCGTCGTGATGTGCGTGCCGGGACGGAATTCCGGATGGCCTTCACGTACGTCGTCGCGGCCGATGGTGCACACAGCCCGCTGCGCAAGGCCCGTGACATTCCATTCGAAGGGCCGGGCACCTTGGCGCACTTCGCCAACATCTACTTCCACGCCGACCTCACCGAGCCGCTGCGCGCCCGCCGCTTCGTGATGTGTTACCTCAGACAACAGGATTTCCAGGGCGCCCTGCTGCCCATCGACAACCACCGTCGCTGGCTGCTGCACGTACCCATCGGGCCCGACTGGGAGGCGGAACGGCACCGCTTCGAACCGGGCGCGTGCGCCGAGATGGTCCGCAAGGCCACGGGCGTGCCCGGACTCGACGTCGACATCCGCGGCGTGCTGCCCTGGGAGTCCGCCGGGCGGGTGGCCGCGCGCTGGCGGGACGGCTCGCTGTTCCTGGTCGGCGACGCGGCCCATGTCATGCCGCCCACCGGGGCGTTCGGCTCCAACACCGGCATCCAGGACGCCCACAACCTCGCCTGGAAGCTGGCCGCCGTACTGCGCGGCGAAGCCGGCCCCGGCCTGTTGGACACGTACGAGGCCGAGCGGCGCCCGGTGAGCGTGGCCACCGTGGAACAGGCCGTACTGCGCTCCAAGGACCGGGGCCGCAAGGGCGGGGACAGCGGCCCGCCGGCGGGACTGGCCGACGACGCGGCGGTGATGCTGGGGTACCGGTACGCGACCGCCGCGCGGGACACCGGTGACGCGGGCGGAGGTGATCCCACGTCAGCGGAGGCTGCTGACGGTGCGACCTTCCTGCCCGCCGACCACTGGTCCGGCTCGCCCGGTACGCGCGCCCCGCACGTACCCCTGCCCGGCGGCCGGTCGCTGCTGGACCGCTACGGCACCGAATTCGTCCTGGTGACCAGCGATGCCCGCTGGATGCGCGCCGTCACGGAGGCATGCGGCGACGGAGCCCGGCTGCGGGCATGCCATCTGCCGTCCGGCGATGAACCGGCCAAGAAGTTCCAGGCGCAGTACGGAGTGGGGGACGACGGGGCCGTACTGATCCGCCCGGACGGGTTCGTGGGATGGCGCTGGACGGGCACCCCGGCCGGACGGCCCGCCGCAGAGCTGTCCGCGGCCCTGGCCCGTCTCACGTACCGGGAATCCTCTCCGCAGGGAGAACGCGCATGACCTCCACCGAGCCGGCACACGTCGACGAACCACCGCTGCGCTTCCCCCTGCCCAGCCCCGACCCCTCCGCCCCGCCCCCGGATCTGGCCCGCTGCTCGCCGGCTGCCCGGTGGCTCCGGTGCTGCTGCCGTCCGGTGACCGCGCCTGGCTCGTCACCACGTACGCCGACAACCTGAAGGTGTTCGGCGACGGCCGGTTCAGCCGGGCGGCAGCTGCCGCCAAGGGCGCCCCACGGGCCCGTAACATCCCGCTCGACCCCAACTCCCTCACCACCATGGACCCTCCCGAGCACTCCCGGCTGCGCCGGGCCCTCAGCGGCGCCTTCTCACCGCGGCGCCTCGACGTGCTGCGGGACCGCATCGGTGCCGTCACCCGCGCTCTGCTGGACGAGGCCATGGCACACCGGCCCGCCGACCTGGTCGCGGGCCTGGCGCAACCGCTGCCGCTGATCGTGATCTGCGAGTTGCTGGGGGTGCCCGCGGAGGAACGCGACCGGTTCCGGGAGTGGACCGAGGCATACCTGACGCTGAGCCCGGAGCACGCCAGCCGGTCCACCGAGGCGGCCCGGCAGCTCGACACCTACTTCGCGGCCCTGGTGGAGCGGCGCAGGCGGCAGCCGTCCGACGACGTGTTCGGCGCGCTGGTCGCGGCCCACGGGGACGGACGGCTCAGCCACGCCGAGCTGTGCACCTTCGCCACCACCTTGCTGGTCGCCGGGTACGAGACCGTCGCCGCGCAGATCGCCGGCTCGCTGCACGTCCTGCTCACCTACGGCAGCGAACACCCCGAGGCCTGGGTGGACCTGTATACGGGCGACCGGCTGCGCGACCCTGTCGTCGAAGAACTGCTGCGCTTCGTCCCCATCGCCATGACCGGGGGAACTCTGCGGGTCGCCACGGAGGACGTGGAACTCTCGGGCACGGTGGTCCGGGCGGGTGAGGCGGTGCTGCCGTCCACCACGTCCGCCAACCGCGACCCGGCGGTGTACGAACACCCGGACCTCTTCGACCCGTACCGCTTCGAGGTGGGCCGGGGTGCCTCACACCTCGCCTTCGGGCACGGGCCGCACCGCTGTATGGGCGCCCATCTGGCCCGCATACAGATCGGCGTGGCGCTCGGCACCCTGCTGCGCCGCTGCCCGACGCTGCGCCCGGCCGTGCCCCTCGACGAACTGGAGTGGAACACCGCGAAGCCGATCCGCTCTCCCAAGTCCCTGCCCGTCACCTGGTAGCGGAGGCGCCGGGACCGGCGCGGCGCCGCCGAGATGGCACCGGGCCCGCCGGGACGCCGAGGTCGTCGTCGTCCGCTCACACCCCGAGCTTGCGTGTGAGCGGGCGGCGGACCAGCAGCAGGATCACGCCGATGAGCTGGGCCACGCGCCGACCGAGAGGAAGTAGGCGGCGCCGGGGGCCTGTTCACCGGAGACCTTGAGGGCGTTGCCGCCGAGGCCGCCGCCGAGGGCGCCCGCGAGCCAGAACAGGGCGACCATCTGGCTGACGAAGGCGGCCGGGGCGATGGCGGTGGTGGCGCTCATGCCGACCGGCCCGAACGACACCTCGCCGCAGGCAAGGAGCAGGAAGGAGGCCACCAGCCAGAGCGGTGAGACCGGCTCGCC
Source organism: Streptomyces huasconensis (assembly GCA_004010275.1). GTDB lineage: Bacteria > Actinomycetota > Actinomycetes > Streptomycetales > Streptomycetaceae > Streptomyces > Streptomyces huasconensis. The sequence continues at coordinate 31,123 of RBWT01000060.1, forward strand.
GCTGTGCGCACCCAGCAGCGCAGCCGCCGCGAGCACCAGGTAGGCGGCGCCGGTGCAGCCCATGCCGACGGCGAACTTGACGGCCGTGTCCAGACGTTCGCCGGCCCGCTGCCACATCCGGGCGAAGAACGGGGCGGTGAGCAGCACGAACAGGGGGATGGTGGACTGGAACCAGCTCGCGGGGATGGTGAAGCCGAGCACGTCGCGGTCGGTGGAGTCCTTCGCGAAGAGCGCGAAGACGGAGCCGCCCTGAAGGAACAGGCCCCAAAAGACGGCGGAGACGAGGAAGAGCCAGATGTACGTCTTGACCCGGCTGCGTTCGGCCGCCGTCAGGAGCGGATTGCGGATGACCCGCCAGAACGCGCCCACGGGGGCCACCACACAGAGCAGCCCGACCAGGGCCATCACATGGCCGACCTCGAAGGTGCCGAAGGCGGCGTCCACGCCGTAGCCGACGGCGACCAGACCCGCGGCGGCCCCGCTCCAGCGCAGCACGGTGGCCCGCTGGGCGGGATCGGCCGCGCGCTCGGGCACCTTGCCGGTGGCGCCGAAGTGGCGGGCGCCGCGGACGTACTGGATGAGGCCGAGCGCCATGCCGAGCGCGGCGAGTCCGAAGCCGAGGTGCCAGTTGACGCTCTCGCCCACGGTTCCCACGACGAGTGGTGCGATCAGGGCGCTGACCTGGACACTCATGTAGAAGACGGCGAAGCCGGCGTCTCGGCCCGAGCGGTCCTCGGGGGCGTAGAAGGTGCTCAGCAGGTTGGCCATGTTGGGCTTGAGCAGCCCGGTGCCGAGGGCGACGAGCAGCAGCCCCGGATAGAAGGAGACCTCCGAGGGCACGGCCAGGGTGAGATGCCCGAGCCCGATGACGACGCCGCCGTACAGGATGGCACGGTGCGGGCCGAACAGCCGGTCACCGAGCCAGCCCCCGGGTACGGAGGCGAGGAACGCGGCGGCCATGTAGCTGCCGAAGAGCAGTGCGGCATCGTCGTCGGAGAGGCCGAGCCCGCCCTCGGCCACGGGCTCGCTCGCGTAGAGCACGAGGATCGCGGACATCCCGTAGAAGCTGAAGCGCTCCCAGACGTCCGTCCCGAACAAGGTGATGAACCAGCGGGGGCGGCCCAGGATGCCGGTCTCTGCGGGCTGTTCGTCGCGAGGACCCCGGGTGACGGGCGTGGCTGTCATGGGCGTGCACCTCTCTGTTCGAGCCCGGTCTCCGACGCACCGTCGGCCCCAGGCTCTCCGGAAGACCCGGCACAAGCACTCTGGCCGCGTGCCGCCCAGGCCGGAGCGAGGGGGCAGCGGCCAGGTTCGGCGCGGAGTCGGTCAACGGAGGGAACCCGCTTGGGGGGCCGCGTTGATGACGGCCAGGAGCTGGCGCGGGGTCTCGGCCTCGGCGACGGCGTCGTCGTCGAGCACGATGCCGTACTTGCGGCTGATCAGAGCGGTCAGCTGGAGCAGTGCCAGGGAGTCGTAGCCGAACTCCATGAAGGACATGTCCAGGGCCTGTTCGCCCTCCATGGACGTCCCGTCGTCGGGGGCACCGATGCTCTCGTGGCAGAGTTCACTGAGGTCGCTCAGGGTGATGTCACTCATGACGGTCCTTTCGATGGGTGGTGGGGGTTGGGTGCTGGTCTGCTGGTGTGCGCTTCACCGGTACCGACGTCGATGCGTTGTCCGAGAAGGTCGTCGAGCCCGAGCCCGAGCCCGACTCCGCAGTCGTCCTATCCCGTCGGAACCGGCGGCGCGGAGGGCGCCAGGCTGCGCAGCACTTCCCCGATCCGCTGGGGGAGTTCACGCCCGCGGACGAAGAAGTGCGTCCCCGGCACGGAGTCGAGACGGAAGCCCGCGCTGGTGCAGTGCCTCCAGGCCCGTACCTGTGCGGTGGAGACCATGGAGTCGTCGCGGCCCGCGAAGGCCCGCAGCGAACACGGCAACGCGTCGGCCGGCGCCGACCGCAGACTGCGGGCGAGCAGCAGGTCCGAGCGGAGGGTGGCCAGGACGCGGGTGAGCCGCCCCGGCCGGCGGCGCAGCGGTTCGGGCAGGGACTGTGTGTCGCTGAACGCCACCATCAGTTCCTCGTCGGTGAGTTCGGCCGGGTCGCGTGCGTCGAGCAGGTCGAGAGGCGCCTGGGGCGCCGCGCAGGCGCCGACGAGCAACATCCGGGAGGGCGGAAGGCCGGCGCGCAGCCGATGCTGGGTGAGGCGGTAGGCGACGAGTGCCCCGAGGCTGTGCCCGTAGAAGGCGTGCGGGACCGAGGAGTCGAGCAGCGGGCCCAGGTCCTGCTGGAGTTCGTGCACCAGCTGCTCCGCGTCGGTGATGCGGGGCTCCTTGAGCAAGGCCTCCCGGCCGGGCAGCCGTATCGGCAGGACATCGACGTCCCGGCCCACCCGCGGCTGCCACCCGGCGAACGCCAGGGCCCCCGCCCCGGCATGGTGGAAGCAGAACAACCGCAGCCTGCCCCCGTCGCCTGATGGCCGTACTGCCAGAAAGCGGTGCACCTGTGTCCCCCTTGCAGCTGTGGCCCCACATACCGGCGGCCGTCGATGCGCGCCACCAGAGTCGCCATGGGCCCTATAAGGGGGCTCGAATGCCGCTTGGGCAGCAGCGGAGCTGAACTGCGCGTACGGTTTGTACTCTTTTGCGCCGGTCCGGGCCCAGGTCGGACAGCTGCTCGCTGGCTTCCCAGGGTCCCGAGGGACCGAGGGCCCCGAGGTGCTGTCGACCGGGGCGCGAGGCGTCATGGGAACGATCGGCTGTCATGTCCATCAGAGGGATACGACGCATAGCGGTCGACCGCATCCTGCACCCGGTCTGGGAGGGCTTGGTGGCGCTGGGGATGCTGTACTTGGCCGGCGAACTGATGCGGTCCGAACGCTCGGCGCAACCTCTCACCGGCCCTGCCGAAAGCCACCCCGAACGGCTGCGCCCCGACATCCCGTTGACCCCGCAGGAACGTAAACTCGCACGTCAGTTGGAGCGCCGGGTGGACCCGCCGGTATAGCCGCTGTGCGGTCGGGCTGTTCCTACTCCGGTTCGAGCGCGATCGTGGTCGTGATGCGTGTGAGGGCCGGGTTCCTCGGTGCCGAGCCGAAGCCGAAGCGCACAGGCGGTGCCACGGGGGCCACCGTGCCGAGGTCGGTGCCCTCGAAGGTTGCCGATGCCGTGCGGATCGGCCGTAGGTCCCGGGCGCCGTACCACTCCCGGCGTCCCGCGCCCGTGCTGCCGCGGGTGCGCACGCCGGGCAGCAGCAGGCGGGCGGGCCGGTCCGTCAGCGCGCTCCACGCCGGGCGGCGGGCGAAGGCGCCGGGAACGGCACGGAGCAGCAACCCCAGGGGGCCCCGGCGGCCGACGGTGAAGCGCAGGTCGAGTGGGCCGGCGCTGACCGTCCACGTGTCGGCGGTGACGCCGACGTCGACCGGGACCACGCGTACGGTGTCGAAGGTGTAGGTGTCGCCGACGAAGTCCGCCGTCGCCCGCGTGGGGGCCAGCAGCAGTCGTTCCCCGTCGGCCCGTTCGATCATCACGTCGCTGAACGGCCCGAACGGCGACCGGTGCCAGTGGCCGAGCACGACGCGGGTCCCGGAGGTGGTGCCCAGGCCCGCGATCCAGCCGTCGAAGCGCAGCCACGGGCGCCGCGCGGCTCCGCCGGGCATTGGGCTCATCCGCTCGTCTCCGTTCGGGGTGCCGCCGCCGATGGCCGGGAGGGCCCGAGCCGACGGGCACACGCACCCGGCGATTCGCCCCATACCGCGCCATGTCAGGCAAATGCCCCGAGGGTGGTCGGCGGAAACGTGCGGCGCATCTCGGGCCGCCGGCGGTCCGGTCCTGGAGCGTTGGCGAGAGTTCCGACCAGCCGCCGCGCCCGACCCGTGGCCTCCCCGCAGCGCGGGACAGTGCGGGACAAGGTGTACTGGGGCCGTGGGGAGGCCGACGGGGCGGGGTGGTTCGTCCGGCCCTTCCGACGGCGTGGCGCCGCCGCCACGGCGAGCGTGTGGCCCCGGGGACACAATCCGGGACGCGCGGACAGGCACGACAAGCACGGCAGGCACGACAAGAACGGCGACAGGTACAGCACGTGGATCAGTCATCGGCGGGCGCCGGGTCCGCTGCGGGAGAGCCCGAGCAGCAAGCGCTCTTCGGGTGGGCGGACACCGCCCCGGCACCGGCCCCGCACGGGGCGTTCCGGGACAGCCCCCAGGCGCGGCGGATGCTCGACGTCCGGGAGGTCTACGCGGAGCCCGCCGCCCTGGACTCGCCGCGCGGGCAGCAGATCATGGCCCGGCTGCCGGGGGTGCGCGTGACCGAGGTAAACAGCCACTGGCGTATCCCCTCCCTGCACGGGAACGACGGCAACGCCGAGCGGTGGGTCCGTATCAAGACCGAGACGCTCGTCCTCGGGGTCAAGCACCAGCTCGTGACGCGGCCCAACGGCAGGTCGGCCGACTGGATCGCTCCGGGGCCCTCCAACGGGTGCGCGATGGCCTGCGCCTACTGCTACGTCCCCCGCCGCAAGGGCTACGCCAACCCCATCACCCTGTTCACCAACATCGAGGCGATCGTCGCCCACGTCCGGCGGCACGTACGGGCCCAGGGGCCCAAGACCGAGCCCAACCAGTGCGACCCCCACGCGTGGGTCTACGACATCGGTGAGAACGGCGACTGCTCCGTCGACGCCCTGGTCTGCGACAACACCGCGGATCTCATCGCCGCGTTCCGTGCGCTGCCGACCGCCAAGGCGTCCTTCGCGACCAAGTTCGTCAACCCTGATCTGCTCGCGCTCGACCCCCAGGGGCGTACGCGGGTGCGCTTCTCCGTCATGCCGGCCGACGACGCCCGGCTGCTGGACATCCGCACCAGCCCGGTCGCCGAGCGGATCGCCGCGGCCGCCGACTTCCTCGACGCGGGCTACGAGGTGCACTTCAACCTCTCGCCCGTCGTCCTGCGCCCCGGATGGCAGCAGGACTGGGCCGACCTGCTCACCCACCTCGACGACGTCCTGCCCGCCCGGGTGAAGGAACAGGCGGCGGCCGAGGTCATCATGCTGACCCACAACCAGGCGCTCCACGAGGTCAACCTGAGGTGGCACCCCCGCGCCGAGGAAGCGCTGTGGCAGCCGGACATCCAGGAGACGAAGCGTTCGCAGAACGGCGCGCTCAACGTCCGCTACGCCCTCGACATCAAGCAGGAGTCCCTGACACAGCTGCGGCGACTGCTCGCCGAGCGCGCGCCGTGGCTGCGGGTGAGATACGCCTTCTGACCCGAGCCGCCCTCCGCTTCTCGCTCAGGTCTAGCTCAGGTCTAGCTCAGGTCTCTCTTAGATCTCTCTTGGGTCTCTCTTGGGGCCGGTGATCCCGGGCCGGGCGCGCCTCTGCCCGCGGGACCACTTCTTGGCGGGATCAGGGCAACCATTCGTGGCAGGTGCTGGTCTACCGGCCGAGAACACTTACGAGGAGACCATCATCATCGCCATACGCAAGACCCTGACCGCCACCGCCGTCGTCGGCGCGGTCCTCGCCGGTTCGGCCGCCTGCGGGACCGTGGAGCAGCTGTCCGCCGGACAGAAGCTCGACCGGGCCTTCGAAAAGCTCGACGAGGAGAAGTCGCTCTCCTTCGAATTCTCCCTGGACAGCGACGTCGCGTCGCTCAAGGCGCTGGACGGCCCCTCCGCCCCGGAGCCCGGCGAGGAAATGCCGGACGAGGTCGCGCGGCTGTTCCGCGACGCGAAGATCAGTGTCACCGTGCAGTCGAAGAAGCCGTTCGGCGAGTCCGGGGAGAAGGACGTCGACCGCATGGCCATGAAGGTCAGCAGCCCGGACGGGCAGCTGATCGAGTACCGGGTCATCGGCGACCACACGTACCTCCGTACGGACGCGGGCACGCTCGGCAAGGCCATGGGGACCCCCGTGCCGAAGGCGTCGGACCTGCCTCCGGAGGCGGGCGCCCTCAAGAAGGTCCTGGAGGGCAAGTGGGTGAAGATCGACACCAAGGAGATGGAGCGGCTCGCCGCCGAGAACGGTGACGAGCCGGGGGCCGAGCCCTCCCCGGAGCCGACCATCGACGCGGTGACGCAGAAGAAGCTCATGAAGGCCGTGCGCGGGGTCGTCGCCCGTGAGGTCAAGCTGAAGTCGGCCGGGGGCGAGGACGGGACCGAGCGCATCACCGCCACCGCGCCCTTCCGTACCCTGGCCACCGAGCTGGTCGAGGAGCTTCGCCCGCTGGCGAAGAAGCTGCCGCCGGGCGCCGAGCTGCCGACGGACAAGGACCTGAAGGACGCTCCGGACGCCAAGGTGCGGGCGGACGTCACGCTGAAGAACGGCGAGCTGAAGGAGGTCCGCCTCGACCTCGCCAAGCTCACCGAGAACCCCAAGGTCAAGAAGCTCGGCCTGGTCGTACGGATGACCGGCGGCAGCATGCCCACCGTCCCGGCCGGCGCCACCGATCTGGACGTCGAGCAGCTGATGGAGGGGATGTTCAGCGGGATGGGCGCGGGCGCGTCAGGGCTGGCCGGCTCTGCCGACGGCGAGTGACCGGAAGGCGGCCGGCTCTTAGGGCGGCGGCTCCCTCTGACCCGTCACGCCCGAGGCGAAGTGAGGCGGCGGATCGTTCCCTCAGCCACGTACGGGTGATGTGGGGCGTACCAGGTCGGAGGGGTGGGGAGGCACGGAACGGCTCGGCACGAAGCGCCGGGCCACCGGCAACACCGCCGAAGCGAAGGAGACTTCACATGCGCCGTTACGCCGCCGTCGTCCTCGGGGCCACCACCCTGCTGGGAATTCTCGCGGTGCCGGCGAACGCCGTCCCGGACCCGGTCGCGACCCTCAACTGCCTGGTGGGGACACCTGCGGACATCACGGGGCTGATCGACCCGGCGGCCCCCGCCGTGCCCAGCGAGATCCCGGGCACGACGTGCCTCGCGCCGTGACGGGCTGAACGCCGCCGCGTCTGGCGCGCCCGCGGGCATCCGGGACCCGCGCAAGCGCGCCACGACGGCCGTCACCGTCAGCTCCAGCTGTACCCGTCACCGAAGTTGAGGGTGTGCTCCAGCACGTCCTCCATCGGGTCGTCGACCTGGCCCATGTTGATCAGCGCGACCCTGGGTCCGTTGTGGGATTCCTTGTTCGCCTCGTCGGCGTGCGCCGTGCCGGAGCACAGTGCGGCCGGTACGGCCGCCACCGCCGCGACCAGCGCCCAACGGGACATCTTCCGCACCCAACAACCGTCCACTGCAGCCTCCTTGGACCACGGGTGAGGGCCACCGGTCGCGGCCCGCCTCGCGGTGTGTAACCGCCCCGCGGCCAAGAAGTCACCGACGATCATACGAACGGGTCGTAGGACGTCCCGTCGCCCCCTCGATCAAGAAGGCAGCTGTATGCGTACACGTCGCGTCGTGACCGCCGCCCTGCTGGGGCTCCTCACGTTCCCCCTCGCCCTGACGGCCTCCCCGGCCGCGGCGAACCCCTCCCCGATCCCGCCCATCGCCGAGACGCTGGTCAGCGAAGGCATCACGGTCGAGGGGCCGCTGGTCAACGGCGTGGTGCTGCCTCATCTGCTGTGACGTCGGGTGAATAACCGAGTGGGAAACCCGTCCAGCGCAGCTCGGCCGGCAGGTGCCCCATGTCGTTGAAGAGGACCAACGACGCGGGGCGTCCCGGCGTGTAGCGGATGACGGTCAGGGCCGCGTTGCCGTGGTTCAGGCCCAGCCAGCGCCACGCGGGCGCGTCGAGGGCGTCCCGGACGAGCCAGCCGATGAGGAAGTTGTGCGTGACGACCAGTTCGTGGCGGGGTTCGTCCCCCGGCGCCGGGCCGGTGAACCGGGCCAGCGCCGCACGGGCGAGCGCGGGCCCACCCGTGCGCTCCTCCTCCGGGAAGTCCGCCAGCCACTGAAGCGTGGACTCGGCGCTCTCCGTGGGCAGTTCGTCCTCGCTCGGCATGTACGGGATGTAGTCGCCCGCGGCGTCCGAGCGGCGCAGGGGCACGCCGTCGAGCCGCCCGGCGATCAGCCGGGCGTCTCCTCGGCCCGCGGCAGCGGCCCGTGGTGGACCGCGGAGAGGGGCACGCCGCGCAGCCGCTCGCCCAGCAGGGCGGCCTGCCGGCGGCCGCCCTCCGTCAGGCCGCTCTCATCGGGCGTGGCCTCGCCGTGCCGGGCCAGGTAGAGGTACCGGACGGCGCCGCCGCTCATGCCTCGCCGCCCTCGTCCTCCAGGTTGCCTTCCGTCTCCAGATACGCCTGCCGCAGCGCTTCGAGCACCGCCGGGTCCGGCTTCGCCCACATGCCGCGCGACTCGGCTTCCAGGAGGCGTTCCGCGATGCCGTGCAGCGCCCAGGGGTTGTTCTCCTGGAGGAACTGACGGTTCGTCGGGTCCAGGACGTACGTCTCCGTGAGCTTGTCGTACATCCAGTCGGCGACGACGCCCGTCGTGGCGTCGTACCCGAACAAGTAGTCCACGGTCGCGGCGAGTTCGAAGGCGCCCTTGTAGCCGTGGCGGCGCATCGCCTCGATCCACTTGGGGTTGACGACGCGGGCGCGGAAGACGCGCGAGGTCTCCTCGACCAGGGTGCGCGTGCGGACCGTCTCGGGACGCGTCGAGTCGCCGATGTAGGCCTCCGGCGCCGTGCCGCGCAGGGCGCGGACCGTCGCGACCATGCCGCCGTGGTACTGGAAGTAGTCGTCGGAGTCCGCGATGTCGTGCTCGCGGGTGTCGGTGTTCTTGGCCGCCACCGCGATGCGCTTGTACGCCGTCTCCATCTCGGACCGCGCCGGGCGGCCTTCGAGCCCGCGGCCGTAGGCGTATCCGCCCCACACCGTGTACACCTCGGCGAGGTCGCGTCCGTGCGCCAGTCGCGGGAGTCGATGAGCTGGAGCAGCCCGGCGCCGTACGTGCCCGGGCGCGAGCCGAAGATGCGGGTGGTGGCCCGGCGCTCGTCGCCGTGCTCGGCCAGGTCGGCCTGGGCGTGGGCGCGTACGTAGTTGTGCTCGGCGGGCTCGTCGAGTGAGGCGGCCAGCCGCACCGCGTCGTCGAGCAGGCCGATCGTGTGCGGGAACGCGTCGCGGAAGAAGCCCGAGATGCGCAGCGTCACGTCGATGCGCGGGCGGCCCAGCTCCTCGTACGGGATGGCCTCCAGGCCCGTGACGCGGCGCGAGGCGTCGTCCCAGACGGGGCGGACGCCGAGCAGCGCCATGGCCTCGGCGACGTCGTCGCCCGCCGTGCGCATTGCGCTCGTGCCCCACAGGGACAGGCCGACGGAGGTGGGGTAGTCGCCGTTGTCGGTGCGGTACCGCTCGATGAGCGAGTCGGCGAGGGCCTCGCCGGTCTCCCACGCGAGGCGGGAGGGGACGGCCTTGGGGTCGACTGAGTAGAAGTTGCGGCCGGTCGGCAGGACGTTGACCAGGCCGCGCAGCGGGGAGCCGCTGGGCCCGGCGGGGACGAAGCGGCCCTCCAACGCCCGTACGGCGTGGTCGAGTTCGGCCGTGGTGCCCTCCAGGCGGGGGACCACCTCGCGGGCGGCGAACTCCAGGATGGCGGCGACCTGCTCGCCCTGGTCACGGGGGACGGCCGCGAGGTCCCAGTCGGCGTCGTCCATCGCCTGGACCAGCGCGCGGGCCTTCTCCTCGGCCTCGTCGGCGCTCACGCGTGTCGCCGCGGACTCGTCCAGGCCGAGGGCCTCGCGCAGGCCGGGCAGGGCGGAGGTGCCGCCCCAGATCTGGCGGGCGCGCAGGATCGCGAGGACGAGGTTGACGCGGTCGGCACCGGCCGGGGCGGTGCCCAGCACGTGGAGGCCGTCGCGGATCTGCATGTCCTTGATCTCGCAGAGCCAGCCGTCGACGTGCAGGAGGAAGTCGTCGAAGCCGTCGTCGTCCGGGCGGTCCTCCAGGCCCAGGTCGTGGTCGAGTTTCGCGGCCTGGATGAGCGTCCAGATCTGCGCGCGGATCGCGGGCAGCTTCGCCGGGTCCATGGAGCTGATCTGCGCGTACTCGTCGAGGAGCTGCTCCAGGCGCGCGATGTCGCCGTAGGAGTCGGCGCGGGCCATCGGCGGCACGAGGTGGTCGATGAGCGTGGCGTGCACGCGGCGCTTGGCCTGCGTGCCCTCGCCCGGGTCGTTGACCAGGAACGGGTAGATCAACGGCAGGTCGCCGAGCGCGGCGTCCGGCCCGCAGGCCGCCGAGAGGCCCGCGTTCTTGCCGGGCAGCCACTCCAGGTTGCCGTGCTTGCCCAGGTGGACCATGGCGTCGGCGCCGAAGCCGCCGTCGGCGGCCGGGGCGGCGATCCAGCGGTAGGCCGCCAAGTAGTGGTGCGAGGGCGGCAGATCCGGGTCGTGGTAGATCGCGATGGGGTTCTCGCCGAAGCCGCGCGGCGGCTGGATGAGGATGAGGAGGTTGCCGCGCCGCAGGGCGGCGAGGACGATGTCGCCCTCCGGGTCGCCGCCGCTGCCGACGCGCGAGCGGTCCAGGAACATCTCGCCGGGCGGCGGCCCCCAGTGCTGCTCGACGGAGTTCCGCAGCTCCTGCGGCAGCGTGGCGTACCAGCGCTTGTAGTCGGCGGCAGGGATGCGGACCGGGTTGGCGGCGAGCTGCTCCTCGGTGAGCCACTCCTGGTCGTGGCCGCCCGCGTCGATCAGCGCGCGGATCAGCTCGTCGCCGTCACCGGAGACGAGGCCCGGGATGTCGGCCTCGGGGCCGAAGTCGTAGCCCTCGGCGCGCAGCCTGCGCAGCAGTGCGACGGCGGACGCGGGGGTGTCCAGGCCGACCGCGTTGCCGATCCGGGAGTGCTTGGTCGGGTACGCGGACAGGACGAGCGCCAGGCGCTTGTCGGCGGCCGGGATGTGCTTCAGACGCGCGTGCCGTACGGCGATACCGGCGACCCGCGCCGCGCGCTCGGCGTCGGCGACGTACGCCGGAAGGCCGTCCTCGTCGATCTCCTTGAACGAGAACGGGACCGTGATGAGCCGCCCGTCGAACTCCGGCACAGCGATCTGGCTCGCCGCGTCCAGCGGCGAGACGCCCTCGTCGTTCTCCTCCCAGGCCGAACGCGACCCGGTCAGGCAGAGCGCCTGGAGGATCGGCACGTCGAGGCCGGTCAGCGCGCCCGCGTCCCACGACTCGTCGTCGCCGCCCGCGGAGGCCTCGGCGGGCTTGGTGCCGCCGGCCGCGAGGACCGTCGTCACGATGGCGTCGGCGGGGCGCAGCGCGTCGATCAGCTCCGGCTCGGGGGCGCGCAGCGAGGCCACGTACAGCGGCATCGGGCGGCCGCCCGCGTCCTCGATGGCGCCGCACAGGTCGTCGATGAAGGCGGTGTTGCCGCTCATGTGGTGGGCGCGGTAGTACAGCACCGCCACCGTCGGGCCCTCGACGTCACGGGCGGCGCGCTCCAGCGGGCCCCAGGACGGGGCGGGCGCCGGCGGGTCGAAGCCGTGGCCGGTGAGGAGCACGGTGTCGGAGAGGAAGCGGGCGAGCTGCTCCAGGTTCGCGGGGCCGCCGTGCGCGAGGTAGGCGTGCGCCTCGGCGGCGATGCCGACCGGCACGGTCGAGGAGGCCATGAGCTGGGCGTCGGGCGCCTGTTCACCGGTGAGCACGACCACCGGCAGACCGCTGGCGATGAGCTGGTCCAGGCCGTCCTGCCAGGCGCGGACGCCACCGAGGAGGCGTACGACGACGAGGTCGGCGCCCTCCAGGAGCGCGGGCAGCTCGGCGAGGTCCAGGCGGGACGGGTTGGCGAACCGGTAGTCGACCGGACCCCCCGCCGCGCGGGCGCTGAGCAGGTCGGTGTCGGAGGTCGACAGCAGCAGAAGCATGCGTGCGCAGGCCTTCCTCGGGGTGTCCGCGCCCCGGGTGGTCGTATGGACGGCGGGAGTTCCTGACTCGCCCCACCTCGGTGGGGCTCACAGTGGCGGGACCGCGCCGGATTCGCACCGGCTTCCTCCCTCGGCCCTGGTGGGCCCACGCCGTCGCTGGCGTCGCGGACCTGGCGGCCCGCCGCCTGCATAGTAAGTCCTGGCCGCCGCCGGTGGGGCGGCCGCCTGCCGGGACGGCCCGACTCGGCAGCGACCGGCCGGATCGGCGTGGGTATGCTCGCCGCCATGCCGCCCACCCGAGCAACCTCCACGAACCAGGGCGAATCCCTCATACGCAACCCGGTGCGCGACCGGGGCGACGCCTGCCCCGGAGCGCTCCGCCTGCACCGCGCCGACGACGGCGCGCTGGCCCGACTCCGCCTGCCCGCAGGGCTTCTGACGTCCCGTCAGGCGGAGGTTCTCGGGGAGGTGGCGGAGCGCCTGGCGGACGGCCACCTCAGCATCACCTCGCGCGGCAACATCGAGCTGCGCGGCCTCGGCGAGAGCTGCGGCGGACGGCTCTCCGCGCTCCTCGCCGACGCGGGCCTGCTGCCTTCCGAACGCCACGAACGCGTCCGCAACATCGTGGCCTCCCCGCTCGCCGCCCTCGACCGACTCGGCCACGCCGACGTGCAGTTGTGGGCCCGTGAGCTGGACCGGCTGCTGTGCGGGCAGGAGTGGACGACGGCGCTCTCCGGCCGTTTCCTGTTCGTCCTGGACGACGGGCGCGGGGATGTGGCTCCGCTCGGCGGCGATGTGACCTTGATCGCAGAATCGGGGGGCTCGGGTGGCTTGGGCGGCACGGGCGGCACGGGCGGTTCGGGGCGTTCGGACGGCTCGGGTGGCTTGGGCGGAAAGGGTGGCTCGGACGGCTCTGGCGGCCCGGGCGGACGCGGTCGTCCGCATCGGGGGTCACGCCCTGCGCGTCCCCCGGTGCCGACGCCCCCGCGCGCCGCCCTCGCCGCCGCCGAAGCCTTCCTCGCTCGCCGCGCGCGACGAGGGCAACGGAGCCTGGCGGGTCCGGGAACTGCCGCGGGGCACCCCGTCGACCTCGTCGGGGGCGCTGGGCGCGGGCAGGGCATCGACGCCGTACC